>NC_022234.1:0-338313 GCF_000463015.1 Variovorax paradoxus B4 | reverse complement strand
CCTGCTGAAGGATCTGCTCGCCGGCCTCCTCCATCAGCGGCAGCAGGTCGGGGGAGGAGAGGCTTTCGAAGCCCGTCACGTATTTCAGTTCGTCCACGACGTGGATGAGCCGCAGGACGGAGCCCATGAGCCCGGCCAGGCGGATCGCCTCGTCCAGGCCCCGCAGGGAGGTGGGGCTGCCGTCGATGGGAACAAGAATGCGGTGATACATGCTGAATCCATCATGAAGTGGAGTGTGGCTTCCAGTCTCCGCACAGTTTCCTGTCGCTGGCTTGACGTGGCGCAAGTCCGCACCCGCGGCCCGGCCGAAAAATCGAAGCGTTCGCCGATCGGCCGGTGGCGAACTCCCCTTCAGCCCGGCCCAAAGGAAGACAGCGCCATGTACCACCGCATTCTTGTTCCCATCGACGGCAGCCCCACTGCGGAACGCGGGTTGCGCGAGGCCATCCGCCTGGCGGCCGAGCAAAAAGGAAAACTGCGCCTGCTGCACGTCATCGACGACTTTCCGATGCTGATGGAAATGTCCACCATCTCCAGCTTCGATGCCAGCCTGCAGAAGCTGCGGGAGTACGGGGAATCCGTGCTCGCGGCCGGCAAGGCCGCCGCAGCGCAGTCGGAAGTCGAGGTCGACACCATCCTGCGCGAGGTCACGCGCGGACGGATTGCCGACGTCGTGATCGAAGAGGCCAAGAACGCCGCATGCGACCTGGTCGTGATGGGCACCCATGGCCGGCGCGGTTTCAGCCGCCTCGCGCTCGGAAGCGACGCCGATCTCGTCGTGCGCGGCAGTCCGGTGCCCGTGCTGCTGGTGCGACAGGAACCGGGCGCCTGACCGGCCCGGCGCAGCGATACCAGCCAAGGAACAGGAATCCAATGAAATCCGACACACAGCTCAAAGCAGATATCCAGGCCGAACTCGAATGGGATCCGGCCGTCACTTCGGCGAATGTGGGTGTCATCGTCAACCACGGCGTGGTCACGCTGACGGGCCATCTCGGCAGCTATGCGGAAAAGCTCGCGGTGGAACAGGCCGTGCAGCGCGTCAGCGGCGTGAAGGCGCTGGCCGTCGAAACCTCGGTGAAGCTGGCCGCCGGCCTCGAACGCACCGATGCCGACATCGCACAGGCCGTCGGGCACGCGCTCGAATGGAACGTGCAGGTGCCCCGCAACGCGGTCCAGCCGATGGTCGAGGGCGGATGGGTCACGCTGACCGGTGAAGTCGAGTGGGACTACCAGCGCCAGGCCGCGGAATCGACGGTTCGCAACCTGTTGGGCGTCACCGGCATCACGAACCTGGTGAAGATCAGGCTGCAGGTGTGCTCCGCGGATGTGGAACGGCAGGTGCAGGACGCGCTCATCCGCGCGTTCCATGGCGAGCCGCGGCAGGTTGCGGTCGACGTGCACGGCTCGCAGGTCGTGCTGCGCGGCAAGGTGCGCTCCTGGGCGGAGTTCGAAGCCGTCCGCGGCGCCGCCTGGTCCGCGCCGGGGGTGGTTTCGGTGGTCAACGAACTGGCTGTCGAGGCCTGAGGAACGGAAAGCGCCATGCAAACCATGAAGGCTGCCGTCGTCCGGGAATTCGGCCGCCCCCTGCAGATCGAGGAAGTCGCCATTCCGGAGGTCACGCCCGGCCAGGTGCTGGTGAAAGTGGTCGCATCGGGCGTATGCCACACCGACCTGCACGCCGCGGATGGCGACTGGCCGGTGAAGCCTTCGCTGCCCTTCATTCCGGGCCACGAGGGCGTCGGCTTCGTCGCGGCCATCGGCGCCGGCGTCAAGGACGTGAAGGAAGGCGACCGCGTGGGCGTGCCCTGGCTCCACACGGCCTGCGGGCACTGCGAACACTGCATCACCGGCTGGGAAACGTTGTGCGACCAGCAGCAGATGACCGGCTACACCGTCAACGGCGGCTACGCCGAGTACGTGCTGGCCGACCCCGGCTATATCGGGCGGCTGCCCGCCAACGTGGGCTTCACCGAGATTGCTCCGGTGCTGTGTGCCGGCGTCACGGTCTACAAGGGCCTGAAAATGCTCGACTGCAAGCCGGGCGACTGGGTGGTGATCTCGGGCGTCGGGGGCCTCGGGCATCTTGCCGTGCAGTATGCCAAGGCCATGGGATTCCACGTGGTGGGCGTCGACATCCACGACGGCCAGCTCAAGCTGGCGAAGGCGCTCGGCGCGGACATGGTCATCAATGCCGCCACCCAGGATCCCGTGGCGGAACTGCAGCGCACCTTGCGCGGCGCGCACGGCGTGCTGGTCACGGCGGTGTCGCGCAGCGCCTTCGGCCAGGCGCTGGGCATGCTGCACAAGCGCGGCACGATGGCCCTGGTGGGCCTGCCGCCCGGCGACTTTCCGCTGCCGATCTTCGACATGGTGCTCAACGCCAAGACGGTGCGAGGCTCGATCGTCGGTACGCGCAAGGACCTGCAGGAGGCGCTGGAATTCGCCGGCGAAGGCAAGGTGCGAACCGTGTGCACCGAGGACAGCCTGGACAACATCAACACGGTACTGGACCGCATGCGGCAGGGCCGGATCGAGGGCCGCGTCGTGATGCGCATAGCGGATGGCGAACAAGGAGCCCCGGCGAATCCGTGAACGCGCTGCCGGACACTGGGCACGCTGGCCCCGGGCGAGCGAAAATGGCGTGCCGCGCACCAGATGTGCGTGCTACGCTTGTACAGTCCTTAACAATGCTGTGACATTCGGCCTCGAATCCACGCTTTCCGAATGAAATCCGCCTCTCACATCGCGGTCCTCGACGACGAGGTCGAGATCACGCTGCTGCTGGCCAATTACCTTCAAAGCCATGGTTTTCGCGTGACCCAGCTGCACGACGGCCCATCGCTGATGACGCTGATGGACAGCGATCCGGCCGATCTCGTGCTGCTCGACCTCGGGCTGCCCGGCGAGGACGGCTTCTCCATTGCCCGCCGCATGCGCGAAAACTGGCGCTGCGGCCTGGTCATCGTCACTGGCCGCGGCGATGCGGTGGACAAGGTCGTCGGCCTGGAAGTGGGCGCGGACGACTACGTGACGAAACCATTCGACCTGCGCGAGCTCGTGGCGCGGGTCAAGGCCGTGCTCAGGCGCCTGACGCCCGACGATGCACCGGCGGCCGTGCCCGCATCGGCCCAGCCGGCCAGCCTCGCCTCTGCCGACCGGCTGCGCTTCGCCGGCTGGCAGCTCGACCTCGCGGCACGCAGCCTCACGAACCCGCGGGGCCACAGCGTGGCGCTCACCGGCGGCGAATTCGACCTGCTGAGCGCGTTGGCGCGGCACCCCGGGCGCGTGCTGTCGCGCGACTTCCTGCTCGAGCAGACGCGCGGACGCGAAGCCGCACCCTTCGACCGCACCATCGACGTGCAGGTCGGCCGGCTGCGCAAGAAGATCGAGGCCGACCCGGACGACCCGCAGATCGTCAAGTCGGTGCGGGGCGCAGGCTACATCCTGGTTCCACCCGTCGCGCAAGGCTGAGGTCATGAACCCGCCCTCTTCCCCGATCGCCCCCCCCTTGCCGGGACTGCCTTCGGGCGTTGAAGAGAGCAGCGTCTTCCGTTCGCTCTTCATTTCCTACCCGGACTCGCTGCTGCTGGTCGACCAGGCCGGCCGCATCGTGCTGGCCAACCCCTCGGCAGCCAACCTGCTGGGCTACACGGTCCACGAACTGGTGGGACTGAACGTCGACGCGCTGGTGCCCGACAGCATCCGCCCGCGCCACGCTTCCTACCGCGAGGCCTACGGCCGGGCGCCACGCCCCAGGCCCATGGGCACGCAGATGGAGCTGGTCGCCAAGCGCAAGGACGGCAGCGAGGTGATGGTCGAGATCGCGCTCAGCCCGCTGCAAAGCCAGGGCCTGCCCTTCGTCGTTGCCGCCATCCGCGACATCGGCGCCTATCCCCGCGTGAAGCAGGCGCTGCAGCGTGCGCGCTACAGCGACCACCTCGCGCAGCTGGGCCGGCTGGCCGTGGACACCCGCGACCTGCAGGTGGTGCTCGACCACGTGCCCGCCATGGCCGCGGAAGCGCTGGAGGTCGAAGTGGCCATGGTGCTGCTGCTGGAGAACAGCCGCCTCGAATTCCGCGTGGCCAGCGGCGTGGGCCTGGTGCCCGGAGAGGAAATCGGCGCGCGCATTCCCAGCCATGCAAACACGCCGCCCGGCTTCGTGTTTGCCGAGGGACAGCCGGTGGTGGTGCCCGACTACCGCGAAGAGCGGCGCTTCGCGGTGCCGCAGGCGTACCTGGACGCCGGACTGGTCAGCGCGCTGGCCGTGCCCTTCTACGACCGGGGCCGGTTCATCGGCGTGCTGACCGTGCGATCGCGCGAGGCCAAGCGCTTCGGCGACGAAGAGTTGCGGTTCCTCGAATCGCTCTCCAACCTGCTGGCCACCAGCCTGCAGCGGGTGCAGACCGAAGAGGCGCTCAGCCACGCCCAGCGGCTCGAAAGCGTCGGCCAGCTCACGGGCGGCATCGCGCACGACTTCAACAACCTGCTCACCGTCATCCAAGGCAACCTGCAGGTGCTCGAAGAGCTGCCCGCCATTGCGCAGGACGGCTACGCCCAGCAGCTGGTGGGGGCCGCGGCGCGGGCATCGCGGCGCGGCGCCGAGCTCACGGGCAAGCTGCTGGCGTTTTCGCGCCGGCAGATGCTGCAGCCCAACGCGGTGGACACGCATGCGATGCTGCATTCCCTGGCCGACATGCTGCGGCGCACGCTCGACCAGCGCATCGGCATCGCGATCGACGCCGCGCCGGGTTGCCCGCCGGTGCTCGCCGACCCCGGTCAGCTCGAATCGGCATTGCTGAACATTGCCATCAACGCCCGCGACGCCATGCCCGAAGGCGGCACGCTGCACTTTCGCGCCGCGGCCTGCGGCGCGCTGCCGCCGGAGGTGCACAACGAGCTCAGCGACCATGACGCACACGGCAGTTTCGTGGCCATCTCGGTGGTCGACAACGGCACGGGCATGACCGAGGAAGTGAAGGAGCGCGCCTTCGAGCCCTTCTTCACGACCAAGGAAGCCGGCCGGGGCACCGGCTTGGGCCTGAGCGCGGTGTACGGCTTCGTGAAGCAGTCCAAGGGCGCCGTGGCCATCGCGACGCGGCCGGGCGCGGGAACGACCGTGACGCTCTATCTTCCCCAGCTGTACGACCCGGCTCCTGCGGCTGCAGAGGAGGAAGAAGACGGCGAACAGGCGATTCCCGTCGGCCTGCGGGTCATGCTGGTCGAGGACGACGCCGAAGTGCGCAGGGTCGTCCACACATTTCTCGTGACGCTCGGCTGCAGCGTGGTGACCGCGGGCAATGCCGAGCAGGCCTTGCTGAGCATGGAAACGGATGCGGGCTCCTTCGACGTGCTGCTCAGCGACATCGCGCTCGGGCCCGGCATGCGCGGAACCCGGCTCGCCACCGAGGCGCAGCAGCGCTTTCCCCGGCTCGCGATTCTCCTGATGTCCGGCTTCTCGTCGGAGCTGCTCGACGCCGACCGCGACGTGCCGCAAAGCTGGGAGCTGCTGCGCAAGCCCTACACGCGCGGCGAACTCGCGCGCGCATTGGCCAAGGTACTGGCGGCCGCACGGCCCAGCTAGCCGCCGGCTGGCGCCGCCGAGCCGTCACAGCTCCCGCGACTCACGGTAGTCGGGCACGGTGCAGGGCCAGCCGTAGCGCTCCTCGACGGCCAGCCTCAGCGCGTCGGCGGCCACGGGTTCGCCGTGCGTCACGAACACGCGGCGCGGTGTTTTCTGGGACGAGAGCCAGGCCAGCAGTTGCTCGCGGTCGGCATGGGCGGACAGGGTCTCGAGGTTCGCCACTTCGGCACGCACCGGCACGTAGGTGCCGTGGATCTTCACCGCGTCCGCGCCGCCCACCAGCGTCGCGCCGCGCGTGCCCGCGGCCTGGAAGCCCGCGAACAGGATCGTGTTGCGCGCATCGGGTGCGTAGGCCTTCAGGTGATGCAGCACGCGGCCGCCCGTCGCCATGCCGCTGGCCGACACGATGATCGACGGATAGGTCAAGGTGTTGAGCCGCTTCGACTCCTCCAGCGTGTTGACGATGATCGTCTTTCCGCTCATGTCGGCGCATTGCTCGGCGCTCATGCGGTGCTCGTCCAGGTGCGCCTTGTAGAGACGGGTGGCATCCGCGGCCATCGGGCTGTTCAAATACACCGGCATGTCCGGAATGCGGCCTTCGCGCTTGAGCATCTGGATGCAGTACAGCAGGGTCTGCGCGCGCCCCACCGCGAACGCCGGCACGACCAGCACCCCGCCGCGCGCAGCCGTGCGGTTGATCACGGCGGCCAGTTCGCCGAGGGTGTCCGCGTCCAGATGCAGCCTGTTGCCGTAGGTGGACTCCACCACCACGTAGTCCGCCGGCGCGGCCTCCTGCGGCGGCCGCATCACCAGATCGTCGCTGCGGCCCAGGTCGCCCGAGAACAGGATGCTGCCTTGCTCCCATTCCACGCGCAGGCTGCCCGCGCCGAGGATGTGGCCGGCCCGCACCAGCCGCCATGACCAACCGGGCCAGGGCGAGAATTCTTCGTCGAACGAAACGCATTCGAACCGCTTCAGCGCAGCGCGCGCCTCCTGCTCGGTGTAGAGCGGCAGTGCAGGCTTGTGCTTCGAAAACCCGTGCCGGTTGGAAAAATCGGCCTCTTCCTCCTGCAGCCGGCCGGAATCGGGCAGCAGCAGTTCGCACAGTTCGCGGGTGGCGGCCGTGCAGTACACCTTCCCCTTGAAGCCGAGCTTCACGAGCCGCGGCACGAAGCCGCTGTGATCGATGTGGGCATGCGTCAGCAGCACGGCATCGATGGCCGACGCATCGAAAGGCAGTGCATCCCAATTGCGCAGCCGCAGCTGCTTCAGTCCCTGGAACAGCCCGCAGTCCACCAGCAGCCGCCGGCCCTCGTGCGTCAGCAGGTACTTGGAACCGGTCACGGTGCCGGTGCCGCCCAGAAAATCGATGCGCATGGCTGCTCCTGCGTATTTTTTATCAGTTTGTCGTCAATGCGACATCAGCACCGGCAGTGTCATCGACTCGAGCATCGTGCGCGTGGCACCGCCCAGGATCCATTCGCGCGCCCGGCTGTGGCCGTAGCAGCCCATCACGAGCAAGTCTGCGCCCAGATCCGCGGACATCGACAGCAGCCGGTTGCCGGCATCCCCTTCTCCGCTGGCGTCCGCATGCAGCGACACGTCGGCAATCCCCTGTGCGGCAAGATAGCGCTGCAGTTGCTTCAGGGATGCTTCGGCGTCCTCGCCATAGCAGGCCGCGTGCACGTTCGAGGCGGCGCGCAGCCAGGGCAGCGCGGCCGATACCGCGCGCGCGGCCTCGGGGGTTTCCTTCCATGCCAGCAGCACGGTGCCGGCCGCCGCAACCAGCGGCCCCGCATAGGGCAGCACCAGCGCGGGCCGCCCGCTTTCCACCAGCAGGTGGGGCAGGAAGTCACCGGGCAATTCGGAGGCCATGGGATCTTCGGGATTGCGCTGGCCCAGGATCACCAGGTCGGCGTACAGCGCACGGCGGGCAAAACCCCACGGCGCGTCGCTCTCCGGTTCGCTCCAGTGCATGCGGTGCGAGCCCGCCGCCTGGGCCGTGAAGCTCGCGTACATCCTGTCTCGCGCGGCCTTGTCGCCCTCTCGCATGATCGCGATGGCTTCTGCGGCGCCTTCCAGCGCGAACGGATAGCGCATGAGCGCGGACAGGGTGCACGGCGCACCGGTCACTTGCGCATCGAACGCCTCGGCCAGGCTGCGCGCAAACCTGATGCGCTCCGCCGTGCGGGCCGAGCCATCGAGGTGCAGGAGAATCGATCCAGGGGTCTGCATGGAAGTTTTCTTCGGAGTTGGCGGCAGGTGCGCAGACCTTAGGCCTCGTGGGCGGCACGAGCCTTGCGCAATATCAATCCGGGCGCCCGCGCCGCCGCCGGCTTTGCCGGAAAATGGCTTCCTCCGGGCCTTTTGTCCATTTTTGCTATTTTTGCCATAATGGCACCAAAGGAGCACACCATGGCCGCCGTCCTGCCCAACCTCGATGAACTGCCGCGTCAGAACGCATCCCACGTCAAGAACCGCTGGGGCGACGTGGTCCGCCAGGTCCAGAAGACCGGCAGCCTGGCCGTGACCAACCATTCGACGGTGGAGATGGTGCTGCTGACCGCGGCCACCTACAACCAGCTGGTGGAAGACGCGCAGGCGCTCAAGGCGCGCGAGCAGTCGGTGCTCGACGAACTCGGGCGCCGCTTCGACGTTCGCCTGGGCGTGCTGCAGCAGCCGGATGCGGCGGCGCAGGTGGGCAAGCTGTTCGCTGCCAAGGGCAAGCTCGGGCGCCGTCCCAAGGCAGGCGACACCTTCTGATGGCGGCGGCCGCGCGCCCGTTCATCCTGGTGCTGGCCGGCGTCAACGGGGCGGGCAAGAGCTCGGTCGGCGGTGCTTTGCTCGCCGACCACGGGCTGACCTGGTTCAATCCGGACACCTGCGCGCGGGAACTCATCGCGCAACTGGGGCTGACGCCCGAAGAGGCGAACGCCCGCGCATGGAACCTCGGCCGCGAGCGGCTGGAAGCGGCCATCGCGCAAGGTTCCAGCTACGCCTTCGAAACCACGCTGGGCGCGAGCACCATTCCCGCGCTGCTCGCCCGCGCCGCATCGAGCCACGACGTGGTCATGATCTTCTGCGGGCTTTCCTCGCCCGAGCAGCACATCGCCCGCGTGCGGGCGCGCGTGGCACGCGGCGGCCACGACATTCCCGAGGCCAAGATCCGCGAGCGCTGGATCGCATCGCGCGCCAACCTCATCCAGCTGCTGCCGAAGCTGACGCGGCTGCAGGTCTTCGACAACAGCGCGGAAGCGCCGCCCGGCGGCGACATTGCAGACCCGGTGCTGGTGCTCGAACTGAGCGCGGGCGAGCCCGTCTTTCCACAGCCGGGCGACCTGGCCGCGCTGGCGGCAACGCCGGCCTGGGCGCGGCCCATCGTCCAGGCGGCGATCGAGCTGCTGGGCTGACGAATCGCCGATCTGGTCCATCTTGGCTTTGTCAACGGAACAATTCAGACTCCATAAATTCGGCAAAGCAAGTGACGCGATAGATTTGATAGTCGATCAGACTGATCAGCAGGTGCATGCTGCAGGCTTCAAACCGCCAGACGTAGGCCGCCACGTCGTCATTGACGAGCATTGAATCCGGCTTGCGTCCCACACGCGATACGGCTTGCTCTGGCGTGTGGTGGTACTCGATTCCAAAAGGCAGTTCACCCTCGAAGCCATCGCTGTTCGAGTCACCACGTCGATTGACGCGAAAGCCCGCGAAAACTGCACCATCCAGCGCAAATTGCCGGCCGCCCAACGCTTCATACTCTTGGGCATTGCGATAGCAGAGAGCAAGACCGTGGCGCGGAACCAGGCTCACAGGATCTCGTCGCAATCGGCCATCTCAAGATGGTCGGCCTGCCAGCCGAGCGGTTCCACTTCCTTAGTCCCTTAGTCCGTAGCCCTTGAGCTCGAATTTATGACGCCATCAATCAATTTGTCGTAATCGAATTTCTTGAACATCTGAGCCGCCGCGGCGTAGGCCTTGTATGGCGCCTCCGACGTCGAACACGGTGTGCACCACCGAGCTGCCCCAGCTGTTCCACCAGCTCTCTTCCTTGGGCGTCTCGGGCTTCACCTCGGGGTTGGCCTGCTTCGCCTTGCCGGCGGTCGAGGGCGTCTCGCCAACCACGGAGCCGAGCGTGTTGCCGTTGGCGTTGGTCCCGGGCTTGCGGGGTTTGAGTTCGGGCAATTCCAGCGTCGGTTGAGCCCGGCGAAGCTCCTTGAAGATCTTCTACTTGCGTGAAGGACCGAGCCGGTCTTTAGTCATAGCACCCACGTGCCAGCAACGTGACGCGATAGATCCGAAGAAGGGCAATAGGTCGTTCAGTGTCATGCGTTGCGCTCCTGTACACGCAGCATCGGTCATCACGGCGACAACTCCGGACTCGATCAGTCCGGCGTCAGGGCCATGGAAAACCACGCGCGCACCAACCTCACGCTTGTTCGTTGCGCCGCAGATAGCCCGGCGCCATCAACGCGATGCACTCTACGCAGTTGCGCACGGTGTCGTAGTTCACTCGCACGTCCATCTGCGGGAAAGCCCATTTCGCGAACCCCCAGACCACCATGGTGTCGTCCCATGCGAGAGGAGGCATCGGTATCTTTTGCTTCAGCACCGACGGCGTGTCGTCGAAGTCGAGTTCAAAAGGAAGCGTGCCTTTCCACTTGCGGGAAGGGCCGAGCCGGGCCCTGGTGAGATTGACGCCGGCAAAAGACGGCGTGCCGTCATCGGCAGGCCTGGCGGGATCGAAGTACAACTCGAATCCGAAAGCCCGCCGGCGATCGAGGTGCCCGTCCTCGCTCTCTGCCAGCCAGTTCTCCACATCGAAGGACTCGAATGCCTCGCGGAATTCGGGCGCATCCATGGACTTGCCGAAAAGGCCGACAAGCGCTTCGTGAGTCGGATACTCCGCCGGCCGCACCAATTCGCTCTCCGGATAGAACAGTCCAAAGGACAGGTCGAAGACGCCCGGCTGCTCGGGTCGGGTGATGTCGCCCGGCTGGTAGGTCACGCTCATGTAGCGCTCGCCGAACCACCAGCAATCGCGCAGGTAGCCGTGCAACCTGTCTTCGTACTGCGTCATGCGCTCGCGGACCTGCTGGCGCGTATCGCTCCAGGAAATTCCGTAGGGCATCTCGCCTGCATAGGGCAGGTACTGCCCCTCGACTCCCGCGGTGACCGTCACGGTGCGCAACTGCAGCGTGCTGTTGCCCCACTGCCGCGGCGGCCGGTTTTCCACATAGGCGAGGTCCTGGAACGACAGGCAGAGGCCGTGCTTGCTCAAGCGAAAGAGCACCTCGTAGGGGCTCTTGAAGGGAGACGGCTTCTCCGGGCGCCGACGCACGCCGAGTTCGTCCAGCAACGCGACGAGCTGCGCATCAGTGGAGTCCACCCCCAGCAGCGAGAGAAAGCTGAACAGGCTCACTGCACGTCAGTCCTGTTTCATCCAGTACGAAATCACTCGAATCTTGCCCGGACTCTTCCACTGGATCGTCAATCTGAAGTCGGGCAGTTCCCAAAAGTGGATGTCGAGGCGACCGACGCGGGTCGGCGCTCCTAGCTTTTCCACGGCATCGGCCACTGTGTCGGAGAACCGCAGGTCCTTCCACAACGGCCCCTTGTAGCTCTCGTACTCGTCCTCGTGGCCCCAGAAGCCGCAGTGCGTCATCAGGAATGGGCCTTCGCCCACGTCGTGATACTCCTGCTCGAACACCAGGCCTGCGTCCTTATACGTGAAGCCTATGCCAAGAGTCGGCGCGCTGATGTTGTAGATCTCCAGGCCACTATCGAGCTTGACGGCATCGGACCATACGATGCCGAACGGCGCCACAACCTTGCTTCCCTGTTCGCTGTCGAATGGCTTGGCGATCGCAGAGACAAAGTCTTGGGCCTCCGGGTATCGGTGCGGCGCTTTCATAAGATTCCTTTCCATGGATTCGTGGTTCGCTTGCCTTCGAGAGCGTCGTCGATCAAGCTGTTCAGAAACTTCTTGTACTGATCATTCGAGACCTTGTCGATGACCTTCGACGCCTCCTCCAGGGCCTTTGCGCAGTCCTTGTGATTGTCACTTTTCTCGATAGCGTCCCTGTGATTTTTGGTGTCGCGTCGGGCCGCCCCAGCGAGGTCCTTCGAATCTTTGTAGTTTTCGTGATTTCCGGTGGTGGGACTCGCTCTGTGAATCTCCTTGGGCACGGCGACGGTCTGTGCGTGGGTGTAAATCTTTCCGCCTTCGCGCTGGCCATTCTTTCCGACTTTCCCGAACAGCGAGTCACGCTGTGCGGGGGTCAGATCGATGCCGTCCTCGAGCAGCATCTTTTCCGCCATGTCCTTGAGCGAGGCCACATTGGGGATGTGATCCCGCTCCATCTCATTGCCCAGGAAATCGCCGGCCTGTTTCCCGTAAGTCGCGCGCCCCCCGCACTTCGGCTTCTTGCCCTTCTTGACCTGCGAGTCCTTCTTTTTTGAACCGCCCCCGCCACCGACCTCGGCCTTCTGGGCCGCCTCCTTTTCGAGTTTCTCCTTGGCCAGCCTTTCCGCTGCCTCCTTCTCGAGGCGCTCCTTCAGCAGTTTTTCGGCGAGTTCCTTCTCGGCCTTCTCGAGCGCCATCTTGCCGCCCCTGTAGGCCAGCTTGCCGGCCTTCGTGGCGGCCCCGCCGCCAGGGATCAGGTTGGCGGCTGCGGAGACGCCCGAGATCGCGGCGTTGGCCATGTCGCCTTCGGCCGCATAGATACCCGCATTGATGCCGTCCGAAAAGATGCCCACCACCGGAATGGCGCCACCCACGTCGAGCACCGTGTGCACGACCGAGCTGCCCCAGCTGCTCCACCAGCCCTCTTCCTTGGGCGTCTCGGGCTTCACCTCGGGGTTGGCCTGCTTCGCCTTGCCGGCGGTCGAGGGCGTCTCGCCAACCACGGAGCCGAGCGTGTTGCCGTTGGCGTTGGTCCCGGGCTTGCGGGGTTTGAGTTCGGGCAGTTCGAGCGCCGGTTGAGCCTGGCGAAGCTCCTCGTACTGTTCGTGCGACATGTGCCATGTCTTCTCCGCCGGCCCGAGGTCGGAGGGAAAGTACAGCATCGACACGGAGTCGGCGTAGTTGTAGCCCACCAGGCGGCCGCCACCGCCGACTTGCCTGATGAAGGCGGGCCTGATGTCGAGGTTGACCGTCATCCGCGCCCTACTTTCCGTTCATCCAGAACAGATCGTCATGGCGCACGAGCAGCTTGCCTTCGGCGCGCACGGTGCCGCTGTGGTCCTTCGGGTAGCACTTGCCCTGCACGGTGCCGCTCTTCACGCCCTTGGCCGCGCCTGCCGCATCGCCGATGGTGGTGGGCACGACGCTCATGTCGTAGACCACCACCGGATGGCCGTTGGCGCGCACGCTCTTCGCCACCGACGTGGTGGTCTGCAGCTGCGCAGTGACCGGATAGGGCACAGGCGGGATCGAGCTGCCCATCGGCGTCTTGCACACGTCGGGGGCGAGGCTCACCACGCGCCAGCTGCCCTCCTTGCGGGCCGTGACGTTGGCGCTCATTGATGCTGTCTCATTGATGCACCCTTGGCGCTGCGCTCATCGCGAAGGCTCCATCGCTCCGGATTTCACGTCGCGCGCGGGCCGCACCAATGGCGCCTGCGGATCGGTCTCGAAACGTGCCTCGACCACACGCACCGGCGCGTCCGAGGGAATCCACATGCGATGCACCAGCGACAGCGTCATGGCTTGCGCATCGAGGAGAAGCGTGTCCGTGACCATCGGCAAGGGCAGCAACGCGCCGTTGTCCAGCCTTGCCAGCACGAGCGCGCGATGCCCCGGCAGCGTGACCGACAAATGACCATCGGGGGTCAATGCGGGATCGCTCAGGTTCCAGAGTTCGATGCGCGCATCGGGCGACAGGTACGGGATCTGCTGGTCGACGGGCGCGGCATTCCAGTAGCCGAAGTCAAAATCTCTCGGCAACCATGGGTGACGTTGCTCAAGCCAGGCGTCGTCGTACGTGCCGGCCAATGCCAGCCGCGGCGCCCAGGCACGACCGACCACACCCAGGCCGGCGGGCGTCCCGCCGTAGCCCCTGGCCGTCTCGGCCATGGTCCGGGCATCCTGGTCGACGCTCTCGTGCCTTGCGATCACCGGCTCCTGCATGCGCGTTCCGGCCGCTTCGATCTGCGGGGCCGCCATGCGCTCGACCTCGGGCTGGCCTGCGCTGCGTGCCTGTTCGAGTTCACGCTGCTCGATCCAGCCGCGGCCGAGCGGATTGGAGAAGCAGACCTCGTCGAGCAGCGGCGGCTCGTCCTCGGGGGCACCGGCCCGGCGCAGCAGGCTGCGGCCACCCAGGGCGTACTCCCAACGCATGGGCAGGCTCGCAATGGGTTCCGATGCCGTACGGTCCCAGTTACGCCTGCCGCGCCGATACAGAATGGCCGGGCCGCTGACGCAGAGTCGCTTGTCGAGCACGGCATGGGATGCGGCAAGCGCTTCCACACGGCGTATCTGGCTGTCCCACTCTTCCTGCTGTCTCGACGTCAATCGCGCGCCAGGATGCAAGGGCCGCGGCGACTTCGGCGGGTGCAGCCACTGTCGCCCTGCCGTCACCTTCACACGCACTGCCCATTCGGGCGCAGGCACGCCGCGAGGCGCGTGCGCGATGGCGTTCACGATCACGTCGCAGCGCGGCTTGTACGGCGCGAGGTCGCTTTCCTCCCGCGGGCCGGAGGCCCCCACTTCGCCCCAGTACTCGTCGCCCATGGCGAGTGGCACCGGATCGCCGTCGTTGACCAGCGCCTGCCAGTACCCGCCCGCCCCGTGCACGAGGCGGTAGCCGACCTTCATGGCAACCACGCGGTACTCGCGGTCCGATGGATCGATGGCGCGAAAGCACATCGCGTCGAAAGGCGTGAGGTTGCGAAACTCCACGGCGCGTGCTCAGTTGAGGTCGATGTCCTTGCCGCTGACCTGCACCGGCCCGCTGGCGGAGAAGTCGAACGACGAGCCGTTGATGGTGACCATGCCATCCGAGGTCATCACCAGCGAGCTCTTGCCGCACACCAGCTGGATGCGATCGCCGGCCTGCAGGGTCAGCGTCTGGCCCACGTCCACGCGCTTGGACTGCCCGACCTGCTCGGTCTGCATCAGCGCCACACTGGTGTTCATTGCCGCGCCCACCGATACCTGGTAGCCGAGGCCGATGGTCAGCGCCTTGGCAAGGCCGATGGTCTCGGCCTTCGCCAGGGCCACCGTCTCGGCCTTGTTGCCGCCGATGGTCACCACGCGGTTGTCGCCGATGTCGATGGTCTCGTTCAGGTCGACGGTCTCGGTGCGGTTCTTGTGCACCGTGATGGTCTCGTCGAGATCCACGGTTTCGGTGCGGTTCTTGTGGATCGTGATCGTCTCGTTGCCGTCGACCGTCTCGGTGCGATCGTTGTGCACGGTGATGGTTTCGTCGTGGTCGACGGTTTCCGTGCGGTCGTGCTTCACATGCACGGTCTCGTCGTGGTCGATGGTCTTGCTGCGGTCGTTGCCCACCCAGTGCGTCTCGTCGCGCTCGACCTCGATGTCCTGGTTGCGCTCCGCATGCAGCCACAGCTGCTCCTGGCCCTTCTTGTCCTCGAAGCGCAGCGCATTGGCATTGGCATCGGTCGCGCCTTCGGAGCTGCGCGTGAGCAGGCCGCTTTGCGTGGCGTTGTCCGGCAGGGTCCACGGCGGCATGTTGTCGGCGTTGTAGACGCGCCCCGTGACGATGGGGCGGTCGGGGTCGCCGTTCTCGAAGTCGACGATCACCTCCTGGCCGATGCGCGGGATCTGGATGCCGCCGAAATTGGTGCCGGCCCAGGGCGAGGACACGCGCACCCAGCACGAGCTGTTCTCGTCCTTCGTGCAGTAGCGGTTCCAGTGGAAGCTGAGCTTCACGCGGCCGTATTCATCGGTCCAGATCTCGCGGCCGGCCGGGCCCGTGACGATCGCCGTCTGCGGGCCCGTGGTGCGCGGCCTGGGCACCGGCGGGGCCGATGCCCTGAACACCTTGCTCGTCGGAATCACCTCGAAATCGACGCGGCACTCGAATTCCTGCTGCGCACTGGCATCGCCCACGTCCTGCAGCCGCAAGCGGGCGTCCGTCACCAGGTACTCGCGGTTCGACTCGTTCTGGGGATGGCGCTCCAGCGTGACCAGGCAGCCCGGCACCACCGCGCGCAGGTTGCCCGAGCCGCCGGCGCGCTCGCCCTGGCTGCCGGTCTCTTCCATGCGCGTGCGCACCAGCTGCTCGCCTTCGGACTCCACCACGTAGTCGCCCGGCCAGCCATAGCGCTCCCAGGTGTTCTGCGCCGTCTTGCGCGGCATGGCGCTGACCTGCTGCAGCTCGGCCTTCGGGCGCTTGAAGTCGAAGTCGCCGATCACCCAGCGGCCGCTTTGCAGCGCCTCGCAGGCGTTGAAGCGGTCGCAATGCTCCTCGCGCACGGTGGCCTCCGCCGCATGGAAGGGAATGCGCTGGTAGCCCGCATGGGCGAAGGGCTGGTGCGACGCCATGTCGTCGACGATCACCAGCTTGTGACTGCTCTCTTCGTGCTCGAAGTAGAAGTACAGGCCCCACTCGTGCAGCAGCCGTGCGACGAAGTCGTAGTCGCTTTCGCCGTACTGCACCTGGAACTCGCGCGGCGGATAGCTGCGCACGGCCCGCACGTCGAAGGGAAGCCCGTACTTGCCGAGCACCTCCCTGACGATGTCCAGCACGTTCTGGTTCTGGAAGATGCGGTAGTCGCTGGTGCGCGTGCCCAGCGTGAGCCAGGGCTCGATCACGGCTTCGTACAGCGCACGCCGGTTCTCCAGACGCAAGAAGCGCACGCGCGTCACAAGGCCCGAGAGATGGCGCCGCTGCGGGCCCGAGCCCGGGCGTCCATCGAGCACGATGTGCGCCGTGAGCGCCTCGCCCACCAGCTGCTTGATGGCCACGTTGGCGGCCTGGCGTTCGTTGTAGCCGGGCTGCTCGGGGGTGGCCAGGGTCAGGGTGTAATGGAACAGCCTGCTGAGCCCTTCGTCGCCTTCGATGGCGATGGGCTCCAGGGCCGGCTCGCCGCCCAGCATGGGCATGGCCGACGATGAAACGCTGAGAACGCGCGCCAGCTGCGCGGAACCTGTTGGCATGAGATCCCCCTGGTCGTCGGGCTCATGGAACGAGCCGTGGCCGGAATGCCCGGAACCTCGGCTTCGGCGAGGCCCTGCGGGCAGAAAGGCAAAGGGAAATCAGGCTTCCCGGTTTTCCTTGATGTTCCAGGCCAGCACGGTCTCGGCGCCCTTGCCGCCCTTGTCGGTCTGCTCCCAGTACTGCTGCTTCACCTTCGCCGCCTGGAACGCGAACTGCACCAGCACCGCATCGCCGCTCTGCTCGGCCGTGTACTGCACCGACGTCACCAGCACTTCTTCCAGCGTCACGCGCGTGTATTCGATCTGCGAGCCACCCGCCTTGCACAACGACACTTCCACCTTGCTCAGGTGCTTGCCGCTGGCGCAGTTCTTCATCACCGACGGCGCCGCCTTGTCGATGCGCGCGAGCACCTGCAGGTCGTTGAAGCTCGCCTTGCCCACACCGCCCCCACCGCCGCTGACCATGTTGCCAGGCTGCGTGGCTCCCCATGCGAACGACTTGATATCCGTCCAGTCCTTGTGGTTCGAGTCCTTGGATTCGCCATTCGCGCCCTCGACGCGCATGAACATGTCTACTGCCATGGTGATTTCTCCTGGAGTCATTGAGAGTCATTGATCAGCCGTGACTCTAGTAAGAGTCCGTTACTCGTGCATGACCAAAAACTGCCCTCGAATTTTTTTAAAACTCGTTCGTGAATTTTTTCCGTCAGCAATACGAAGTAATTTCCGGCTCGATATTGCTTTCGAATTATTTTTTGCGTCGCCTTCATTCATGCGAGCTGCAGGACCGCCGCAGCTCGTCGTAGCCCTTCTGCGTGATGGTCAACACCTGCGCGGCTTTCTCGATGCCCGAGAGAGTCAGTGGGCGCGATGGTGCGGGAACGAATGCAACCACCAGTCCGGCGGCTTTCAAGATCCTGACCCTGTCGATGTCTTCAGGCGAGGTGATCGACTTGGGCAGGCGGGTCGATGCGATGCTTCGGAGCAGGTCCATGGTCATGGCAATCTCCTGGTTCAGTGATCGCTTGGGTCTGCGATCGATGAAGAGGATGCCGCCGGCCTCGAGGATCCGCACCGCAGGCGGATGCCAAAGGCAACCTCTACCAGCGCCGACGAGCATCCCTTGCAGTATTGCCCTCCGACATGAAGGGCAGATGACTTTGCAGCGAGCTGCCGCACCCTGTGGAGTAACGGGACGAAACTCTGTTGCCGTCGCAGTCGACGGCTGACCATACGCCCACGCTGGACAGGAAGCCCGGCGCCCGGTGTGCAGGGCGCTATATTGCGAACAGACCGTGTCCGCCGGCACATGACAAGACCATTCGCTCGAGAGCCTGACGCCACGCGTCGTGCAAGAGCCACCCAGGAGACATTTTGGATCTGCGCGACCTGCAGTACTTCGAGGTCATTGCCGAACTCGAACACATGGGCCGCGCCTCGCAGCGGCTGCACCGCACCCAGCCCGCGCTGACGAGTTGCGTCAAGCGCCTGGAGGAAGCCTGCGGCGCGGCCCTGTTCGAGCGAACGGGCCGCGGCATCCGCCTCACGGCCGCCGGCAAGGCCTTGCTCAAGTGGGCGCAGCGCACGCGCTTCGACGTGGAGAGCGCGCGCCGCGAGATCGGCGACATCGGCCGCGGCCTGGCCGGCAACATCCGCATCGGCATCGTGCCCACGGCCGCGCAGTTCCTGCTTCCACCGGCGGCGCGGGAGCTGATGGGCGAGGCGCCAGGCATCACGCTTCGCACGACGGTGGCGCTGGGCGACATCCTGACGCCGCTGCTGCGGGCCGGCGAGATCGACCTGATGGTCGGCACGGAGGGCACGCAGGAGCCGGGCTTCACCTCGAAACTGCTCGCCGAAGACCCCATCGTCGTTGCCGCAACCAGCTCGCACGAGATCTTCAAGAAGGCCAGGCCAACGCTCAGGGACCTGGCCGGCTACCGCTGGGTGCTGCAGCCGCCCGGCGCGCCGACGCGGGACTGGCTGGACCAGACCTTCGACCGCAGCCACCTGCCGCGGCCCCAGGTGCAGGTGGAAAGCACGATGCTGCTGATGCTGCCGAGCCTGATCGACGAGACCGGCCTGCTGAGCTTCATCTCGCGGCTGCACCTGCAGGAAGGCCGCTCGGGCGCGGCGCTGCGCGAGGTCAAGGTCCGGGGCGTGACGATGCGCCGACGCATGGTCGTCACCTACCGCGAGAGCGGCTACCTCTCGCCGGCAGCGCAGCGCCTGGTGGTGCTGCTGGCCAGACACGGGCGTTTTCGGTCGCGCTGATACCCCAAGCGGGATTTATCGGTTCCAAGAAATTATCGATTGGACCGCTGGCGAACCAGAGCCAATACTTGCCTCCATCGAACGCACCGGACCCGCTTCACAGGGCCGGGCAGTTCGGCCACTGGAGACAAGTTCATGCCCTCTTTCCCGCTTCGTGCCGGCGCTTCGCGTCGTCGTCTTGCCATCGCCGCCGCAGCCCTGGTGGCCGGCGCCACCCTCCTCGCACCCGCCGGCGCCTTTGCGCAGGCCTCCTATCCGTCGCGGCCGATCCGGCTGATCGTGCCGTTCCCGGCCGGCGGCGGCACCGACCTGATTGCGCGTGAGGTTGCCAACAAGGTCGCCACCAGCAACGGCTGGTCGATCGTCATCGACAACAAACCCGGCTCGGGCGGCAACCTCGGGGTCGATGCGGCCGCCAAGGCGGCGCCCGACGGCTACACGCTGGTGCTCGGCCAGACCAGCAACCTGGCGATCAATCCCACGCTCTACGCCAAGCTGCCGTACAGCCCGGAAAAGGACCTGGCGCCGATCGGCCTCGTTGCCAGCGCGCCGCTGGTGCTGGTGGTGGCGGCCGACTCGCCGTACAGGACGCTGGCCGACGTGGTGGCTGCGGCCAGGGCCAGGCCCGAGGCGCTCAACTACGCGAGCTCGGGCAGCGGCACGGTGGCGCACCTGGCGACCGAGCTCTTCCAGAAGACTGCCAGCGTCAGGTTCACCCACGTGCCCTACAAGGGCGCCGCGCAGGGATCGACCGACCTGATCGGGGGCCAGGTCCAGATGTACATGTCCTCGGTGCCGACACTGATCGGGCACATCAAGAGCGGCAAGATGCGCCCGATCGTCGTCACCTCGCGCAAGCGCACCACCGACCTGCCGGATGCGCCGACGGTGGACGAGTCGGGCTACAAGGGCTTCGAGGCCGCGACATGGTTCGGCGTGGCGGGTCCGGCCGGCCTGCCGAAGGACGTGGTGGCCAAGCTCAACGCGGCGTTCAACAAGGCGCTGCAGGACCCCGAGGTCAAGCGCAAGCTCGCCAGCCAGGGCGCCGAGGTGAAGGGCAGCACGCCGGAGGAGTTCGGCGCCTACATCCGCGAAGAAGCGGTGCGCTGGGGCAAGGTCGTCAAGGAATCCGGCGCCAAGGTCGATTGACCAAAGCCGCAGCGGATCGGGGCTCGCCATGCAGACGCTGGATGAAGAGAAGGTGACGGCACCGTTCTCTGCGGGACAAGGCCGCACGCAGGTCCGCGTGCCCGCCGGCGCATGCGATTGCCACGTGCACGTGTACGACGGGCGCGTTCCCGCCGTGCCGGGCGCGCGACTCATGCCACCGGACGCGAACGTCGCCGACTATCGGCAACTGCAGCGGCGCACCGGGACCGAACGGGTGGTATTCGTGACGCCATCGACCTACGGCACCGACAACCGCCCGATGTGCCAGGCGCTGGCCGGCTACGGCGACGGTTCGCGTGGCGTCGCCGTGGTCGACGAACTGGTCGGCGATGCGGAGCTCCAGATGCTGCATGCCGTGGGTGTCCGTGGCATTCGCCTCAACCTTTCGCTGGGGGTCGCGAAATCGCCGCAGCAACTCGAAGCGCTGGCGGCGCGTGCAGCGCCGTACGGATGGCACCTCCAGCTGCTGGCTGCGCCGGAGGTGCTGGCTGCACTCGAAAGCCGGCTCTTGCAGTTGCCGGTTCCCATCGTCTTCGACCATCTGGGGCGCATCCCGCCGTCGCTTGCACAACGGCATCCGGCCCATCGGCTGATCCATCGGCTGCTCGACGCAGGCCGGGCCTGGGTGAAGTTGTCGGGCGGCTACATCGTGAGCGAAGCCGGCCCGCCAGCCTACGCCGACGTCGCGCCGCTGGCGCGCGGCTACCTGCAGGCCGCTCCCGAGCGCGTCGTGTGGGGAAGCGACTGGCCCCACGCGTCGGCCACTGCGGGCCATCAACCGATGCCCGACGACGCCCAGCAGATGGAACTGCTCGCGCAGTGGGCCGGCGACGCGGCTGCCCTGCGCCGCGTGCTGGTCGACAACCCGGCCGTGCTCTACGGCTTCGATCTCCCTTCCCGCAAAGGACAACCATGACCCCGTTCCGCCGGCGCGCCCTTGCCGCCATCGCCCTGTCGCTTCTGGCCATTGCAACAGCGCCTGCCAAGGCACAAGGCGATTGGCCAGCCGGCCGGCCCATGACCTGGGTGGTGCCCTATCCGCCGGGGGGGCACGACGGATATCCTGGGCCGCGCGATTGCCTTGCGCCTGGGTGCATCGCTCGGCACAACGCTGATCGTCGACAACAAGGCTGGTGCCACGGGCACCATCGGATCCGCCTTCGTGGCAAGGGCCGCGCCCGACGGCTACACCCTGCTCGGAACCTCGATCGGACCGCAGGCCATCGTGCCCAACCTGGTGCCGAAGATGCAGTACGACCCGATCAAGGCCTTCGAGCCCGTCGCGTTGATCGGAACAATCCCGCACGTGCTGGTGGTCGGCAGCAGCCAGCCATTGCGCGCAGTGCGCGAACTCGTGGAGCGGGCCAAGGCCCAGCCCGACACATTGTCTTTTGCCTCCGGCGGCACCGGCACCATCCTGCAGATGCAGGGCGAGCTGCTGCGTCTGCAGACCGGCGCGCGCATGACGCACGTGCCCTACAAGGGCGATACGCCAGCCGTCCAGGACGTTCTCGCCGGCCACGCGACCTTCATGTTCGCGCCAGTGGCCGCAGCGCTGCCGCACATCCAGGGCGGCCGGCTGCGCGCACTGGCCGTGACCTCCGCGGCACGGCTCAAGGCCCTGCCCGACGTGCCGACCATGGGCGAGGCGGGCTTCAAGGACTTCGTGGTGGAGCAGTGGCAGGCCGTCTATGCCCCCGCCGGCACGCCCGCAGCGACGGTGCAGCGCCTCAACCAGGAGATCGTGCGCATCCTGAAGGACCCCGAAGTTGCCGCCATGGCCGACCGGCTCGGCATCACGCTGGTCGGCAGCACGCCACAGCAGCTTGCCGATACCCAGAAAGCCGACCTCGCCAAATGGGGCCGGGTCATCAAGGACGCCGGCGTCCGGATGGACTGAGCCCGTCCATTTACCTTTTTCCATTCCCGAGAGAGAACCCATGTCCTCCAACCCTCCCGACATCATTCGCAATTTCGAGCGCGTGCCCGCGCACATCGTGGCGCAGGCCGCGCATTTCCAGCCCGCCATCCTGGCCGACGTGGCCGGCCGCCGAGGCGCGATGCATGGCCGCATCAAGGCGCTGCGCCCGCGCATGAAGCTGGCCGGCTCCGCCTTCACGGTGGAGGTGCGCCCCGGCGACAACCTCATGATCCACGCCGCCATCGCGATGGCCAGGCCCGGCGACGTGCTGGTGATCGACGGCAAGGGCGACCAAGGCTCGGCGCTCATGGGCACCATCATGATGACGGCCTGCCAGAAGCTCGGCATCGCGGGCGTGGTGATGGACGGCGCCTGCCGCGACAGCCTCGAGATCGACGAGATGGACTTTCCCGTGTTCTGCGTGGGCACCAACCCGAACGGTCCGACCAAGAACATCGCCGGGCGCATCGGACATCCGGTCTCGGTCGGCGACGTCACGGTGCGCCCGGGCGACTTCGTGATTGCCGACGGCGACGGCGTGGTGGTGGTCGAGCGCGAGAAGATCGAGGCGCTGCTGCCCGCGGCGGCCCGCAAGGTCAGCGACGAGGCCGCACGCATTGCCGCCATCAAGGAAGGCGACACCGCAGTCAAGTGGCTGAACAGCGCGCTGCGCACGGCCGGCGTGCTCAAGGAAGGAGAGGCCCTGTGAGCACCATCGTGGTGACCGGTGCCGACCTCGCGCCGCAGGCCATCGCGCTGCTCGAGGGCCACGAGATCGTCTACGCCGGCAAGACGCCGACCGAGGACGACCTGGTGGCGCTGTGCCGCGCGCACGATCCCGTGGCCATCATCGTGCGCTACGGCAAGGTCGGCGCCGCGGTGATGGACGCGGCGCACTCGCTGCGCGTGATCTCCAAGCACGGCAGCGGCACCGACACCATCGACAAGGCCGCGGCCCAGGCGCGCGGCATCGAGGTGGTCGCGGCCGTGGGCGCGAACGCCGCCGCGGTGGCCGAGCAGGCGCTGGCGCTGCTGCTGGTCTGCGCCAAGTCGGTCGTGGCGCTGGACGCGCGCATGCACACTGGCCACTGGGACAAGGCCACGCACAAGAGCCTCGAGCTCGGCGGCCGCACCATCGGGCTGATCGGCCTGGGGGCGATCGGGCTGCGCTTTGCCCGCATGGCCGATGCGCTGGGCATGCGCGTGATCGGCTTCGATCCCTATGCCGCGAATCCTCCGCCGCATGTGACGGCCGTCGACCTGCCGGCGATCTGGCGCGAGTCCGATGCGATCTCGCTGCACTGCCCGCTGACGGAAGACAACCGCGGCCTGGTCAACGCCGGCACGCTGGCCCGGTGCAAGCGCGGCGTGATCCTGGTGAACACCGCGCGCGGCGGCCTCGTCGACGAGGCGGCGCTGCTGGCCGCGGTGCGCTCGGGCCAGGTCGGCATGGCGGGCCTGGACAGCTTCGCGGTCGAGCCCATGGCCGCGGGCCATCCTTTCCAGGGCGAGAAGAACTTCGTGCTGAGCCCGCACATCGGCGGCGTGACCGGCGATGCCTATGTGAACATGGGCGTCGGCGCGGCGAAGAACGTGTTGCACGTGCTCGCCCGGCAGCCGGTCGCGAACTGAACTTCGGCGGCGCCACGTCCGCCGAACGCGTGCCTGGCAAACGCGCCGCAGCTTCCAACAACGAGAGACAAGCTATGAAGATCCATCTGGCGACCGTGTCGCTGGCCGTTTCAATGGGGCTGTGCGCGGCACTGCCCGCCGCTGCACAGACCGCGTGGCCCGCCAAGCCGGTACGAATCCTTGTGGGTTTTTCCGCGGGAGGCCCGACCGACACCGTCGCGCGCGCATTCGCCGAGCATGCCGCGCGCGCGCTCGGCCAGCCTTTCGTGGTCGACAACAAGCCGGGCGCCAACACGATCCTGGCGGCGGAAGCCGTGGCCGCAGCCGCACCGGATGGCTACACCTTGCTGCTGGGTGCGACCAACCACACGATGATCCCGGCGCTCTACAGCCATCGGGTGAAATTCGACGCAGTCCGTTCGTTCGCCCCGGTGTGCTCGCTGGCAGCGAGTCCGACGGTGCTGGTGGTCGGGCCGACGATGGCCGCCAGCACGGTCGGCGAGTTTCTGCGGGAGGTGAAGGCAGCGCCCGGCAAGCGCACCTATGCCACGCCGGGAAGCGGCAGCTCCGGCCATTTCGCGAGCGAACAGTTCACGCGGCTGACCGGCACCTCGATGAACCACATTCCCTACAAGGGCGCCGCCCAGGCCATGACCGACCTGATGGGCGGACAGGTGGACAGTTCCTTTGCAACCCTGGGGTCGGTCCTCCCGCAAGTGCAAGCCGGCAAGCTGCGCGCACTCGCGGTCGCCGCGCCCAAGCGTTCGGCGCTGCTACCGGGCGTGCCGACCTTCGAGGAGGCCGGCATCAAGGGCTACTCCGCCGACGCCTGGTATGGCCTGCTGGCGCCGGCGCAAACGCCGCCGCAGGTCCTGGCCGCGCTGCGGCGCGTGGCGACCGAGTTTGCCAGCGCGCCCGCGACGGTGGAGAAGCTTCGGATGCTCGGAATGGAAGCGCGGAGCACCTGTGCCGAAGCGTTCGGCGCGCAGCTCGCCAACGAAGTGAAAGCCTATGGCGAGCTCGCACACGCCCTCGACCTGAAAGCAGAGTGAGCGGATGCGCTGCGCTCTTGCTCCTGCCTACCCAACCATTCATCGAGACGACACATGAAAACCTTCATCCGCCGCGTGCTGGCGATCTGCTTCCTGGCTGCAGCCTCGGCGCATGCCGCCTTTCCCGAGCGTCCGATCACCTTGGTCGTCCCTTACGCGCCCGGCGGCTCGGCCGATGCGCTGGCGCGCGTGCTCGCCGTGCGCATGGGCGTGAAGCTGGGCACCAGCGTGATCGTCGACAACCGCCCCGGCGCGAGCGGGACCATCGGCGCGAGCATTGCCGCCAAGGCCCCGGCCGACGGCTACACCGTGCTCTACGACGCCACGCCCTACTCCATCAATCCGCACCTGTTCCCGCGCATGCCGTATGCGGCCAATGCGCTGCAGCCGCTGGCGCTGGTCTCGCTGGCGCCGAACATCCTCATCGTCAGGGCCGAGTCGCCGATCAGGGACGTGAAGGACCTGGTTGCCAAGGCCAAGGCCGCACCGGGCAAGCTGAACTTCGCCTCCGGCGGCAGCGGCACCGTGCAGCGGCTGGCGGCGGAGCTGTTGCGCCAGCGGCTCGACCTCGACATGGTGCACGTCGGCTACAAGAGCGGCGGACCCGCCATCGTGGACGTGACCGGCGGCCAGGTCGACTTCATGTTCAGCACCATCGCGGCGTCCTATCCGCTGGTGTCCTCGGGCAAGCTGCGGGCGCTCGCGATCTCGTCGCCCGAGCGCTCCAGGCGCCTGCCGGACGTGCCGACGGTGGCCGAATCGGTCGTGCCGGGCTACGAGGCCTTCGAGTGGAACGGCCTGCTGCTGCCGGCCGGCACGCCCGAGCCCGTCGCCGCGAAGCTGCACAAGGCGCTGGTCGAGGTGCTGAAGGAAGAAGAAGTGAAGCAGCGCTTCACCGACGTCGGCGTGCAGGCCGTCGGCTCCACGCCGGCCGAGTTCGCGGCCTTCCTGAAGAAGGAAGACGCGAAGTGGGCCGAGGTGATCCGCCAGGGCAACATCAAGCTCGACTGACGCGCCAATGGCCGATCTCCCGCTCAGGCATCCCGTGCCGCATTCGGTCGGGCTCGATCGCCCGTCGCGCAGGCTGCCCGCCAACGCCTGCGACAGCCACATGCACATCTTCGATCCGCGGTTCGCGCCCTCGCGGCACTGGAAGCGGCAGCCGCCCCGCGCCGAGGTCGCCGCCTATCGCCAGCTCCAGAAGCGGCTGGGCACGTCGCGCACGGTGGTCGTGAACCCGTCGACCTATGGCACCGACAACGCCTGCATGCTCGACGCGCTGGCGCGGCTCGGAACGAGCGCGCGCGGCGTCGCGGTGGTCGGCGCCGAGGTGAACGATGCGCAGCTCGAGCGCCTCGCGGCGCAGCGCGTGTGCGGATTCCGCGTGAACTTCGTGACGCCGCAATCCTGGGGCGCCACCACGCCGGAAATGCTGACGGCGCTCGCACGCAAGGCGGCGCGCCTGGGATGGCACATCCAGGTCTTCGTCCACCCCGGGCAGCTGGTCGAACTGGCGCCGTTGCTCGAGGCCTTGCCCGCCTCGCTCGTGATCGACCACATGGCGCGCATCGATCCCGCCGAAGGGCCGGCCGGCGCCGCCTTCGCCACGCTGCGCCGGCTGCTCGACAGGGGCAACACCTGGGTGAAGCTGTCCGGCGTCTACATGCGCTCGCGGGAGGGCGCGCCGGCCTATGGCGACACCCATGCGCTGGGGCGCGCGCTGGTGCAGGCCGCGCCGGAGCGCATGCTCTGGGGCAGCGACTGGCCCCACACCACAGAGGCACCGGGCACGGTCGACGACGCCGGCCTGGTGGACGTGCTGCGCGCCTGGTGCGGCGATGACGGCGTGATGGACCGTATCCTCGTCGACAACCCGGCACGGCTCTACGGCTTCGGCGAGGCCTGACCGCCACCAACACGCCGCACCTTCCTTCACACCCTGCGGCGCCGGCGCCGCGACGGAGACACCCTTGTTCCTTCTGCAGCCCCCCGAAGTCCGAGAACTCGAAGTGTTCACGCGCATGCCCGGCGCCCTGCGCCGGCGCGAGCCCAGCGCCTGGGCCGACGCCAACCGCGGCGGCCAGGCCACCGACTCGTTTCTCGAGGGGCCGGTGTTCGACGAGGCCGGCAACCTCTACGTGGCGGACATCCCGTTCGGCCGCGTCTTCCGCATCGATCCGGCCGGTGCGTGGACCCTGGTGGCCGAATACGACGGCGAGCCGAACGGCATGAAGTTCCTGGACGCGCACACGCTGCTCGTCACCGACTACAAGAATGGCCTGATGCGCATCGACGTGCGCACCGGCGCCGTCACGCCTCACCTGCAGCGGCGCAACACCGAGCGCTTCAAGGGCGTGAACGACCTGGTGCTGGACGCGCAGGGCAACGTCTACTTCACCGACCAGGGCCAGACCGGGCTGCACGACCCCACGGGCCGCCTCTACCGGCTGCGGCCGGACGGGCAGCTCGATCTGCTGCTGGGCAACGTGCCCAGCCCGAACGGCGTGGCGCTCTCGCCCGACGGCAAGCTGCTCTACCTGGCGGTGACGCGCGGCAACTGCGTGTGGCGCGTGCCGCTGCTGGCCGATGGCAGCGTCGCCAAGGTGAGCCAGTTCTTCACCTCGTACGGTCCGAGTGGACCCGACGGCCTGGCGGTCGATGCGAAAGGACGCGTGGTCGTCGCCAATCCGGGCCTGGGCTATGTCTGGCTGCTGAACGCCCGTGCCGAGCCGGTCATCGTTCTTCGGGGACCGGCGGAGGCTTCCACGACCAACCTTGCCTTCGGCGGCAAGGACCGCAGCACGCTCTACGTGACCGATTCGACCCATGGGAACATTCTGATGGCGCAGCTGGACGCGCCGGGATTGATGCTGCACCGCGGGCGGCGCGGAGCCTGAGTCCTCCGAAACGTCACGCGGCTTCGTCGAAACGTCGAGAAGACTGCCGCCTTCGCCGTTCTGCTCTCTACCGCCTGCCAGCCTTCGCTTCTACATTTTCTCCATGGAGCCGTAGCTCCTTTCTGGAGAAACAAAATGTCGAAGCTGCAAGTCAAGAGTGTTCTGGTGCTGGGTGCGGGCAAGGTGGGCAGCACGGTGGCGGACATGATCGCCGAATACCACCGCATTCCCGTGACGCTGGCCGACCAGCGCGCCGGCAAGCCGTCCAGCGATCCGCTGGTGCGGCAGATCACGCTGAACGTGGAAGACGAGGCAGCGCTGGCCGGTGAACTGGCCTCGCACACGGTGGTCATCAACGCGCTGCCCTTCTTCCTGGCCGCGCGCGTGGCCACGCAGGCGGCCCGGTTGGGCGTCCATTATTTCGACTTGACGGAAGACGTGGCAGCCACCCATGCCATCCGCCAGCTTTCCCATGAAGCCACGTCGGTGCTGATGCCGCAAAGCGGCCTCGCGCCGGGCGTGATCGGCATGCTCGGCGGCCACCTGGCGGGGCACTTCGACGAGCTCTACGACCTGCGCCTGCGCGTCGGCGCGCTGACACGCAACGCCACCAACAGCCTTCGATACAACTTCACCTGGAGCATCGACGGCGTCATCAACGAATACTGCAACGCCTGTGACGCAATCGTGAACGGCCAGCTCGTGTCGGTGCAGGCACTCGAGGGCCACGAGACCTTCACGCTCGATGCGGAGGCCTTCGAGGCCTTCAACACATCGGGCGGACTGGGCACGCTCTGCGAGACGCTGCGCGGCAAGGTGCGCAACCTCGACTACAAGACCATCCGCTATCCGGGCCATCGCGATGCGATGAACTTCCTGCTGCACGACCTGCGCCTGATCGAGCGCCGTGACCTGCTGCGCCAGGTGCTCGAGCATGCGGTGCCGCACAGCCGCGAAGACGTGGTGATCGTGTTCGCCTCGGCCTCGGGCATGCGGGGCGGCCGCTTCGAGCAGGAAACCCGCCTGGGCCGCGTGTTCGGCGCGAAGCTTCGCGGCAAGGACCGCACCGCGATCGAGCTCACCACCGCGGCCGGCGTGGTCGGCGTGTTCGAGCTGCTGCAGCAGGGCAAGCTGCCCCGGTCCGGCTTCGTCGGGCAGGAGCAGGTGCCGCTCGAGGCGTTGCTCTCGACACGCGTGGGCCACTACTATCAGGGGCTCGGCGTGACCGCGTCCAGCCCTTCGCAGCAGGAACTCGCTGAAGCCTGAGCGCTTCGCGGCCCCGCGGGCGCCAGGATCCGGCAGCCTCGTGCGCGCAGTGCTTTAGCATGCCGCTCGAATCCCACTTTCACGAGGCTGCCCGATGGATGGAAGACTTGACGACCTCGACCGCCACCTGCTGAGCCTGCTCCAGGCCAACGCCAGGGAGCCCGCCGCCAACCTGGCGCGAAAGCTCAAGATCGCGCGCACCACCGTGGTCGCGCGCATCGCCCGGCTCGAGCGCGAAGGCGTCGTGGCGGGCTACGGCGTGCGCCTGGGCCACAAGCTCGAGCATGCGGCCGTTCGCGCGATCTGCGGGCTCAGCGTCAATGCGAAGAACGCGCCCGCGGTGATCCGGGCGCTCGAGCGCGTGCCCGAAGTGGAAGAGCTCTCGGCCGTGAGCGGCCAGTTCGACTACATGGTCTTCCTGCGCTGCGACACACCGGAAAAGCTCGATGTCCTGCTGGACCAGCTTGGCCAGTTGGAGGGCATCAACCAGACGCAGACCTCCATCGTCCTGAGCCGGAAGATCGACCGCCGCAGCGCCCTTCCCTCGGTCTCCTGAGTTTTTGTTTGACATGAACGACGCTGCGCCTGGCTTTCTCGGTGTGCTGATGCTCGACACGCGCTTTCCGCGGCCGCCGGGCGATGTCGGCAACGCGCAGACCTATGCGCGGGCCGGCATCCCGGTGCGCTTTTTCACGGTGGAAGGTGCATCGCCCAGGCGCATCGTCGAAGAAGCCGATCCGCGCCTGGTCCAGCCTTTCGTCGACGCCGCGATGCGACTGGCCGCGGAAGGCGCGTCGATGATCACCACCAGCTGCGGTTTCCTGGCCGCCTACCAGGACGTGCTCTCGCAGGCAGTTCCGGTACCGGTGCTGACCTCGAGCCTGCTGCAGGTGCGGCACTGCACTCATCCAGGCATCGTCACCTTCGATGCGCAATCGCTGACACCGCAGATCCTGCAGGCTGCCGGCGTGCCCGCGGGAACACCTGTCATGGGCGTGCGCCCGGGCTGCGAGTTCCATCGCCGCATCCTGGACAACGACACCGTGCTCGATCTTGCCGAGGCGCAGCGCAATGTTGTCGAAGCGGCGGTGCGCCTGGTGCAAGCCTCCCCTTCCGTCGAGAGCATCGTGCTCGAATGCACGAACATGCCGCCGTACCGCGAGGCCGTGGCCGCGGCTGTCCGACGCGAAGTGCACGACATCGAGACGCTGATCCTGAAGGCCTGGCGCGGCAGGCCCTCATGACCGCTCGCTGAAACCCTCTGGTCGATGCGCCGGGCGCCCAGCCAAGGTTCGGGCATCCACCACACGGTCGTAGGTTGCTTCGTCCAGCAACCCGAGTGACAACGCCGCCGCTCGCGGGGTGACGCCCTGTTCGAGCGCCGCAGCGGTGATCTGCGCGACCTTGTCGTAGCCAAGGATCGGATTCAGCGCCGTCACCAGCAGCAACGCGTTCTCGACATTGCGGGCCAGTTGCGCACCGTTCACCTCGACGTCCCGGACCAGGCGCTGGGCAAAGACGCGCGATGCATCCGCAAGCACGCGGATCGATTGAAGCAGGTTGGCAATCAGTACAGGCTTGGCCACGTTGAGTTCGAAGTTGCCTGATGCGTTGGCCATGGTGATGGTCGCGTGATTTCCGGTGACCTGCATGCAGGCTTGCGCCAACACCTCCGCGATCGTCGGATTGCGCTTGCCCGGCATGATCGAACTCGTCAGGCCGTCGTCCGGAATCTTCAGTTCCCCCAGGCCGCAGCGCGGACCGGACCCGAGCCAGCGCAGGTCGTTGGCCATTTTGATCAACGAAGTCGCGATCACATTGAGTGCGCCGGACACCTCGACCAGGGCATCGTGCGCGGCCATGCCTTCGAACTTCGATGGATTGGGCGAGAAGTTCCGCCCCGTGAGCGCACGGATCTCCTCGCAGAAGAACACGTCGAATCCGGGTGGTGCATTCAAGCCGGTGCCGGCCGCGGTTCCGCCCTGTGGCAGCGACATAAGCCTTAGCATCGTGGCGTCGATTCGATCGACCCCGTGTGCGACCTGGCGGGCAAAGGTGTCGAAGGCCTGTCCCATCGTCATGGGTACGGCGTCCATCAGGTGCGTGCGCGCGATCTTCAGGACGTCGGCAAAGGCATCGGCGCGCGCGCGCAGGCCTTCCTGCAGAAGGACGAGCGACGGCTTCAGCCGCTCCTCGAGTTCCAGCACCGTGACCAGATGCATCACCGTCGGGAAGCTGTCGTTCGACGACTGGGATGCGTTGACGTGGTCGTTGGGATGCACCGGAAATTTGCTGCCCAGCGGCTGTCCGAGCATTTCATTCGCCCGGTTCGCGATCACCTCGTTCGCATTCATGTTGGTCTGCGTACCGGAGCCGGTCTGCCAGATGGTCAACGGAAAATGCGCGTCGAGGCGCCCGTCGCGCAGCTCGCTCGCCGCTGCGACGACCGGCTCCGCCAGCACAGGGTCGAGGGCGCCGCACCGCAGGTTCGCACGGGCCGCCGCCATCTTCTGCAAGCCGAAGGCGTGGATCAGGCAGGACGGAAAGCGCTCTACGCCGATGTCGAACACGCCGAGCGCGCGCTGTGTCTGCGCGCCCCAGTAGCGATCGGCGGCAATCTCGACCGGACCGAATGCATCACGCTCGAAGCGAGTGCTGCTGCGCATGCTCAGTCCAGAGAGATATTTGTCTTGGCCGCCACGGCCTTCCAGCGAGCGACCTCGGCCTGGGTGTGCTTCGCCAGCGCCGCGCCGGTGTACTGCTCGGCCGGCAGCAGCTGAATGGCCTGCTCCGCCATGCGGTCGGTGAACGCCTTGTCCGTCATGACCTTCTGGTAGGCGGCCTGCACCTTGTCGAGCACCGCCTGCGGCGTGCCCTTCGGCGCGTAGATTCCATACCAGGTCGAGGCCTCGAAGTTCGGCAGCACGGTCTCGGCCAGCGTGGGGACGTCTTTCAATTGCGTGAGACGCACTCTCGACGTCACGGCCAGCGGCCGCACCTTGGCTTCCCTGATCTGGGGCAGCGCGGTATTGGTTTGATCGAATATCCCGTCGACCTGTCCGCCGATCACGTCGATCAGGGCCGGGCCGGCGCCCTTGTAGGGCACCTGCGAGATCTTGATGCCGGCCGAAGAGGCGAACAACGCCGCGATCAGGTGCGAGCTGGAACCCACGCCCGCGTTGCTGATGAACATCTTGTCGGGGTTGGCTTTGGCAAATTCGACCAGCGCCTTGATGTCCTTGGCCGGATGCTCCTTGCGCACCATCAGCACCAGCGGCGTGTCGGGGAAGCGGAACACCGGCGCGAAGTCTTTCACGGGGTCGTAGTTCAGCTTCTTGTACAGCGCGGGCGCGGCGCCCATGTAGCCCATGTGGCCGACGAGCATCGTGTAGCCATCCGGTGCGGCTCGCGCCGCCTTGGCGGCGCCCACCGTTCCTCCCGCGCCGGGCGCGTTGTCGATGACGATCGGCTGGCCGATCTCGCGGGCCACGCGTTCCGCGATGGTGCGCGCCAGCGCATCGGTCGGGCCACCCGCCGCGAACGGCACGATCCAGGTGACAGGCTTGGCGGGATAGGTCTGGGCGAGCGCGGTACCCGCGACAAGCGCCAATGCCAGCGCGGCACACTTCCAGGTCGGCTTCATCTTGATTCCTTGGTTGATTCGGATTCCGGACGCCTCAGGCACCGACTTCGGCCGACAGCGCCAGCGCGCGGTCCACCATCTGCGGCGCGAGGCCGAGGTAGTTGGCGGGATCGGTGAGCCGATCGATGGTGGTGCGGTCGAGATGCCGGGTGACCTCCGGCAGTGCTGCCAGCGCCTCGGCCAGGGTGCCGCCCTTCTCGTTCACGGTGCGGCAGGCGTCATAGACCACGTCGTGCGCCTGCTGGCGGCCGATGTGCGGGGCCATGCCCATCATCACGGCCTCGGCCACGATCAGTCCCCGGCTGATGCCCAGGTTGTGGGCCATGCGGGCTTCATCGACGATCAGTCCGCCGAGCGCGAACTTCGCCTGGTGCAAGGCGCCCGAGGTCAGGATGAAGCTTTCGGGAATGGCGATCCACTCGGCATGCCAGGGGCCGGTGGCACGTTCGAAGTCCTGCACCATCGCATCGACCATCAGGCCTGCGTGCTGCCGCACCGCCTTCGATGCCGCGAGCATCAACTCGCTGGAGATCGGGTTGCGCTTTTGCGGCATCGTGCTCGATGCACCGCGTCCCTTCACGAAGGGCTCGTAGACCTCGGCGAACTCCGTCGACGCCATGATCATGATGTCGAGCGCGATCTTGCCGAGCGAGCCGGTCACGAGCGCCAGCAGGTTCACTGCTTCCGCAAAACCATCGCGCGCCACATGCCAGGTGGTGGCGGGCACGCCGAGCCCCAGTTCCTCGGCCATCGCCTTCTGGACTTCGAAGCCCTTGTCACCCAGAGAAGCCAGCGTGCCGGCGGCGCCGGCGAACTCGACCACCGCCACGCGCGGGCGCAGCTCGGCAAGGCGCTGCTGGTGCCGGTCGAACATCGCCAGCCAGATCGCAGCCTTGTAGCCGAAGGTCACCGGCAGTGCCTGCTGCAGATGGGTGCGGCCGGCCATCGGCGTATCGCGGTGCTTTTTGGCCAGCGCGGCCAGGATGCCGCGCAACTCGCGGATGTCGGCTTCGACGCTGTCGAGCGCGTCGCGCACCTGCAGGGCGACGGCGGTGTCCATGATGTCCTGCGTCGTCGCGCCCCAGTGCACGAAGCGGCCTGCTTCTCCGCACATCTCGACCAGCTGATGCACCAGCGGCAGGATGGGATAGCCGACGATGTCCGTCTCTTCCCGCATGTGGTCGAAGTCGATACGCTCGATCTTGGACTCGCGCGCAATCGCTTCGGCAGCCTCTTGCGGAATGACGCCGCAGCGGGCCTCGGCCTTGGCCAGGGCGATCTCCGCATCGATGTAGCGCCGGATCAGCGTGCTGTCTGAGAAAATCTCGCGCATCTTCCGGGTGCCGAATGCATCGCGGAACAGGATGGAATCAACAACGGTGCTGGCCATGGGGAGCGAAGGAATCGGCATGGATACTGGTTTGCTGAAGCTGGACATTAATATGTTCGGACATATCCGACTTTATATGTCCGGACATAATCGCAACACGGGGTTTACCCTGAAGTCATGAACACGACCCTCGAACCCGCGCCGCAGAAGGCCAATTTCTCCAACATCGCGCGCCACCTGACCGAGGCCATCACGTCGGGACATTTCGCTGTGGGTGCGCTGCTGCCCACCGAACTCGAGCTCTGCAAGCACTACGGCACCAGCCGGCACACCGTGCGCGCCGCGCTGGCCGAACTGCAGCAGATGGGTCTGGTGTCGCGGCGCAAGAACGTGGGCACGCGGGTCGAGTCCGCGAAGCCGCGCGCCAGCTTCAGGCCGTCATTGGCGTCGGTGGACGATCTGCTTCAGTTCGGCGCGGAGCACGTGCGCGTCGTGCAATCGATCGAAACGGTGAACGCCGCCGGCGATCTGGCCACCGAACTGGGTTGCGACGAAGGCGTGCCGTGGCTGCGCATTTCGAGCCTGCGCATGGAAGAAAACGATGCGGCAGCGCCCATCGGGTGGACCGACGTGTACATCGACCCGAGCTACGCGGACATCGCCGACCTCGTGAAGGCATCGCCCGACACGCTGATCAGCTCGCTCATCGAGGAGCACCATGGCCGGCACATTGCCGAGATCCACCAGGATGTCCGGGCGGTCACCATGGAGGACGGGGCCGTGGCGCGATCGCTTCAGGTCAAGGCCGGCGCTTCTGCGCTGAAGATCGTCCGGCGCTACTTCGATGCCCAGGGCGAGGTGTTCGAGATTTCAGTCTCGGTGCATCCGGCGGACCGGTTTTCGGTTTCGATGCGCCTGCGCAGATGAGGAAGATTGCGCCTGCAGGCTGACCCCCGAGCCATCCATGCTTCACGCATCGCCCAGCGCAGCAATCGGCGCATGGCGTGCCATCAGCTCGTCGATCCAATCGATGAACACCCGCAGCTTCGCGCCGACATGCCGGTTCGGCGGGAACACCACGTACATCGGCATCGCGCCGAAGTGCCAGCCCTCGAACAGCGGCACCAGCTCGCCCTGGGCCACGTGGGGCGCGGCCATGTAGTGCGGCAGCCAGAGAACGCCCATGCCCGCCACGCCGGCCGCGAGGTAGGCATTGCCGTCGTCGACCGCGACCACGTGGCGGCCCTGCAGTTCGATGTGCTCGCCGCCGCGCTGCATGCGCAGCGCAGCGACCTTGCCGCTGCGCGCGCTCAGGTAGCCCACGATGCGGTGGTGCGTGTCTTCGAGCTCGCTCGGGTGTGCGGGTGTGCCGGCGCGTTCCAGGTAGCACGGCGCCGCATAGACGCCGAGCCGCAGCTCGCCCACGCGACGCGCCGTCAGCGACGAATCGGTGAGTTCGCCGCCGCGCAGCACGCAGTCGACGTTGTCCCCGATCAGGTCGACCATCCGGTCGCTCACGCCGAGGTCGAGCTGGATCTCGGGATGGCGCGCATGGAACGCCGGTAATGCGGGCACCAGGATCATGCGGGCGAACGGGGTGGGCACGTCCACGCGCAAGCGCCCCCTTGGCGAGGCCGAGGCGCCTGACAGGCTGGCGTCTGCATCCTCCAGGTCGGCGAGCAGCCGCACCACGCGGTCGTAGTAGGCGGCGCCATCGGCCGTGACCTTGACCTGGCGCGTCGTGCGGTTCAGGAGCCTCACGCGCAGCCGCGCCTCCAGTTGCTGGACCAGCTGGGTCACGGTGGTCTTGCTCATGTGGAGCGTCTGCGCCGCCTTGGTGAAGCTGCCCGCTTCCACCACGCGGGCGAAGGCCTGCAGCGCATCGAATCGGTCCATCTCTGTGTCTCGGGGTCGATTGTTTGTCCTGTGCAAACAGTCATTGTGCGTCCTGCCTGTTTATCCATCGGCCGCACACTCCTAGAGTCCACCGATCGCAACCTCCCTTTCCAAGAAAGAAAGCCGATCCATGTCCGCACGCAACGTTGTCTTTCCCGCCGGCCGCCAGGCGCTCTACGAGCGCAACCGCTATTCGCCCGCCATCCGCTCCAACGGCTTTCTCTTCGTGTCGGGGCAGGTCGGCAGCCGGCCCGACGGCTCGCCGGAGCCCGACCTGGAGGCGCAGGTCCGGCTCGCGTTCGACAACCTCAACGCGATCCTCTCGGCCGCGGGCTGCACCTTCGACGACGTGGTCGACGTGACGGTCTTCATCGTCGATCCCGAATCGAAGTTCGAAACCATCTGGAAGGTGGTCGCGGAGTACTGGGGCGAGGCGCCGCACCCGACGCTGACGGGCATCGGCGTGACCTGGCTCTACGGCTTCCAGTTCGAGATCAAGGTGATCGCGAAGCTTCCAGACGAGCCCGCGGCCGGCTGACGGACCGCCCGCCCAGGCCCGGCGTCCGAGTCCAGACCTTGTCGAAAGCTTCGCAGAAGGCGCGCTGCACGACCGACATCGGGCGGTACCGGTTGCGGATGACGTGGATATCGAGCCGCTCGCTGCTGCCGAAGGGCCGCACCGCGAGGCCATGGAAGTTCTGCCCCGCGATGGCGGCGCGGTCCACCACCGCGATGCCGACGCCGGCCTGCGCGAACCAGCAGGCGGTCGTCGACGAACGCACCTCGACATCCAGGTTGAGCTCCTCGGCTTCCTTGCCGTAGGCCCGGTGCAGGCTGCGGCCGTAGGCGCTGCTTTCGGGGGACGTGATGATGCGGTGGCCTCGCAGGTCCGCCGGACGGACGATCTTGCGCCCGGCGACGGGATGGTCGCTGCGCATGACGCAGGCGAGCGTGCACTGGTAGCGCTTGACGACGATGAGGTTCGGATGGTCGTTGGGCAGCAGGCCGATCGCCAGGTCCATCGAGCGATCGAGCAGTGCATCGACCATGATCGGCGCGACAAGCACCTCGACCCGGCACTTGAGCCGCGGGTATTGCGCATGGAGAAGCGCCATGGCCTGTGGCACCAGGTAAGGCGCCAGACTGGCGGACACCGCGATGCGCAGCATGCCGGTGTCGGGTTGCGCCAGGCTGCGCGTGACGTCCCGCACCCGGTCCACGCCGCGCCACAGGGTCTCGATCTCCTGGTGCAGCAGATGGGCCTCGGGGGTCGGGATCAGCCGGCCCTTGATCCTCTCGAACAGGATCAGGCCGGTCTGGCGCACGATCTGCCCGAGCAGCTTGCTCACGGCCGGCTGCGAAACATGCAGCAGTTCCGCGGCGCCGACGACGCCGCCCGTGAGCATCACGGCACGAAATACTTCCATGTGGCGCAGGTTCATGCCTTGGATTCTCCATCGCATGCCGCCGGCCAGGAATCGGCAGTACATAACCAAAGGTTAAGCCCTCGCCAATTCTTTTCATTTGCGGGGCCGGGCGAGCCTCACAACAATGAAGGCACTCCTACAAGACCAGAGACAAAGAAAGATGAACGCACACGAGTACGGGCGGCTGTCTCGCCGGCGCCTGCTGCAGGCCGCATCGCTGGGCGTGCTGGCGGGAACCCGGGCTGCCTATGCCCAGGAGTTTCCGACCCGACCCGTCAAGCTGATCGTTCCGCAGCCCCCGGGCGGTGCGGCCGACCGGCTGGCGCGGATCTTTGTGCAGGCGCTGGAAGCCCGGTGGAAGCAGTCCGTGGTGGTGGAGAACAAACCGGGCGGCGGCGTGGTGATCGGAACGCTGGCGACCGCGCGCGCCGCGCCCGATGGCCACACCTTCGCCCTGCTCGGAAGCTCTCTCAGCATCAATGCCGCCCAGCGCAAGGACCTGCCGTACGACACGGCCAGGGATCTCGGGCCGATCGCGCGCATCGGCTATTTCACCATCGTGCTCGTGGCACCGGCGGACTTCGGCGCCAGCAACGTGCGCGAGCTGATCGCCATGGCCAGGAAGAACCCTGGGGCACTTTCGTTCGCATCGAACGGCATCGGCACATCCGCGCAGCTGGCCGGCGAGATGCTCAACCACATGGCGGGCATCCAGCTTCAGCACGTGCCCTACAACGGCGCGGCCAAGATGTACACCGACATGATCGGCAAGCAGATCCCGCTCGGCTTTTCGGTGGCGTCTTCCGCGGAGAGCTTCATCCGGTCGGGACAGCTCAAGGTGCTGGGCGTGACCAGCAAGGAACGCAGCCCGCTCTATCCGCAGTGGCCCGCCATCTCCGAGACGCTGCCGGGCTTCGAAGCCGTGAACTGGGCCGGCTTTGCCGCGCCGGCGGGCGTGCCGCGCGCCGTGACGGCCAGGCTGGCCGACGACATCCTTGCCGTGCTGGCGACCGCCGACGTGGCCAAGGCGATGGCCGACATGGGCATCGAGGTCAGGCCGCAAGGGCCGGACGAGTTCCAGGCCTTCATCCAGTCCGAGATGCGGCGGTTTTCCGAGATCACCAAGCCGCTCAACAAGCCATCCACCTGAACCGGCAGAACCCCCAGCGATGACCCAGCCCATGACCTCTCCGTCCGAATATTCCTTCAGCCGCACCATCCCCGTGGACGAAAGCTACGACCTGGTGGTGGCCGGCGGCGGCCCCGCCGGAACGGCCGCGGCCGTGTGCGCGGCCCGGCTCGGCCTGAAGACCCTGCTGGTCGAGGCCGGCGGCTGCCTGGGCGGCATGGGCACGTCGGGCCTGGTCGCGTCCTTCGGCCCGGTGTCCGATGGCGAGCGCATGCTGGTCGGCGGCTTCATGAAGGAGCTGCTGGAGACGATGTGGCGCCAGAAGGCTTTCGGCCCGCACGTGGTTCGCGAATTCCTAGACGGCCAGCTCAATCGCTGGGTGCCCTTCAAGCCCGAGCATCTGAAGCGCATCCTCGACGATTTCGCCGTCGCGGCCGGTGTCGAGCTGCGCTTCTTCACGCGGCTGATCGAAGCGGACGTGCGGGACGGGCGCGTGCGCGGCGTGGTGCTCAGCAACGTCGAGGGCCTGCGCTATGTCAAGGCGCGGACCTTCGTGGACGCCACCGGCGACGCCGCTCTGGCCGCGCTCGCGGGCGCCGAATGCAAGGTCGTGCTGCGTGACACGGACACCGTCGCGCCGAGCACGTTGTGCTCGCTCTTCGGCGGCATGCGCTGGGACGATCCGGCCTATGGCGACGACTGGCGCGGCATCGACGCGGCCAAGGCCCGCACCAAGACCGAGCTGCTGGAACGGGCCATCGCGGATGGCCACTTCACGCAGGCCGACCTCTTCATGCCGGGCATGAACAAGATCGGCGAGCGCACGGCCAGCCTGAATGCGGGCCACGTGTTCAACCTGAATCCGCTGTCCAGCCGCAGCCTGTCGGACGGCATGGTTTTCGGACGCAAGCTGGCGGTGGAATATCTGGAGTTCTTTCGCAAGTACGTGCCCGGCTGCGCCGATCTCGAGCTGCTGGCCACCGCGCCGGTGATGGGCGTGCGCGATTCGCGGCGCGTCGTCGGCGAGTTCGAGCTGGGCATCGAGGACTTTCGCAACCGGCGGGAGTTTCCCGACCAGATCGCGGTCTACAACCGGCCCACGGACGTCCACCCCACCGATACCTCCAAGGCCGAGTACGAACGCTTCCTGCGCGACTTCGACGGCAAGGACAACCTGGGCCGCGGCAACAGCGTGGGCATTCCGTACAGCATCCTGGTGCCGCGCGGCTCGCAGAACCTGTGGGTGGCGGGGCGCTGCCACTCGAGCGATACCAAGGTGCATGGGTCGATCCGCGCGCAATCGGCCGCCTACATGATGGGACAGGCCGTGGGCACCGCCGCCGCGCAGTCGGTCGCGAGCGGCGAGCCGGCCTGCGACCTCGACACGCAGGTGCTGGTCGAAAAGCTCCGGGAGCACGGCGCCTACCTGCCGCAGAAGACGCTCGCGAGAACGATGACGCGCTGAGCGGCTGCCCGGTCCGGAACGCGGGCACCGGCCATGGCGAAACAAGATGCCGCCACGGCACCGATTGCGAAATCACATGCCGATTCACGTGCCCACTTCGATCTGAAAAGGAGCAGCGAGGCTCCTATGCTCGTAGCGAACGACCCCTGTCGTCTCTTCGCCGCTGCGCGCCTTTTTCACTTCGATTGGAGCTGTTCCCATGTCCCTGCAGGATTTCAAGGTTCTCACTTTCGACGTCGTCGGCACGTTGATCGATTTCGAGCGCGGCATGCTCGCCTACCTCCGCTCGGCGGTGCCCGATGCACGCGTGAGCGACGAGGAATTCCTGGGCGCCTACCGCCAGGCACGCGCCGACGGCAAGGCCGGCTGGTACCCCGACGACCTGGAGCGCTGCTGGCACGCCATCGCACCCGCGCTGGGCCTGCCCGACAGCGATGCGCTGGCCCGCGGCCTGCGCGATTCGGTGGCGCAATGGCCGGCCTTCCCGGACTCGGTGGAGGCACTGAAGCGGCTGCACAAGCGCTTCAAGCTGGTGACGATGACCAACGCGCAGCAATGGGCGCTGGCCCATTTCGACAAGACGCTGGGCTCGCCCTTCGACATGCTGCTGAGCTGCGACGATGCGCTGTGCGAGAAGCCCGACGCACGCTACTTCGCCTACGCGCGCGGCCGCTTCGAGGGCGCCTGGGGCTTCAGGCAGGCCGACAACCTGCACGTGGCGCAAAGCCAGTACCACGACATCGGCATCTCCAAACAGCTGGGCATCGCCACTTGCTGGATCGAGCGCCGCCATGCGCAGAAGGGATCGGGGGGCACCATCGAGTCCGAACGCACCGAGCCCGACTACCACTTCCACACGCTGGCCGAACTGGTGGATGCGGTCGAGGCGGGCCGCTGACCCACAGCGGCCTTCTGCGGTCATCGCACTTCCCCCAGAAGCGGCGAGCGGCCGTTCTTTTCCCGCGATGTCGCTGATCTCGCTCACCACGTCCTGCACGTCCACGAGACTCCCATGGCCGTGCTCAAGCCCGGGACCGACAAGACGCATCGCTTACTTGCGGGCCTGCACGCCAGGCGGCTTTTGGAGCACCCTCAGCGCGCGCTCCATGTGCGAGAGCATGCATCGGCTTGCACCTTCTGCATCCCGGTTGCCGATCCGCTCGACGAGTTCGACGTGGGCATCCTGCACCTGTTGCAGGCTTGCTTCTGTCTTGCGCCGTTCCATGCCCTGGCGCGACTGCGCTTCCAGCGAGGCCCGGATCGATCCGATGATCTGGAACAGCAGCAGGTTTCCGCTCGCCCGCGAGATTTCCAGGTGCAGCTCCATATCGAGCGACGCGTACACCGCGGGGCGGCGAAGCTGCGCTTGCATCCGGATCACCAGATCAGACATCCGGGCCAGTTGCTCCGGCGTGCGGCGAAGCGCTGCCAATGCTGCAGCGCGACCCTCGAGGCTTGCCCGCACGTCCATCAAGTCCTCCGTGGAATTGTCCAGAACCTGCACGGCGCGCGAAAAGTAGATGCCCAGCGCAGTCGCGTCCAGTTCGCGGCGGATCGTCGGGCTCTTGCCGTTCGAAATGTCGATCACACCCAAGCCCTTCAGGGTTCTCAGCGCCTCGCGCACGACGGTTCGGCTCACCCCGAGCGACTCACCCAGGCGCGCTTCCGAAGGCAGCGGTGATCCCGGGCCGAGCTTCGCGTCCTGTATGCGCTGCAGAAGGCTCTGAACGGCCTGCTCTGCAAGGGAAGTCCTCTCCAGTCGGCCTAGGACGAAGGGGTGTGCGGTCATGCGTCGTCTCCTAACCTATCATACAGGTGGACAGGTTGTGCACGCGTGCCGCCATGGGTCCAATCCGCATTTCTTCAGGAGGCAAGAAGCGATGTGGAAAGACGATGACGAACTGTTCACCCTGATGCGCGCGCGCCTGTTCCCTGCAGTGGTCGGCGACATCCTCGACACCCTGGGTTTCATGCACCAGTTCCTGCCCCCGGCCATCAAGCCGGTCGAACGCTCCATGGTCGTGGCGGGCCGCGCCATGCCCGTGCTGGAGACCAACTGCTATGCGCGCTCCGAACCCGAGGGCAAATCGCCGCTGAGCCAGCAGGCTTTCGGTCTGCTTTTCGAGGCGCTGGACGATCTCGCGCCGAACGAGGTCTACGTGGCAACGGGGTCGGCCCCCGAGTTCGCGCTGTGGGGAGGTCTGATGACCACGCGAGCCCTGCATCTGAAAGCAGCCGGCGCCGTTCTCGACGGGTATTCCCGTGATACGACGGAGGTTCTCGAATTGGGCCTCCCAGTGTTTTCGCTTGGCGGCTACTCCCAGGACCAGGGCCCGCGAGGCAAGGTCGTCGACTATCGCGTGCCGGTGGAGATCCGGGGAATTCGAGTTCGCCCCGGCGACATCGTCTTCGGCGACCAGGACGGCGTGCTGATCATTCCGCGCGAGGCGGAAAAGGAGGCGATCAGCCTCGCGCTAGAAAAGGCCGACACGGAAAGCAGCGTGAGAAAAGCCATCAAGAACGGCATGAGCACGGTCGAGGCATTCAAGACGTTCGGAGTGATGTGAGGTGGTGGTGCTGCACCTTTCCAACGAGGTGCTTGGGATGCGCAAGCACGACCGCGCGCTCGCATGCTGACTCATTTTTTATCTTCCTCGTCGCTTCCTTTCTTTGTTTCGGAGACACAACCCATGACTCGTACCACCACCCGCCGCGCAGCGCTGGCATCCCTCGCATCCCTGGGATTGGGCGCCGGGCTCACCGTGTTCGCACCCTTCGCCTCGGCACAGTCCGTGGCCGACATCAAGAAGAAGGGCGAGATCACCATCGGCATGCTGGTCGACTTTCCGCCCTACGGCACCACCAATGCGCAGAACCAGCCCGACGGCTACGACGCCGACGTGGCCAGGCTGCTGGCCAAGGACTGGGGCGTCAAGGCCAACATCGTGCCGGTGACCGGACCGAACCGCATTCCTTTCCTGCTGACCAACAAGGTCGACCTGCTGGTCGCGTCGCTGGCCATCACCCCGGAGCGCGCCAAGCAGGTCGATTTTTCGATTCCCTACGCGGCAGCGACCGTCGTGCTCTACGGCGCCAAGAAGGTCGACATCAAGGCTGCGTCCGACTTCAAGGGCAAGCGCCTGGGCGTGGCCCGCGCCAGCGTGCAGGACGTCACGCTGACAGGCATGGCGCCCGAAGGCACCGAGATCCGCCGTTTTGACGACGATGCTTCGGCCATGCAAGCGATGCTTTCCGGCCAGGTTGACGCGATCGGGTGCTCGACCACCGTGGCCGCGCAAATTGCCAAGCGTGCGCCTCAGGACACTTACGAACAGAAGATGGTCTTGCGCCAGCAGGTCATGGGCATCGTGGTACGCCCGGGCCAGGCGGAACTCAAGAGGGCCGTGGATGACTTTGTGACGCGCAACAAGGCCAACGGCGAGCTGAACAAGCTGTACCAGAAATGGTTGGGTACTGGCTTCCCATCGCTGCCCAACTCCTGAGCAGCCCAGATGTCGGAAACGGATCGAGTCAAGCCATCAGCCGCTTGCAACCAAACCACGGTAGATCGCACCAGCGCCAGCGGCCGACAAGAGCAGCAGGACAAGGCGCTTCAAGCGCTCAGGCGACACCAGGGTCCTGGCCTTCGAACCCACGAAGAGTCCGAGCAAGGACATCGGGAGAAGGACGCAAGCCAATCCGAGGATGGAGTCCTTTCCATAAAGACCTGCCACACCAAACGCGGCGGCTCGGCTGATTCCGCTCAGAAGGATCACGACGGCAATCGTCGCCCTGAAGTGGTCGACATCAGATAGCCGTCTGGCCAAATAGATCGTATAGATCGGTCCCCCGGTACCAAACAGCGCGCTGAACACGCCGCCAGCCATCCCGAATGGCAAGGACCATACCCTGGGGAGCCGCGGCCTTGCCGCCGATTCACCGGCCAGCAGATTGCGAACGCTGACAACCAGCACGAAGACGCCGAGTCCCACCAGGGGCCACCTCGGCCCTACGTTGTGAAGCAATACCACCCCTATGGCAATCCCCAGCAGCATGGACGGCAACAGGTACTTCAATTCCGGCGTGGAGACGCTGCCCCAGTTCTTGCCACCGACCATCGCTGTCGCCACCAGGTCGAAGAGGACCACGAGAGGCACCGCCACCTGAAGCGGGATGAGCTGGACGAGCATAGGCACGGCCACCATTGCCGCACCGAATCCAGTCATCCCGAATACGGCGTATGCGACGAAGACGATGGGCGCAGCAACTGCAACAAGTTCAGGTGATAGTGGCATCGCTCGCTAGAGAAATGGAAAGGATTGGGTTGCGCTCTTGCCCACCCGGCCAATCGGAGAAGACAAGGCCTCAGTTGGCAGAAAGCTTTTTCTTCTCGACGAGAGCCTTCCACTTACTCGCTTCACTGAGGATCTCCACCTTCAGCGGCTCGGGTGGAACGATGGCAGCCGACATCCCCTGTTCGGTCAGGTATCGTTTCATCCCCGGCTCGGCAACAGCTGCTTTCACCTCGGTGAGCAAACGGTCGATGGCCGCCTTCGGCGTCCCGGCCGGCGCTGCGAGAGCGAACCAAGCCATGTACTCGAATCCGGGGACGCCATCCTCGGCGGTGGTGGGAATGTTGGGAAGCAGCGGGGACCGCTCTTTCCCCGTCACCGAAAGTGCGCGGAGCCGTCCGCCCTTGAGAAGCGGAGACATCGCATTGATATTGGCAACGGCCAGTTGCACCGTGCCCGCCATCAGATCTCCATAGGCGGGGCCCTCGCCCTTGTAAGGCACATGCAGAAGCTCGAGTCCTGCCGCGTCTGCCAGCGACTCGCCTGCCATGTGCGTCTGGCTGCCAACCCCCGCCGAGGCGAAGCTGATCTTGGCGGGCCGCTCTTTGACGTAGGCGATCAGTTCCTTCGTGCTTTTCACCGGCAGGTCCGAATTCACCGTCACCACCATCGGACCGCTGGCCACCTTGCTGATCAGGGAAAAGCTGCTCAAGGTGTAGCCGGGCTTGGCGTAGATGAACTGGTTGACCGTGAACATGCTCCCCGACGCCAGCAGCAGTGTGTAGCCATCGGGCGGCGATATTGCCACGGCCTGGGCACCCAGGTTGCCGCCTGCACCAGGCTTGTTTTCAACGATCACACTTTGCTTGAGGCTCTTGGTCAGTTCCACGGCCAGCGCGCGCCCGAGCAGATCAGTGGCGCCGCCTGCGGCAAAAGGCACCACGATCCGAATCGGCTTGTCCGCCGGCCAGTCCGCGAGTGCCGTGCCGCAAAGCAGCGGGCCGCCGAGCAGTGCGCATGCTGCAACCTCCAGGGCTCGACGACGGGCCGGCTTGGATCTGAACGAGAATTTCATCGTAATCTCCTTAATGATTGACGTGATGGGTTGCAGCAGTTTGCTTAGGGGCAGGCGATGGATCGCCCTCAAGCCCATTGGCTCGATTCGGTGCATGAGGAGTGGAGTTGGTTTTGAAGGCGGCCTTAGGCGGAGCCGACCTTTCGAACCAGTTCGTCAGGACCGGTGGTGACCGCCTGCAGCGCTTCCAGAAGTAGCTGACACAAGTGCGACCTCGGGTTCTCCTTCGGGGCGAGCATTCCCAATCGACGAGTCACTGTCGGATTGCCGAAGGGAATCACTCGAACGGTGGTTGGAAATTCATTCTTCACCCCGCGAGCCGGAACAACCGACGCGCCGAGACCATTGGCGACCATGGCGATGACACCTTCAAGGTTGTCGATCTCCATGGTCGAGCGGACAGTGATCTGTCGGCGGACGATCTCCTCTTGAACGAGGTTGCCCACCCGGGCCAATCGATTGAAGCGGACATACGGCGTTCCTTCGAGTACTTCCTGATCGCTCGCCCCTTTTGCGGACTTGTGTGCGATGACCACGAGCGCCTCGTCGACGAATGGTAGAAAGTCAAGGCCACTTCGTGGAAGCTCCGGCTCGGTGACCAGGGCCACATCCAACTGCCGATGGTAGACAGCTCGCTCCAGGTCATGCGTCAGGCCGGTGGTGACGTGTACCTCAAGGCCATGGCCTTGTCGTTGCAGGTGACGCAGCGCCAGCGGCAATACGCCTGAGGCAACGGTGTGAACGCTTCCCAGTTTCAGCAACCCGACCGCCGTGCCCTTCTTGAGCGAAGCGCTCATGCTCTCCCAATGGGCGAGCAGATCGCGTGCGCGATGCACCAGGGCCAACCCCGCATCGGTCAGGACCGGTGGACGACGGCTGCGATCGAAGATGGTGCTCTCGAGCTCTTCCTCGAGAGCACGCATCTGCATGCTTACCGCGGACAGTGAAAGGCCGATGCTATTGCCCGCCTCCACGAAGCTTCCTCGATCAGCGATCGCGACCAAGGTGTACAGCGTCTTGATGTCCATGCAGCAAATACCTTCTTCGAAATTGACTCTGCGGGTCAGCCGTGGAGCTTCTAGATTCCCAGCAGCCGGCGCGCGTTGCCCCCCATGACCTTGCGCAGATTTTCTTCCCTGATTGGCAGCTTCTCGAACCACTCCTTGTAGCCAAGGACCGGACAAAAGGGAAACGAGCTGGCGTACAGCATGCGCTCAGCCAGAAAGCCATCCGCCGCCTTGACGTACTCTTCCCATCCTGGCATTCGGGAAAAATACATGTCGGGAGAGAGCCAAAGGTTGGAACGACGAAATCCCAGGTGCAGGATCTCGTTGACCCAAGGCCATCCGCCGTGGGCAACGACGACATTGAGCCTGGGGAAGTCCGCGAGGACCCGGTCCGTCCGGATGGGATCGGAATAGCTGAGGTCCGGGCCTGCGGTGCCACCCGCCATCATGATGACGGGCACGCCGATGTCCTCGCAGTGGCCGTAGATCGGATAGAGGCGGCGGTCATCCGCGTACATCGGCACCGGGTACGATCCGGGCTCGATGTTGATCAGCTTGAATCCATCCTTCACCGCCTGGGTGATTGTCTGGCATGCTCGGCGCCGATCGGTGGGATCAATGGATGCGGCGCCGATGAAGCGGCCAGGGTAGTCAGTGACAATCCTCAGGACATCATCGTTCGATACGCTGCCGAGCACGCCGGCAAGGCGGCCCACGACCACGCCACGATCGATCTTCGCTTCGTCCATCTCCTTGAGCAGCGACTCCATCGACTGTTTCTGAGCCGCTTTCGATGGTTCAAAGCCGACCGTTCGCGTGAACCCATCGCGGCGCTCGCCGGCCGAGTACATGAGCGTATTGAGGAAGCCGCCGACCGGCGGGCGCAGACGGAAATCGATGATCATGGCACTGACCTTTTGAATGGAAACGACTCGAACCCGGGCGGCATCGCAAGCCTGCAATGCCGGCGGCTACATCACCTCGTCCTTGCGGTTGTCGGTCTCGCCGTAGCGATGCAGCGCTGGAGGCTTGAGACCTGCATACAGGGCCTCGATGCCGGCATTGATGGTCTCGGCATGCTGCGCGAACAAGGAGTTGCCTTCCAGATCGCTCTCGACGATGAAGGGACCGAAGTTCTCCACCTCGAACAACCACATGGCCTGGGCGATCCCCAGCTCATCGAGCCAGTGGACCTCCCGGACACGCTTGATGCCGCGACCGAGCAGCGCACCGGTGCCGTAGCCGACGGTTGTCAGGTAGATGGCGCCACCCGGAGCGAGGACCTTCTTGTAGTCATCGGCAGGCATGCCTCCTTTTCCGATGAGGATGCTGCACCCTGTCTGTTCGAGCCAGCGAGGAATCCACTTCGAGAAGCGAAAGGATGCCGTGGCGGTCACAGCGCCGACCCTGTAGCCTCCCTTGCCGTCGGGTGCGGCGGCCGGCGAGCAGTGGAAGTTGACGTTGCTGATCGACTTCAGATCGACGGGTAGCGCCAATCCCTCGTCCAGCACCTTCTTGTAGACACCCTCGCGCGCGGTGTAGACCACGCCGTTCAGATAGACCGCGCAGCCCAGCTCGAGCTTCGCAATGTCTTCCCGCTTCGCCGGAAGGTTCAGGTGGAAGACCTTGATGTCGTCGTTGCTGCTTACCATTCGACCGTCTCCCGACGCAGATAGGGGGTGAACCATTGGGGATCGGTTCGATACTCGATCTCGCCGTTGGCATGGATGCGCGCTGTGGCACGCCGTGATGAAAGACAGAAGGTGTGCAGGCTGATGGGCATGCCACCGGTGTGCGTGTAACCGCACTCGATGTGGCAATCCACGACCATCCCGGACCCCACAAAGCCCATGGCGCCCATCCCGATCGAGTTTCCGAGCTTCATCAACTCAAGTTCGAGCTCGGCGACCTTCGGATCGGGATTCCGGTCCCCGACCGTGCGCAGGCACGCAGCCTGTTTGCCCAGCTGCATGCAGGTGTCCTTGGAGCCACCCAAGCCGATCCCGACGATCGCGGGCTGGCAGGCCAGGCCGCGCTTTCCGAAGGCAATCAGCGTGTCCAGGACAAAGCGCTTGATACCGTCGATTCCGTCCCCGGGGAACAACATGCGGTAGTCGGTCCCGAAGAGGCCGCCCTTGTGGACGGTGGTGACGTCGAGCCAGTCTGCGTCCGGCTCGAACGACCACTCGACTTCGGGGGCATTGATGCCGACGTTGTTGTTGTGATCCGTGCGCCACAAGGGATGCACGCGATTCGGCCGAAGCGGAATCGTGACCGTACCTTCTGCCGTCGCATGCCGGAGCGCTCGCTCCACGGCAACGAATCCCGACTCGACCGATGCGTTGTTGCCAACCTTCACGTAATACCGCGGCAGGCCGGTATCGGCGCACATGGGACGGCGATCCTGATCTGCGGCCTCCCAGTTGTCGACCATCGCGTGGATGACGAACCGAGGCAGTTTTCCGGTCTCCGTCTTCTGCAGCTCCTGAATTCCCTTCTTGTAGTCGGGAGGAATCTCGATCGCAGCGCGTCGCGTGATCTCCAAGGCGGCTTCTTCAACTTTCTGAATCGGAATCTTCATTTGGGTGTGCCCTCAGGTTTGGGGGGTGTCTGCTTCGCCGGTGATGAGCGATTCACCGGGTCTCACGATGTCGAAGGAGACGGGGACCATTTCGAGCTGTACGTCGTCGTCCCGGGCGCTCACGCGCGTGTAGCAGCTGGAGTGGAGATCGCCCGGGTCGGGGAAGTCTTCGCGGAAATGAGCGCCGCGACTGTTCTCGCGCGCCAGTGCGGAGACGGTAATGATCTTTGAGATATCGACGAGGCTTTCCAGGTTCAGCCAGTCGTGCCAGGTCACGTTGTAGCGGCGATCACCATCTGCGACGCCCATTGCCGACAGCGCGGCTCGATGAGAGGCCACTGCTTCGAGCCCATGTTCCATCGCCTCACGGTTGCGCAGCACGCCTACGTCATCCCACATCGTCTGTGCCAGGGCGTCGCGCAACTCGTGGATACGACCCACCGACCTGGAAAATGGATACTCCGCGCGCTCGATCCCGCTGGCGACAATTCGGCTGTCGGGGTCGCGCCACTTGCCGTTCCTCTCGACGAAGGCGGCCATGGAGTCTCCCGCGATGCCACCAAAGACGGTGGAGTTCGCGACACCGTTGCCGCCAAGGCGATTGGCCCCATGGACGCCTCCGCAGTCCTCGCCCGCGGCGAACAGTCCTGGCGATGCGGTCGAGCAGTCGACGTTGAACTCGACACCCCCCATCAGGTAGTGGGCTGTCGGAACCACTTCGACCTTGCCACCTGCCAGATCAAAGCCGCAGTCCTTGCAGCGATTGACCATTCCCGGAAATGTCTTGGCGACCTTCTCCGGGCCGAGGTGGCTCATCTGGATGTAGACGCCACCCATGGGCCCCGTGCGCCCCGCGCGCATCTCGGCGTAGATGCCTCGGCTGACGACGTCGCGGGTCGCACGCTCGCCACGCTTGTCGTAGTGGGTCATGAACCGGTCGCCGCCCCCATTGAGCAGGTAACCCCCGGCGCCGCGCAGGCCCTCCTCGAGAACGGTGCCCGTCATGCGCGTATCCGGCCCACCGAGGAGTCCGGTGGGATGGAACTGCACCATCTCCATATCCCGCAGCTTCAGGCCATACCGCAGCGCCATGGCCAGCCCATCGCAGGTCTTGTCGCCGGACGGCGTGTGATAGCGGTACATCGTCGGCCCGGCGCCCGTCGCGAGGAGTACCGCTTTTGCCTGCACCAGGCGATAGGTACCCGCACGCATGTCAATGAACAGGACACCGGCGATTCCGGCTCCATCGGCCGCCGGAATGAGCTCGATCGCGCGATGCTCCTCGAGCTCCTCGACGTCCATCGCGCGCACCTGCTCCATGAGGCGGTTGATGATCTCGATGCCCGTCAGGTCGGCCTTGTGGACCGTGCGATCGAAGCTCTGGCCCGCAAAGGCCTTCGAATGGAGCGACCCGTCGGGATTGCGGTCAAAGAAGCACCCGATCTCGTTCTCGAGTTCGCGCACGCGCTCGACGGCCCCTTCCACGAGGCGCCATGCGAGATCCTGGCGCGGCAGCCACTTGCCGCCCTCGATGGTGTCCATGAAGTGTCGCTCAACCGAGTCTCCAGCCGACAGCGCCACGTTGTAGCCGCCCTGGACCATGCGTGTGCATCCGCACTTTCCAAGCAAACCTTTGACCGTGACCGTGACGCGCAGGGAAGGATTCGCCTTCTTGGCATGCAAGGCAGCAAACAGGCCGGCACCACCGGTTCCCAGCACCAGGATATCGGTCTTGTAAGTCTCGAAGTTCATTTCAAATCACTCTCGCGATGAACGCAAAGCCAAATGCCATCGATGCCGCAAAACCCCAGCCAATCCAGGCCAGGCGAGCGTCGCGGGTGGAGCTCCAGGGAAGCAGCTCGAGTGCGAGCAGGCGCGATCCAAAGAACATGTGCAGTGTCAGTAACAGGACGAGTCCCCACTCGCCGAACTTCATCGCGGGCATCTCCGACAGCTTCAGGAAGCGGTCGAGGCGTGCTTCGTCCAGGGCCATGCCGAGCACGTAGAAGTGGGCGGGTAGGAAGAGTGCAAGCGCCAGGCCCGAGAGGCGATGCCCCAGGAAGGCCCAGTACGCTTGATGACTGCGAGCGGTCTTCATGGCATCAGTCCCCCCACCGCGGCGACGGCGCGAAGGCCCAGGTACAGCAATGCGGCGCCGAACACCAGGCTCACCAGGGACGCGGCGCTTCGTCCGAGGCGCAGCCATTCGATGAGGATGTTGCGCACGCCGATCGGAACGTGGACGGCCACGCTGATCGCAAAGAGGCCGTAGAACGCGATCCACACCCAGTTGCCTTGCGTGCGAGAGAGGACTTCGCCAGCGGTCAGTCCGCCGCGGACCGCGTAGATGATGAGTCCCACATGCGTGAAGACAAATGGCGCCATGACCATTGCCGTGAGGCGCTGAAGAGCGAAGAGGCGAGCTTCCATTTCAGTCTCGCTTGAGGAAACTCAGGAGCGCACTTCGCTTCAGTCCCGCAATGCTGCCGGTCGGGCTCAGGCTGACCGGGCAATGCTTCATGCAACTGCCTTGCGTGTGGCACGAATTGCAGCCGCCACCGGACGTTGCCTTGTGCAAAACGTCGTTGGGGTCCGCATGTCGTTCGTCGTTGTAGAGGGTCCAGGCACGATTGAGCGCAGCTGGTCCCAGATAGTCCTTGTCCCAGGTGACGACGTCACAGGCGGCATAGCACACGCCGCAATTGATGCATTCGATCGCGGCATCTGCCAGCCTGCGCTTCTTGCTCTGGGGAGGCACCCGTGCCGGCGGATCATTCCGTGTTGCCGTGCCAACAAAGGTGCTGCCCGCCTTTTTCCACTTTTGGAAGAACTCGCGCATATCGACCACGAGGTCCTTGATGCGCGGCATGTTGCGAAGAGGCTCGATGACGATGACCCCCTCCTCTTCCACGCGGCTGACATGGGTTCGGCAGGTCCAGCGGGGCTTTCCGTTGACCGTCATCGCACAGGAGCCGCACACGCCAACGCGACAAGCGAATCGATAGGAAAGGTCTGGCTCCTGGGTCCGTTGGACCTCCGTCACGACGTCCAGCACGGTCTGGTTTTCGCGCCAGGGAACCAGATACGTTGATAAGGAACCATCGCCGGTTCCTCGAGAGATTCGTACGGTGAGTTGTCTCTGCTTCGTGGGGTTGTCGGTATCCATCTCTGCCTCGCATCTGCGACGAATCGCTATGGAGGAATTCTAGAAATCCTGTTTTTATGAATCAACATTATTTAAATTGATATTTATTGAACTTATTTCGCCCAGTCCGAGAAGTGATCTGCCCATGGAAGGTCTCCGTCCTGGTGCGGAACTTCAGTTTTCCTCGACGTCCGAGCCATGCCATTGACGCCGTGATCGCAGGCGGGCGGCACTTGGCGACCAATCAGGAAACCGCCTTGGTGCGATCACCAGGCCGCTGGCGGGCCCTGCCCTCCCCATCGCGATTTGCTACCGAGCATCGCCTCCGGCGCGGGTATATACTCGATGCGTCGCAATTGCAACGCATCACGGCCATGAAGACTTCCACCTTTCCTTCCCTTCGAGTCGAGGCCGAACTCCGCCTGGCCGCCGAGAGCGTGCTCCGCGAAGGTGAGACGCTCAGCGCGCTGATCGAAACAGCCGTGCGCGAAGCCATCCAGCGCCGCCAGGTGCAGGCGGACTTCCTCGCGCGCGGCCTGCACGCCAGCCAGGAGGCCCAGCGTACCGGCGTCTATCATTCCGCGGCGGCCGTGCACGGCGAACTCCAGGCACGGCTCGACGCGCGGCGTAAACAGGTGCTGGGTTGAACGGTGAATTCCAGGTCAGATACACCGACGCAGCCCGTGAAGACCTGATCCGACTTTTCGACTTCCTGCTCGTCCGTGCAAAAACGCGCGAGGATTTCGACGCGGCGCAACGCACCATCGACACCCTCGCCACGGCGATAGAGAATCACTTAAGCCGAACACCATTCATCTTCCGCAAAGCGAGTGATAGCCCGTTCTTGCGAGAACTCGTGATTCCCTGCAGCGGGGCCGGCTACGTCGCACTTTACGAGATTGAAGGTGCTGAGACCGTCAACATCCTGGCGCTTCGGCATCAGCGTGAAGACGACTACCACTGAGCAGCTGGGGATCACCACCTGCTGGATCGAGCGCCGCCATGCGCAGAAGGGGGCCGGCGGCACCATCGGGTCCCGGGCATACTCGCACGCGCTCCGAGAAACCACACTTCAACAAGGATCCCATGTCAGGACACGGCTTTCATGTGCACGGCCCGCACGACCACGAACTTGAACACGCGGCATCCGGCAGCGGCCATGGCGACAGCCATGGTCATGCGGAAGGCGGGGCAGCCTCGCCTTCCGGTGGCATGAGCATGACGAGCAAGATCGCCGTGTGTACCGCCGTGATCGCCACCGTCGGCGCGATCTTCTCGTACATGGGCGGGGCCACGCAGGCGAACGCCGGCCTCTACAAGAACAACGCCGCGATCAAGAAGACCGAGGCGTCGAACCAGTGGAATTACTTCCAGTCGAAAAGCACCAAGCAGGCCCTCGCCGAATTCGCGCGCGACACCGCGACCGACGACGTTCGCATGCAGGGATGGCAGGTCAAAGTGGCGCGCTACGAGCAGGAGAAGACCGACATCCAGGCCGCCGCGAAGAAGCTGGAAGCCGAGGCGAGCCAATGGGACGCCCAGTCGGAAGAGCAAATGCACCAGCACCATCGCTGGGCCCAGGCGACGACCGTGCTGCAGGTGTCGATTGCGCTGGCCGCCATTGCCTTGCTGACGAAGAAGAAATGGCTCGAGCGCGCGATGTTCGGCGTGGCGGCCGCGGGGCTGGTGGTGGGGGCGCTGGCTGCGTTTCACATCTAGCAGCCGGGCCGGCGCGAGTCGGAGGCAGCGCGCGTAGCTGCCGCCCAGGCTTCCCGGCCCTCTGCTACGCAGCTTGCCGCAGCGAGGCGCGCGCGCAAGCCAGGAAGGGTTCGATGAGCGGACTCTGCCAATCGCTGCGCCAGCAGGCGGCGATGTCCATCTTTGCATCGACGTTCCGAAGCGCCCTGAACACCACCCCCGGAGGCCGGCCGATCCGGGCGCAGGCGGGCAGGATGGCCACGCCCTTGCCTGCCAGGACGAGCGCCAATGCCGACACCATGGTCTCGACCCGCTGCGCGATCGGCATGCTGACATCGTGCCGCCGAAGCATCGAGGCGATGACGGATTTGTCGACGTCTCCTTCGGGCACGGGCAGCCCGATCAGGGGCATGCCTGAAAGCCGCTCCATCGGAATGCTGGACATGCGGGCCAACGGCGAATCCGCGCGCACGGCCAGCATCAGCGGCTGGGTTCCGATGCGTTCGACCGCGATGCCTGGCTGGGCGATGGGCGGAATGCAGATCGCCACCGACACGTCCGAGTCCGTGAGGGCCGAGACGTTGTTGACGGCGTTCAGTTCCACATACTGGATTTCCACGTCCGGCAGCTTCGCCCGAAGCGTGTTCTCCAGGCGAGGGAGCACCAGGTAGGACAGCACGACCATGGTTCCGACCGTGAGCCGGCCCCTGCTGCCCGACCCGATCGCCCGCGCTGCGTCGAACCCTTCGTTGGCAAGCAGCAGTGCTTCCTTCGCGCGCTGGAAGAGCGCATTGCCGGCGTCGGTGATCTCCATGCCGCGCGCCGCCCTGCGGAACAGGGGCGTGCCCACCGCCGCCTCCAGGTTCTTGATGTGGACCGACAAGGGCGGCTGGGCCATGTTGAGCCGGCGTGCCGCCTTGCCCACGCTGCGTTCCTCGGCAACCGCCACGAAGTAGCGGAGCGTTCTGAAGTCCGGTGCTGCCATACGCTGGTCGTATGCCTTTTCAAGAAAACAGTATTGGACTCGATGTTGCGGCGCATCAATCATTTGCGCATGAAAAAGTTTCCGCGTCTTCCGAAGTCCGAAATCTGCGAGCTGTCCGCCGTGGCGCTGCGCACGCTGGTCGCGCAGCGAAAGCTCTCGCCGGTGGAGATCACCCTGGAAGTCCTGCGCCGTGCCGATGCCGTCCAGCCACACCTGAACTGCTTCATCACGCTCTGCCACGAGCAGGCGATGGCGCAGGCCCGCGAGGCGGAAAGCGCCGTGATGAGGGGCGAGCCGCTGGGCCTGCTGCACGGCCTGCCCTTCACCGTGAAGGACATCGTCGACACCGCGAACGTCAGGACGACCTACGGTTCCCTGCTGCATCGCGACCATGTTCCCGCGCAAGACGCGGTGGCCGTCGCGCGCATGCGCCAGGCCGGCGCCATCCTCATCGGCAAGACGACCACCTCCGAATTCGGCGCCAAGTGCCTGACCGACGCACCGCTGTTCGGAAGCACCCGCAACGCATGGGATGGAACGCGCACGAGCGGCGGCTCGAGCGGCGGGGCGGCCGCATCCATTGCGGCCGGCGTCGCGCCGCTGGCCATCGCCACCGACGGCGGCGGCTCGACCCGCATTCCCGCCGCCTGCAACGGCGTGGTCGGCCTGAAGCAGAGCCTGGGCGTGGTGCCCCACAGCCAGGTGCAGGACGCGTTCGGCAACTACACCTACGTGACGCCCACCACGCGCAACGTGGCCGACACCGCGCTCATGCTGCAGGCCATGACCGGCGCCCATGGGTCCGATCCCTGGTCGTTGGGTGTGCCGGCGCAGCGCTACTTCGACGCACTGCAGCCCGACGGCGATCTGCGCGGCAAGCGGATTCTCTATTGCGCAACACCCGCGGGGCGCCCGATCTCCGTCGACGCCGCCGCTGCCTTCGAAGCCGCCCTTGCCACCTTGCGTTCGATGGGCGCGCAGCTCGAACAGATGCCCGGCGAGGGCTACGACGTCGAGCCGGTGTGGCGGGTGATCAACCACACCAGCTGGCGCGGCCGCTTCGCGCCGCTGGCCGCAGCGCATGCCGACCAGCTGAGCCCGTCCTTGCTGCAGCAGCTCGCGCTCGCGGAGCACGTCGACGGGGTTGCCTTCCAGCAGGCCATGTTCGCCAGGACCGCGCTCTTTCGCAAGGTCCAGGCCCAGCTGGAGAGCCACGACTTCATCTTCACGCCGACGCTCTCCCGCACGGCGCTGCCGATCGACCAGGACCTGTTCGGCCGCATCGAGATCGATGGCGAGGCGTATGCCGAAGTGCGGGCGAACTGGTTTCCGTGGACGATGCCCTTCAACCTCACGGGCCACCCCGCCATCAGCCTGCCGTGCGGCGCGGGCCGCGACGGCCTGCCCATCGGCATGCAGCTTGTCGGCCGGTTCCGCGAAGACCAGCAGCTGCTGCAGGCCGCGTCGTTCTTCGAAGCCGCGCACCGGCCGGCGAACGCGCTGCCCACCCTCGCTTTCTGAGTCCGCCCCTCCGTTTCGTTCTCAACCCAGCAGGTACCCCACCATGGCCTCTTTCCTCAAGACACTTCTTCTCGGTGCGTCGATCGCCCTGATCGGCGCCGCTGCGCATGCCGATGCGCCCATCCGGCTGGTCATCGGCTTTCCGCCCGGTGGCGCGCTCGACAGCCTGGCGCGTTCGCTGGCCGAGGACCTGCGCACCACGCTCAAGGAGCCTGTGCTGGTGGAGAACCGGCCCGGCGCGTCGACGCGCATTTCCATCGAGGCCGTCAAGGCCGCACGGCCCGACGGCCGCACCATCCTGCTGGGCTCGACGCCGCCCTTCGTTCTCTTTCCGATGACCTATGCACGGCTGAACTACGACGTCGACAAGGACTTCATCCCGGTCGCGCACCTGGCGATCGTGCCCAGTGTCCTTTCCGCCGGCGCAGACCAGCCGTTCAGGACGGTTCCCGAATACGTCGCGTGGATCAGGAAGAACCCCGCCGGCGCCAGCGTGGGGCTGACCAACCTCGGAGGCGGACTGCACTTCAGCGTGCTGCAGCTGTCCAAGGCCATCGGCGTGCCGCTCGCGCCGGTCACCTACAAGGGCGGCGCGCCGCTCGCGACCGACATCGTCGGAGGCCACGTACCGCTCGGCGCCGACGCACTCGCCAGCCAACTCGAACTCCACCGCACGGGCAAGCTGCGGGTCCTGGGCGTTGCGGGCACCCGGCGGCTGAGCTGGCTGCCCGACGTTCCGACGATCAAGGAGTCGGGCTACGACGCCTTCGACCGCGCCAACGCCGCCTATGCCGCCTTCGTGCCGGCAGGAACGCCCAAGGACGTGGCCGCCAAGCTGGAGGTCGCCCTGCTCGCCGCCATGCGCAATCCGCAGGTGCGCGCGCAGGTCGATCGCATGGGCCTGGAGCCGACGGGGCTCCCCGGCGCGGAAGTGACGCGGATCATGAACGAGGACCGCGCGTACTGGCGCCCCATCGTGAAGGCCTCGGGGTTCAGGAGCGAAGACTGAATCGACGATGGCCGATGACGACCCCGACGCCGGCAGGGCCGATTGGGCGGTGCTCGTTGCCGCCAGTTCCGGCGCACTGCTGTGCTTTCTCAATCTCAGCGCACTCAATGTCGCGCTGCCGGCCGTGGCGCGGAGCCTGCACGCCTCGCCGGCGCAGGCGAGCTGGATCCTGCTGTCCTACATGCTGGTCAGCACCGTCTGCATCCTGAGCTTCGGACGCCTGGCCGATCTCTGGGGACGGCGCCGGCTCTTCCTCGCGGGACTGTGGCTTTTCGTGGCTGCCTGTGCGGCATGCGCCTTCGCACCCACCGCCGAACTGATGCTGGCGAGCCGCATCGCCCAGGCCGTCGGTGCGGCCGGCGTCATGGCCAACGCCAGCGCCTTGGTGGGCGATGCCTTCGGCCGCCGCAAGATGGGGCTGGCGCTCGGCGTGCTCGCCATGGTCGCGGCGCTGGCCCAGGTCGTGGGCCCGCTGGCGGGTGGCTTCGTCGTGTCGTGGTGGGGATGGCGCGTTCTTTTCATGCTCAACGTGCCGATCGGGCTTGGCGTGCTGGCGTGGTCCTGGAAGGTGCTGCCAAGGGGCGCGGCCGCCCGGGCCGAGCGCTTCGACCTGGCAGGCGCGGCGCTGTCCCTCGTCGGCATCGGATGCGTGACCTATGCACTCTCGATGGCCGGCACCCACGGTTGGACCAGCACGCCGGTGTGGGCATTCATGCTCGCAGGGCTTTGCGCCATCGCCCTCTTCTCCGGCGTTCAGATGCGTGTGGCCAGCCCGTTGGTCGACCCCTCGCTGTTCAGCGACCCGGGACGCCGGACCGCCTACGCGGGCATCCTGCTCCTGTCGATGACGCAGACGGCACCGCTGCTGCTGGTGGCCTTGTATCTGCAGGCTTGTGCGGGCCTGCAGCCATCGCAGGCGGGCCTGCGCATCGCACCGGTGGCATTCGGCATGCTGATGGCTGCGCCGGTGGCAGGCGCCCTGACGCGACGCTTCAGGCCCGAATCCATCTGCGTGGGCGGCATGCTGCTCGCGGGATGCGCCCTGGCGCTGCTGGCCGCCCTGCTGCAGCCGACGATCGGCGCCGTGCAGCTGTCGCTGTGCCTCTGGGTGCTCGGCCTGGGCATCGGGAGTTTCGTGACGCCGAACAACACATCGATCCTCCAGAACGTGGTGCCCCAGCGTCGAGGCATCGCCAACGGCGTCCGGTCAACGCTGCAGAACACGGGCATCATGATCGGAACCGCGCTGACGCTGAGCGTGGCGATGGCACAGCTTCCTTCCGGTTCGCAACGCATGATTCTGGGAAATGGCGGCCCGGGGCTTTCGAACCCGGATGTGGCGGCCTTCACCCAAGGGGCCAGTTCTGCGCTGGTGCTGCTTGCGGTCCTTTGCTTTGCCGGCGCGGCCCTGATCGCGAATACCCGGCGTCAAGCCGGCCGGCTGCAATCGGCGTGAAGGACACGGCGACAGGACTGCATCGACGCTCCCGCGGGTGTTCCGGCCGCATCTAGTTGCTGCGCAGGGGCGAAGCACCCACCCCGGCAGGAAGTGCGCCAATCTGCTGCAGCGCGCCCAGCCGGTCGGTTTCCAGCCAGGAGCGCACGATCTTGCCGTGGCGCAAGTGGTAGATGGCAATGCCTGTGTTCTCCACTCGGCGGTGCGACGCTTCCAGGCCGCGGAACTCGCCAGCGTGAATGGCCTGCCAGCGCCAGCGCACTGCGACCTTGTCCGGCTCGGCGATCAGGTCCTCGACCTGGAAGCGGATGTCCGGAAAGGCGCTGCGCAAGCCATTCATGGTCGTCGCAAAGCCCGCGGCGCCGCTCTCGCCGTTGGGCCCCACGTAGTCATCCGCGATCGCGTCCTGCAGCTCCTCGAAGCGTCCGTGCGACAGCCACTCTTCATAGAGTGCCCGGATCAGTTGGCTGTTTCGGGCCTTCAAATCGTCTTGCATGGTTTCTCCTGAATGGATGGAGCTCCATGCTAGGCAGCACGCAGGTTCGGCAATTGAACAAAATCAGTGCGTCACACAAGAAAAGGGCGCCCCGCTACCATCGGCCAATGCGCATGCGCTTGCTGCCAGCCACCCCCGCCCTCGCAGACCAGGTGCGGAATTTTGTGATCGTCGAAACCGCCGAGGCCGCCACTCGCCTGCTCATGCCGGAGCCAAGCATCTTGCTCGGCATTCGCTACGGCGGCTATGCCGAACAACTGGATGGACCGAAGACACGCCGCCTGCCCCAAGCCACACTGACGGGACTGCGCGACACCGCACGTTCGATGCACACCTCGGCCGGCGGCGGCATCGTGCTCGCTGCTTTCCGTCCTGCGGGCGCTGCGCAGTTCTTCGACCTGCCCGCAGAAGGCCTGTTCGGCACCACGCTCGATCTTGCCTCCCTGGTGGCGGACGCCGACCTGGCAGGTCTTTGCGCAGCCGTGGCTGCGGCTCGGGACGATCTGCAGCGCGTGGACTTCCTGGAGCGCTTTCTTCTCGCCCGACGAAGGCGGCCCGCCGACATGCTGGTGAGCGAGGCCCTGCGAGCCATCGAGAACAGCGTCGGAACGATCCGCATCGCAGCGCTTGCGTCGGATCTGGGCGTCAGCGTGGACTGGCTGGCAAAACGATTCCGCCGTACCGTCGGTGCGACACCAAAGCAACTCGCCTCCATCATCCGCATGCGCCATGCGTTGTCGCTGTACGGCGAGGCATCCAGCCTCACACAGCTGTCTGTCGAGGCTGGCTATGCCGACCAGTCGCACTTTATCCGCGAGTTCCGTTCCGTGACCGGCCAGGCGCCTCGGCGTCTGCTGAAAGGCAGCGAGTACTGTTGACCTGCGGTCTCGAGACCCTGCGCGCTTCAGGCAGCCCGCTTCGCCAACTCGGAGGCGAAGCGGCCGATCGAGAAGCTCTCGATGGGCGTTGAAGTCTTTCCGGTGGCGATCAGCTCGGCCATGGTCTCGCCCACGCCGGGGCTGATGGCGAAGCCTTCGCCATTGAATCCGAAGGCGTAGTGCAGCCCCGGCACGCGCGCGCTGGGGCCCATCACGGGTTGCCAGTCGGCGGTATAGCCCTCGATGCCGCTCCACACACGGATCAGCTGCACATGCTCGAAGGCCGGCACGAAGCGGCGCAGCTCGCGCAGCTGCCGCAGCACGTTGTCCGGCTTGACGTAGGCGCGCACGCGGTCCGCATGCGCCGGCCCCTTGAGCCCGCCGCCGAAGACGATGTTGCCGCGCGCGATCTGGCGGAAGTACAGGCCTTCGTGCTCAATCGGCGAAGAAAGACCGATCGACGGACCGATGGCGTAAGGCAGCGGCTCGGTCACGCCCATCTGCGGGCCGCGCGCCTCCATCGGTACGGCCTCGCCGAACTGTTCGGCCATGCGGTTCGACCACGCACCGCAGGCGACCAGCAGCTGCGACGCGCGAAAACGTCGTCCGTCGGCAGTGTGCGCCGTGAAGCCTGCGTCGTCCTGTTCGACCCGCATCACCTCGGCCTGCTCGACGATGTTCGCGCCGGCGCGGCGAGCCGCCCGCGCAAAGGCCGGACCGGCCAGGCGCGGATTGGCATGGCCGTCGTTCGGCGAGAGCGAACCACTCACCACCTCGGGCGCGAAGATGCCCCAGCGCTTGCGCAGCTGCTCGGCGTTGAAGAGCTCGAGGTCGAGGCCGAGCGGCTTCACGTCCTTCGCATGCTGCTCCAAGGTGGCGGCCTGCTTTTCGGTGTAGCAGACGCGCAGGTGGCCGTAGGGCACGAACTCCAGGTCTTCGCCCAGCAACTCCTTCACGCGGCCCCAGACGGCGCGCGCGCGGTTGGCCAGCGGCATCTGCGCCAGCACACGGCCCTGCCGCCGCACATTGCCGAAGTTGGAGCCGCTGGCCTGGCGGCCCACCAGCTCGCGCTCGAGCAGCGTGACCGACAGGCCGTGCTGCTGGCGCAGGAAGAAAGCGGCGGTGGTGCCCATGAGGCCACCGCCCAGGATCAGCACATCGGTGTTCTTGATTTCGCTCATGCCTGAACCTCGCGCGTGCTCATCGCCAATGGCTTGACCGGCGCCTGCGACCGCAGGCGGCCCACCAGTTCGATCGGCACGCCACTGGCCTGCGCGACGATCTCGGCCGAGGCATGGCCGCAGAAGCGGCCCTGGCAGCGGCCCATGCCGACACGGCTGAAGGCCTTGGCGCGGTTGACTTCGCGGCTGTCCATCTCGTTGACGCAGCGGCGCAGCTCGCCGGCTGTCACGGCTTCGCATCGGCACACGATCGCGTCGTCGGGCAGCGCCGCCGCTTGCGCATGCGGCCATGGAAAGGCGCGCGCCAGGCCTTCGCGGAAGCGGTTCATCTGGGCCAGCGTACGCTGCAGCGCGGCGGCTTCGGCGCCGTGGAGCGCCTGGCCCTTTGCATGGCCCAGGTCGGCCAATGCCGAGAGCGCCGCGAGCCGGCCGGCGGCCTCCGCGCCATCGGCACCGAGGATGCGGGCACCATCGCCCGCCAGGTACACGCCGCGCGTGCTGCTGCGCCCCTCGGCATCGATGCGTGGCAGCCATTGGCGGCTCAGCGGTTCGAAGTCGAACTCGCAGCGCGCGAGATCGGCCAGTTGCGTCTCGGCGCGCAAATGCCAGCCGAGGCCCACCGCATCGCATTCGAAGCGCTGTTCATGGCCCTGAACGTCGCGCACCACCACGGCCTGCACGCCTGCGCTGTCGTCGCCGTCGATGCGCAGCGGCGTCACGCCCTGCAGCACCTTCATACCGGCACGGCGCAAGCCGCGGATCAGCGCCAGCCCGCGCAGCGCGAGCCGAGGCCGCGCGAGCAGCCCGGCCATCGCGCCCCAGCTCTTGGCCGATGGCGAGGTATCGAGCACGGCCATCACCTGCGCGCCGGCCTGCACATACTGCGACGCGACGAGGTACAGCAGCGGGCCGCTGCCGAGAAACACGGTGCACGCGCCGATGGCGCAGGCCTGCGCCTTCAGCGCAATCTGCGAGGCGCCGAGGCTATAGCAGCCGGCGCGGTGCCAGCCCGGCACCGGCATCAACCGGTCGGTGGCGCCGGAACAGACGATCAGGGCATCGAACGGCAGCACCTGCGGCTCGCCGCCGCGCACGACGTGCAGCGCGCCTTCGCTGAGGTTCCAGGCCAGTGTGTCGCCGAGGTAGTCGACCTGGTCGCGCAGCGCATCGAAGTCGCGGTGCAGCGCCTGCGCCTTGTCGGCCTCGGTGCCATAGAGCTTGGCATAGGGGCGCTTGAAGCCTTCGGGCTGGCGCCGGTAGATCTGGCCGCCGTCGCGCCGGCCTTCGTCGACCACGATCGGCCGTACGCCGGCCTGCACCAGTGCCTGCGCCGCGCGCATGCCCGCGGGGCCCGCACCCACTACGACCACGCGCGGTGCGCTGGAAGATGCGCCGGAAGAGGTGTCGCTCATGCGCCGCTCTCCGCGGCCTGGCGTGCCAGCAGTTCCTTCAAATCGGGTGTCATGGGCCACTGCCCCACCGGCGGCCGCGTGAGCACCGACATGCCCGCCTCCACCGTCGTCGAGCAGGCGCGCAGCCGCTCGCCGGAAGCGGCCCACACCCAGCAGTCCTGGCAGGCGCCCATCAGGCAGAAGCCTGCGCGCGCGCCGTCGCCGAACTCGCTGTCCCGCACCTGCCGTCCCTGGCTCAGCAGCGCCACCAACAGCGTGTCGCCGGCCAGCGCGGTGGCCGGTTGGCCGTCGATCAAGAAGGCCAGCGCGGGCCGGTCGGTTTCCGCAAGCCGCACGAAGCGGGCCGGCGGGCGGGAGGAACTGGGCGTGGATTCGGGCATGGACAGTCGAGAGCGCCGGTCAGCGCGGGTGGGGAAACAGCCGTTCGATCGGGCAGTGCGTCTTGATGAACGGCGACTTGATGACGATGTAGCTGAAGTACTTCGAGATGCCGATGTTGCGTTCGAGCAGTTCCTCGATCACTTCCTGGTAGTGGTTGACGCCGCGCGTCAGGAAGCGCAGCAGGTAGTCGTAGCCGCCGCTCACCAGGTGGCACTCGAGCACCTCGTCCACCTCGCGGATGGCGGCCTCGAAGCGCACGAAGTCTTCGCGGTGGTGGTCCTGCAGCGTGACCTCGGTGAACACGGTGAGCGTGTCGCCGAGCTTCTCGAGCCGCAGGTGTGCGCCGTAGCCGGCGATGTAGCCGGCCTGTTCCAGCCGCTTCACGCGGATCAGGCAGGGGCTGGGCGACAGGCCGACCGCATCCGCGAGGTCGACGTTGGTCATGCGCCCGTTCTGCTGCAGCTGGGCCAGGATGCGCAGGTCGAGTCGGTCGATCTTGAAAGCTTCAGACATGGCAGTCCTGAAAAACGAAAGAGGATCCGATTCTGCTTTGCCGGCGCGGTGCTGGGGCAGTGCTTTCCCGCTCAGGCTGCTAGAGCCGCGCGCACATCGGCGGCGTCCAGCACCTCGTCGAGCGTTTTCTTCAGGCGCGCGAACATCTGGGCGAACTCGTCCTCGGTGAAGGTGAGCGCCGGCGCAAAGCCGAGGATGTGGTCGCCGAAGGAGCGGAACACCAGGCCGTTGCGGTAGCCGGCGGCAAAGATGCGGTCCGACAGTCCGAGCGCCGCATCGAAGCCGCGCTTGCTCTGCTTGTCGCTCACCAGTTCCAGCGCGCCCAGCAGGCCGCGGTGGCGCGATTCGCCCACCAGCGGGTGCGTGCGCAGCGCATCGAGCCCGGCCGCGAAATGGGCCGCGCCGCGCTGGCCGTTGGCGAGCACGCCGCCCTCTTCGTACAGGCGCAGCACCTCGAGCGCGACCGCGGCGCTCACCGGGTGGGCCGAATAGGTCGCGCCGTGGCCGACCGACACGCCCGCCGGCGCACCGTCGGCGATGCCGGCATAGACCTTCTCCGACATCATCGTCGCGCCCATCGGCACATAGCCCGAGGTCAGGCCCTTGGCCATGGTCATCAGGTCGGGCTCCACGCCCTCGGCCTCGCAGGCGAACATGGGTCCGGTGCGGCCGAAGCCGGTGATGACCTCGTCGACGACGAACAGGATGTCGAGCTCGCGCGCAGCATCGCGCATGGCTTTGAGCCAGCCCTTGGGCGGCACGATCACGCCGCCCGAACCCTGGATCGGCTCGCAGAAGAAGGCGGCCACGTTGTCCGCCCCCAGTTCGGCCACCTTGGCGCGCAGCGAGGCCACCGATGCGGCGATCAAGGCCTGCGGATCGGCGCCGTCTGCATGGCGGTACGGGTTGGGCGACGGGATGTAGTGTTGCGTGGGCAGCGGCAGGTCGAAGCCGCGATGGAAGGCGGGCAAGGCCGTGAGGCCCGCACCGGTGGACGAGGAGCCGTGATAGCCGCGCTCCAGCGCGATGAACTGCTTCTTCGACGGCTTGCCGATGGCGTTGTAGTACTGCACGATGAAGCGCACGGCGGCATCGACGGCCTCCGAGCCGCCGAGCGTCAGGTACACGCGGGTCAGCGATGCGGGCGCGATCTGCACCAGCTTCTCCGCGAGGCGAATGGCCGGTTCGCTGCTGAAGTGGAAGTAGCCGGTGGCGTACGGCAGGCGCCGCATCTGCTCGGCCGCGGCCTGCACCACGCTCTCCTGGCCGTAGCCCACGTTCACGCACCACAGGCCGGCAAAGGCGTCGAGCAGTTCATGCCCGTTCGCATCGGTGAGCCACGCGCCCCGGGCCGAGGCCAGCACGGCGGGGCCACGCTGCTCGTGCGTGCGCCAGGGCGAGACGGGATGAATGAGGTGGGCACGGTCGATGGCGTCGAGCGTGGCGAGTTGCGGCAATGCGGTGGGATGCGTCATGGCGGTGTCGGATAAAGCGAGAGCGAAAGGAGCTTTCGATGCCCCCAGCTTAGGCCGCGCGCCGCATAGCGTGGTGCTGCTTTGGGGGTGCCGTACGAAGCAGGCTGCGGTTATGCGCGCCGCCACAGCACATCATGCGGCCGGGTTTTTCTTCAGTAGCCCTTGGCGCGGTCCACGCGGCCGACCATCGGCTCGCCGGCTTCGAAGCGGCGCAGGTTGTCGAGCACGGCCTCCGCGGCGCTCAGCGGCTGCGTCATGCTCGCGATGTGCGGCGTGAGCTGGATGCGCGGATGGCGCCAGAAGGCATGCGCGGGCGGCAGCGGTTCGGGGTCGGTCACGTCGAGCACGGCATCGCCGATCTGGCCGCTGGCCAGTGCGTCGAGAAAATCGGCCTCGACCAGGTGCGGCCCGCGGCCCACATGCACCAGGCCCGCGCCCATCGGCAACATCGAGACCAGCTTCGCATCGAGAAAGCCGCGCGTCGAATCGGTGAGCGGCAGCAGGCACACGAGGATGTCGGTGCGCGCGAGAAAGGCGGGCAGCTCATCGGCGCCCGCATGGCATTGCACGCCATCGACCTCATGCCGCGAGCGGCTCCAGCCCGCGCAGTCGAAGCCCAATGCGACAAGCTGCGCCAGCACGGCCTGGCCGAGCGAGCCCAGCCCCAGAACGCCCACGCGCCGCTCCGCCGCGGGCCGCACTGGCAGCGGCTGCCACTGGCCTTCGTTCTGCTGGCGCCGGTACTGCGGCATGTCGCGGTGCAGGCCGAGCACGGCATGCGTCACGTACTCGACCATGCCGCGCACGATGCCGGGTTCGACCATGCGCACCACGGGCAACTCGGGCGGGAGTGCTGCGAAGTCGAACTGGTCGACACCCGCGCCAGAAGAGAACAGTACTTCGAGATTCGGGAAGCGCTCGGCGATGTCGTCCGGCGGCACCCAGGCCGCGAGAAAGCGCACCTGCGCCGCATCGCCGATGTCGGGCCAGATGCGGAAGTCGATGTCGGGGCGGTGGCGGCTGAATACTTCGGCCCACTGGCGGCCGCGTACGGGGTCTGACTTGTAGAGGAAGGTGGTCTTCATGGTGAGGTGTATTTGGTGTGCTTGTGTTCTTGGCGATGTTGTTCAGGGCGCGTGCCCAGGCCACCGGGTACTCCCCTCCGCGAACGTCCCCCGGCTTCGCCTCCTCCTTTAATTCGCTGCGGGAAGCACCCGATGCCCTGTGCACTGGGGCACGCTCCGGGTGTACCGCTGATCAACGACTGCTCTGAATCACGCTCCCGCTGATGGGGTGCCTTGCGCAGCGAAATCAAGGGGAGGCCGCAGGCCGGAGGACATTCGCGGAGCAACGTACCCCGTCGGCGGGAGCGCGCCCCGGAAAAGCAAGCTACCCAACAGCCTGGGTAACGAGAGCAAACAGCGAAGGCCCGTGCTCAGCAACAGCAAGCGGCTCACCCCGCACCATCGTCGTCGGCGCATCCACGCGCAGCAGGCCGATGCTCTCGAGCCATTCGGCCAGCCCGCTGTCGAAGTCGATATCGATGCGCGTGAAGTGACCGGCATTCAAGCCCGCAAGGTGCGCGATCAGCGCCTTCGCACCCTCGGCATCGGGCGCGACCACCGGACCGATCGAATGGCCGCGGCCGAAGCGCCGCAGCATGGCAAAACCCTTCGGCTCGTTGTCGTGGTCGAGCACCACGCAGGCATCGGCGCTTTGCAGCAGTTCGGCGACCAGCGCATCGCGCGGCATGCCTCGCGCGGCCGCGTCGAGCGCCTGCAGCGCGGGCAGCTCGTTGAGACCCGCAGGCCGCAGCCGCCGGCCGGGCTGCAGCGCAACCAGCGGCGCCGGCTGCGCGATGCCCTGGTGCTGGCGCACCTCGCCCGCGCGCACAAAGCCGAGCCGCTCATAAAGTCCGCGACCTTCCGCGGTGGCGTGCAAAAGCACCGTGCGATCCTCGAGCCCATCGAGCAGCGCGCTCATCAGGCGATGCCCGATGCGGCGGCCCTGGCAGGCGGGCGTGACGATCACCAGGCCGATGGTGGCGTGGCGCTGGCCCCAGCGCCAGCGCAGGCCGGTCGCGATGATCTCGCCGTCGCGCTCCACTGCAATGCCGTCGGCATGCGGGAACACCTGCTCCCAGTCCGCGGGACGGTGCGGCCAGCGCAGTTCGGCCGAGAGCGCATGCGCCTGTGGAAGATCGGCGGCCGTCATCGGCCTGAGCACCACGCCATCCATGGCGGGTGCGTTCGGAGTGGGTTCAGGCATAGGGGAAAACTCTCTGTTGCGGCGGAATGGCGCATCCATCTTGGACGACATTGCGGCGCCGCACCAGCACAAAAAGGACCTCTTTCGAAACTTGCAAGCTTCGGTTGCAGCGCACCCCGGTTTCGCAATTCGCTGCGGCGGCGCGGCCGCATACGCACACAAATGCTGTGCCAACCTGCATAGGATCGACCGCCACTTTCCACGACCCACGCCATGCACGCCTTCCATTCGCGAAACACCCATCGGCAAGGAACCGGTGCGCCGGCTCGTCGACGCCAGCCCGCGCTTCAAAAGCGTGCCCGCGGGCTTCGCAACGGCGCACCAAGGTGCATGGCCGCACGCACGCAGGGCACGCCGCACGGCATGCCGTCGGCGCCCCCGCAAACCGCAGCTTCGTTTCGCCAGGCGCCGTTTTTCCCTACATGCGCCGAGCGACGGCGTGCTGCAATCGCTTCGTAATGAGTTTGTCGCATTTGCCACCCTTCACAGAGGATTCGAGACCATGACCTTCCGTCCCAAGTACGTGACCTTCGACTGCTACGGCACCCTCACGCGGTTCCGCATGAAAGAGCTGACCACCGACCTCTTCGCCGACCGCATCCGGCCGCAGCAGATGGCGCAGTTCGTCACCGATTTCACCGCCTACCGCTTCGACGAAGTGCTGGGCGCCTGGCAGCCCTACGAGGTGGTGCTGAAGAACGCGGTGCGCCGCCTGTGCAAGAAGTGGAAGATCCAGTATTTCGACAGCGACGGCCAGGCGTACTACGACGCAGTGCCCACCTGGGGCCCGCATGACGACGTGGCCGCAGGCCTGGCCAAGGTGGCCAAGGAAATCCCGCTGGTCATCCTGTCGAACGCGTCGGACGACCAAATCCAGAAGAACGTGGCCATGCTCGGCGCGCCCTTCCACCGCGTCTACACCGCGCAGCAGGCACAGGCCTACAAGCCGCGGCTGCAAGCCTTCGAATACATGCTCGATTCGCTCGGCTGCAATCCCGAAGACGTGCTGCACGTGTCGTCCAGCCTGCGCTACGACCTGATGTCGGCCGACGACATCGGCATCGCCAACAAGGTGTTCGTCAACCGCGGCCACGGCCCGGGCAATCCGGCCTACCGCTACACCGAGATCCAGGACATCGGCGGCCTGCCCGGCGTCGTCGGCCTCTGACCTTTCTTTCACGCATTCAACCGCTCCCTGCCATGAAGCTCGACTCCTATTGGACCGATTCCGCGCCGGCCTTCGCTCCCGCAGTGCATGCACTGCCGGCGCAGATCGACGTTGCGGTGGTGGGCGGCGGCTTTACCGGCCTGTCGGCGGCGCTGGCGCTGGCCAAGCGCGGCGCCCGCGTCGCGGTGCTGGAGGCCGGCAGCCGCGTAGCGGCCGAGGCCTCGGGCCGCAACGGCGGGCACGTGAACAACGGGCTCGCGGTGGACTATGCCGACGTGGCCGCCAGGGTCGGCATCGACAAGGCCCGCGCCTGGTACCGCGCCTACGACGACGCGGTCGACACCGTGGCGCGGCTGGTGCGCGACGAAGCCATCGACTGCGACTTCATGCGCCACGGCAAGCTCAAGCTCGCCACGCGCGCCAACCAGATGGCCGCGCTCGAACGCAGCGCCGAGCGCCTGGTCGCAGACGGCGTGGACACCGATGTCGAAATCCTCGACGCAGCACAAGTGCGCAGCGAGGTGCAGAGCGAGCGCTTCCACGGCGGCCTGCTCTATAGGCGCAGCGGCCAGATGCACATGGGCCGCTTCGCCCAGGGCCTGGCCGCGGCCGCGCAGCGGCATGGCGCACAGATCCACACCGGCACCATGGTGAGCCGCATCGAGCGCCTGGGCCAGGGCCATGCGCACCGGCTGCACACCGCCGGCGGCATCGTCACTGCGCAGCAGGTGCTGCTGGCCACCGGTGCCACGCGGCATGGCGGCTACGGCAGCTTCGGCTGGCTGCGCCGGCGCATCGTGCCGATCGGCAGCTTCATCGTCGTCACAGAGCCGCTCGGCGCCGAGCGCGCGCAGGCGCTGCTCGCGGCCCGGCGCACCTACACGACGGTGGCCAACATCCACCACTACTTCCGGCTCACGCCCGACCACCGGCTGGTGTTCGGCGGACGCGCGCGCTTCGCCATCTCCAGCCCGCAGTCGGATGCCGCGAGCGGCGAGATCCTGCGCGCCGGACTGGCCGAAACCTTCCCGCAGCTCGGCGCCGTGCGGCTGGACTACTGCTGGGGCGGACTGGTCGACATGACGCAAGACCGCTTGCCCCACGCCGGGGAGCGCGACGGCCTCTACTACGCCATGGGCTACAGCGGCCACGGCACGCAGATGTCGGTCCACATGGGCGAGCGCATGGCCGCCGTGATGAACGGTGATGCCGGCGCCAACCCCTGGCAGGGCCGCGACTGGCCCGCCATCCCCGGTCACTTCGGCCCGCCCTGGTTCCTGCCGGCGATCGGCCTTTACTACTCGCTCAAGGACAAGCTGGCCTGAGCGCCCCGCGAGTCCGCAGTCTTCGTCCCGCGTTTGTTCTTCAACCTTCAGTCAACGGCCCACAGGAGTACCCCACCATGAGCGACAGTAGCAACAAGAGGTTCGAAAACCTCGTCGGTCCCGGCGAAAGCCTTCGCGTGATGGATTCGCTGAAACGCGGCGCATCGCGGCGCGACATCCTGGCAATGCTGATGGCCGGCGGCATGCAGGCCACGCTCGCCAGCAGCCTGGCGGGCATGGCGGTGTCCGCGCATGCGCAGACGCCGCGGCGCGGCGGCCGCATCCGGGTGGCGGGCGCGACCGCGGCGGCGACCGACACGCTCGATCCGGCCAAGCAGTCGAACCAGACAGACTACTCGCGCTGCAACATGGTCTACAACGGCCTGACCACGCTGGACCGCAGCCTCACGCCGCAGCCCGCGCTGGCTGAGTCGTTCACCACCAAGGACGCCAAGACCTGGGTCTTCACCTTGCGCAAGGGCGTGGTCTTCCACGACGGCAAGGCGCTCGCGCCGGCCGACGTGGTGTTCTCTGTGATGCGCCACAAGGACCCGGCGGTCGCCTCCAAGGCCAAGGTGCTGGCCGACCAGATCGAAAGCGCCAAGGCCACCGGCCCCAACGAGGTGACCTTCGTGCTCAGCGCGCCGAATGCCGACCTGCCGGTGATCCTGGGCACCTTCCACTTCCACATCGTCAAGGAAGGCACCACCGACTTCAACGCCGGCATCGGCACCGGGCCCTACAAGCTCAAGGAGTTCAAGCCCGGCGTGCGCTCGCTGGTCGTGCGCAACGAGGGCTACTGGAAGCCCGGCAAGCCGTATCTCGACGAGATCGAGTTCGTGGGTATCGGCGACGAGAGTGCGCGCGTCAACGCGCTGCTGTCGGGCGGCATGGACCTGGTCGGCTCGGTCAATCCGCGGTCGGTGGAGCGCGTGAAGGGAACGCCCGGCTTCGGCATCTTCGTGACCCAGTCGGGCCAGTACTCCGACCTCGTGATGCGCAAGGACGTGGGCCCCGGCGCCAACCCGGACTTCGTGCTCGCCATGAAGCACCTGTTCGACCGCGAGCAGATGAAGAAGACCATTGCGCTGGACTACGCGGTGGTCGCCAACGACCAGCCCATCGACCCGACCAACCGCTTCTACTTTGCCGGCCTGCCGCAGCGCCCCTTCGACCTGGACAAGGCGAAGTTCCACCTGCAGAAGTCCGGCATCACGGGCAAGGTGCCAATGGTGGCATCGCCCGCGGCGCTCTATTCGGTGGAGATGTCCCTGCTGCTGCAGCAGACGGCGCAGCGCGCGGGGCTGGAGCTGGACATCAAGCGCATGCCGGCCGACGGCTACTGGTCGAACCACTGGCTCAACAGCCACGTCGGCTTCGGCAACGTCAACCCGCGCCCGAGCGCCGACGTGCTGCTGACGCAGTTCTTCCAGTCGGGTGCGGCATGGAACGAGTCGCGCTGGAAGAGCGAGAAGTTCGACCAGCTGCTCGTGGCCTCGCGCGCCGAGACCGACCTGGCCAAGCGCAAGCAGATGTATGCCGACATGCAGACCATGATCCACCAGGACGCCGGCATCGGCATTCCGCTGTTCCTCTCGAGCCTCGACGGCCACAGCTCCAAGCTCAAGGGCCTGTCGCCCATCCCGCTGGGCGGCCTCATGGGCTACAACTTCGCCGAGAACGTATGGCTGGAAACATGATGCGCCCGCAGCCGCCCGCCCCACCCCTGAGAGCACCGAAATGAACCATGTCATCCTGAAACTCCTGGCCCAGCGCATCGCGCTGGCGCTCGTTTCGCTGCTGGCGGTCTCGGTGGTCGTGTTCTCGATCACCGCGGTGCTGCCGGGCGATGCCGCACAGGAGCAGCTCGGCCAGGACGCCACGCCCGAGGCCGTGGCCGCGCTGCGCGCCCAGATGGGCCTGGACGTGCCGGCGCCGCGGCGCTATGCGCGCTGGCTTGGCGGGCTGCTGAAGGGCGATCTCGGCACTTCGAGCACCACGCAGATGCCGGTCGGCGAGCTCGTTGCCAGCCGCCTGCCGAACTCGCTGCTGCTCGCCGCGGTCACGGCCCTCTTCTCGGTGCCGATCGCACTAGCGCTGGGCATCGCCTCGGCGGTGTGGCGCGGCTCGTGGTTCGACCGCGCCGCCTCGACGACGGCCGTGGGCGTGGTGTCGGTGCCGGAGTTCCTGGTCGCCACGCTGGCGGTGCTGGTGTTCGCGGTGCAGCTGCGATGGCTGCCGGCGCTCTCCTTCGTCAACGACATCGAATCGCTGGGCCAGCTGCTGCGCGCCTTCGCCATGCCGGTACTGGTGCTGTGCTGCGTGATCGTCGCGCAGATGATGCGCATGACGCGCGCCGCGGTGATCGACCAGCTGGAGGCGCCCTACATCGAGATGGTGCGCCTCAAAGGCGCCTCGCCGATGCGCATGGTGCTGGCACATGCGCTGCCCAACGCGGTGGGGCCGATTGCCAACGCAGTGGCGCTGAGCCTGTCGTACCTGCTGGGCGGCGTGATCATCGTCGAGACCATCTTCAACTATCCGGGCATCGCCAAGCTGATGGTCGACGGCGTGTCGCAACGCGACATGCCGCTGGTGCAGACCTGCGCCATGATCTTTTGCTGCGCCTACCTGATCCTGGTGACGACGGCCGACGTCTGCGGCATTCTCGCCAACCCGCGGCTGCGGCACCGCTGAAGGAAGCTTCATGGAAACGTCCACCTCTCCACCGGTCGTGAGCGCCACGGCCTTGCTGGCGCCAGTGCCGCAAGAGCGCCGGCCCGGTCCGCTGCGCTGGCTCGCCGGCTTCGGCTTCTCCGGCCTGCTTGGCCTCGCGGTGCTGCTGTTCTGGCTGCTCGCGACGCTGCTCGGCCCCTGGCTGCTCTCGCACAGCGCAGCGGCCATGGGCACCTCGAACGTCTTCGCGCCGATCAGCGCAAAGCACTGGCTGGGCACCGATTACCTTGGCCGCGACATGCTGGCGTTGATCATCGAGGGCGCGCGCTACACGGTCGGCGTGGCATTGCTGGCCACGCTGCTGGCCAGCGGCACCGGCACCGTGCTGGCGCTCCTGGCCGCCGCCAGCGGCCGCTGGATCGACGCGGTGCTCAGCCGCGGCCTGGACACGCTCACGGCAATTCCGAGCAAGATGTTCGCCCTCATCATGGTGGCGGGCTTCGGCTCCTCGGTGCCAATGCTGGTGGTCACGGCGGCCATCATCTACGTGCCGGGCGCCTACCGCATGGCGCGCTCGCTGGCCGTCAACATCAACGCGCTCGACTACGTGACCGTGGCGCGCACACGCGGCGAGGGCACGCTCTACATCATGCTGCGCGAGATCCTGCCCAACATCCTGGGCCCGATGCTGGCCGACCTGGGCCTGCGCTTCGTCTATGTCGTGCTGCTGCTGGCGAGCCTGAGCTTCCTGGGCCTGGGCATCCAGCCGCCGGCGGCCGACTGGGGCTCGCTGGTGCGCGAGAACATTGGTGCGCTCGCCATGGGCGGCGCCTCGGTGATCGTGCCGGCGCTGGCCATCGCGAGCCTGACCATCGCGGTCAACCTCGTCATCGACAACCTGCCGGGCCGTGCCGCGCGCGAAAGAGGAGCACGCTGATGGGCGCACCACTCAATGTCCAGGGCCTGAGCATCTGCGCGGGCGCGAACACGCTGGTCGACAACCTGAGCTTCTCGGTGCAGCCCGGCGAAGTGCTGGCGCTGATCGGCGAATCGGGTTCCGGCAAGACCACCACCGCGCTGGCACTGATGGGCTATGCACGCAACGGCTGCCGCATCTCGGCCGGCCGGGTGCAGATCGGCGACACCGACGTGCTGGCACTCGATGCGGCTCGGCAGCGCGGGCTGCGCGGCCGCACGGTCTCCTACATCGCGCAGAGCGCGGCCGCCTCCTTCAACCCGTCGCGCACGATCATGGACCAGGTGGTCGAGCCCACGGTCATCCACGGCCTGTGCAAGCGGGCCGAGGCCGAGGCCAAGGCGGTGCAGCTGTTCCGCGAGCTGGCGCTGCCCGATCCGGAGAACATCGGCGCGCGCTATCCGCACCAGGTCTCCGGCGGCCAGCTGCAACGGCTGATGGCGGCCATGGCGCTGATCGGCGACCCCGAGCTCGTGATCCTCGACGAGCCGACCACGGCGCTCGACGTGACCACGCAGATCGAGGTGCTGCGCGCGTTCCGCCGCGTGGTGCGCGAGCGCCGCGCCACCGCCGTGTACGTGAGCCACGACCTGGCCGTGGTGGCCCAGATGGCCGATCACATCCTGGTGCTTCGCAACGGCAGAATGAGCGAGCTCAACGCCACCGGGCAGATCCTTTCCGCCCCGGCCGACGACTACACCAAGTGCCTGCTGGCGGCCGCGCGGCCCGCGGTGCGCGCATCGGGCCAGGCCTCGGGGGATTCCGCGCTGCTGCTTCACGTGAACCAGCTTTCGTGCGGCTACGGCGCGGTGGATGCCAAGGGCCAGCCGGCCAAGCTCATCCTGGAGGACATCAACCTCAAGCTCTACCGCGGCCAGGCCATCGGCGTGATCGGCGAATCGGGCTCGGGCAAGACCACGCTGGCACGGGCCGTCGCCGGCCTGCTCAAGCCCTGCCACGGCAGCGCCAGGTTCGACGGGCAAGCGCTCGCGCCCACGCTGCAGCAGCGCGAGCGCGAGCAGCTGCGCCGCATCCAGATCGTCTTCCAGATGGCCGACACGGCGCTGAACCCTTCGCAGACCATCTGGCGCATCCTGGCGCGGCCGCTGCAGTTCTACAAGGGCTTGCACGGCGAGTCGCTCAAGCAGCGCATCTTCGACCTGCTCGACCTCGTGAAGCTGCCGCGCACGGTGGCCGACCGCCTGCCGGGCGGGCTCTCGGGCGGGCAGAAGCAGCGCGTGAACCTGGCGCGCGCACTGGCGGCCGAGCCCGACCTCATCCTGTGCGACGAAGTGACCTCGGCGCTGGACACCGTGGTGGCCGCGGCGGTGCTCGACCTCATGGCCGAGCTGCGGCGCGAGCTGGGTGTGTCCTATCTCTTCATCAGCCACGACCTGCACACGGTGCGCTCGGTGTGCGACGAGATCGTGGTGATGCAGCACGGCCGCAAGCTCTCGCAGGTGGCGCGCGCCGACTACGAACGCGGGCCGCACCATCCTTACTACGACCTGCTGGCGCGTTCCGTGCCCGAGCTGCGCCAGGGCTGGCTCGACGACATGGACCACGCAGCAGCAGCCGCGGCAGCCACGCCACCAACCAGGGAAGCACTCGCATGACCCCCACATTCCGCATTGCGCTGATCGCCGGCGACGGCATCGGCAAGGAAGTGATGCCCGAGGGCCTGCGCGTGGTGCTGGCCGCCGCCGAGCGCTTCGGCTTTGAGCTCGACTGCCGCACCATCGACTGGGCCAGCTGCGACTACCACGCGCAGCACGGCCAGATGATGCCGGACGACTGGAAGGAACAGCTGCGCGGCGTGGACGCGCTCTATTTTGGCGCCGTCGGCTGGCCCGAAACCGTGCCCGACCACGTCTCGCTCTGGGGGTCGCTGCTCAAGTTCCGCCGCGAGTTCGACCAGTACATCAACCTGCGCCCGGTGCGCCTGTTCGAGGGCGTGCCCTGCCCGCTGGCCGGACGCAAGCCCGGCGACATCGACTACCTCGTGGTGCGCGAGAACACAGAGGGCGAATACACTTCGCTCGGCGGCGTGATGTACGAAGGTACCGAGCGCGAGATCGTGATCCAGGAATCGGTGTTCTCGCGCCATGGCACCGACCGCGTGCTCAAGTACGCCTACGAGCTCGCCCAGTCGCGCAAGAGAAAACACCTCACGGTGGCCACCAAGAGCAACGGCATCGCGATCAGCATGCCGTGGTGGGACGGCCGCGCCGACGCCGTCGGCCGCGACCACCCCGAGGTGACGGTCGACAAGCAGCACATCGACATCCTGTCGGCGCGCTTCGTGCTGCAGCCCATGCGCTTCGACGTGGTGGTGGCGAGCAACCTGTTCGGCGACATCCTCTCCGACCTCGGCCCGGCCACCACCGGCACCATCGGCCTCGCGCCCTCGGCCAACCTCAACCCAGAGCGCAAGTTTCCCTCGCTGTTCGAGCCGGTGCACGGCTCGGCGCCCGACATCTACGGCCAGAACATCGCCAACCCGATCGCGATGATCTGGTCGGGCGCGCTGATGCTGGACTTCCTCACGCAAGGCCAGGGCGCGGGCCGCGCCGCGCACGACGCCATCCTCGGCGCCATCGAGGCGGTGCTGCGCGACGGACCGCGCACGCGCGACCTGGGCGGCACGGCCTCGACCACCGAAATTGGAATGGCCATTGCCGAGCGCGTGGCGAATTGACTCACCCCCAGGCTTCACGCACTTCGTGTCGCTACGCCCCCCCTCTCCGGGGGCAACACCAGCGGCCCGGCAAAGCCGGTTCCACGGTGTTCCTGGAAGGGACCTCCTTGCCGAACTCAACGAACCCTGAATCGACCATGACACTGACACTTGAACGCCAGGACCTGCTGCCCGGCCAACAGCTCATCGGCGCCGACTGGCGCGAAGCCAGCGACGGCCGCCGCCTCGACGTGACCGACCCCGCCACCGACGGCGTCTTCGCGAGCGTGCCCGACGGCACCGCCGCCGATGCGCGCGCCGCAGTGAATGCCGCACATGCCGCCTTCCCCGCCTGGCGTGCCGTGCCGGCCAAGCAGCGCGCGCAGATTCTCAAGCGCTGGAACGACCTGATGCTCGCGCACCAGGAAGACCTGGCCCGCCTCATCTCGCGCGAACAGGGCAAGCCACTGGCCGAAGGCCGCGGCGAAGTGGCCTACGCAGCGAGCTACGTCGAATGGTTCGGCGAAGAAGCCACGCGCGCCAACGGCGACGTGATTCCGGCCCCCGTGACCGGCCGCCGCATGCTCGCGCTGAAGGAACCCGTGGGCGTGGTCGCCGCTATCACGCCGTGGAACTTTCCGGCCGCAATGATCGCGCGCAAGATCGCGCCCGCGCTGGCCGCGGGCTGCACCGTCGTGTGCAAGCCGGCCGAGGACACGCCGCTGACCTCGCTCGCGCTCGTCAGGCTCGCGCGGGAAGCCGGCGTGCCCGCAGGCGTGCTCAACATCGTCACGGCTTCGCGCGAACGCACGCCCGAGGTGGTCGACGTGTGGCTGGCCGATGCGCGGGTGCGCAAGATCAGCTTCACCGGCTCCACGCCGGTCGGCAAGCACCTGGCACGCGCCGCGGCCGACACGCTCAAGAAGCTGTCGCTCGAACTGGGCGGCAATGCGCCCTTCATCGTGTTCGAGGATGCCGACGTCGATGCCGCGGTCGAGGGTTTGATGGCCGCCAAGTTCCGCAACGGCGGCCAGACCTGCGTGTCCCCGAACCGCGTGTTCGTGCAGGCCAGGGTGCACGACGCCTTCGTCGAGAAGCTGGCCGCGCGGGTCGGCGCGCTCAAGGTGGGTCCGGCGACGAAGCCCGACTCGCAGATCGGCCCGATGATCAACGCACGCGCGGTCGACAAGATCGAGCGCCACGTGCGCAACGCCGTGGCCCGCGGCGCACGCATCGTGGTGGGCGGCGAACGGCTGCGCTCCGCGCGCTGCGACGGCCCCAACTACTACGCGCCGACCGTGCTCGTGAACGCCGACGCAGGCATGGATTGCAGCTGCGAAGAGACTTTCGGACCCGTGGTGCCGGTCACGCGCTTCGAGACCGAGGCCGAGGTGATCGCGGCCGCCAACGACACGCCCTTCGGCCTGGCCGCCTACTTCTACTCGACCGACGTGCGCCGCATCTGGCGCGTGGCCGAGGCACTCGAATCCGGCATCGTCGGCATCAACGAAGGCGCGCTGGCCGCCGAGGCCGCGCCCTTCGGCGGCGTGAAGGAATCGGGCTACGGGCGCGAAGGCTCGGTGCACGGGCTCGACGACTACATGCACACCAAGTACCTGTGCCAGGGCGGGCTTTGAGGCGGCGATCGCGCCTTTTCAGCGTTCCTGCTTGACCCGGCCCCAGGGGCATCCTTTAAAAAGGGAAGATCCATCGAAAGGAACACTTCATGCGATCTCCCGCCCCGCACCTGAAATCCTCCGAAGCCGCGAGCCGGCTGGGCGTTTCGGCCAAGGCCCTGCGGCTGTACGAACAGCGCGGCCTGGTCGAGCCCGGCCGGACCGCGGCGGGATGGCGGGCCTACGGCCCGGCGGAGATGGCGCGCGCAGGCGAGATCGTCGCGCTTCGCGCGCTCGGCTTCAGCCTGGCCCAGGTGGCACGGGTGCTCGCAGGCAACCCTGAAGGCCTGGAGCAGGCGCTGGCCGCGCACCAGGCGGCGCTGGAGGCGCAGCTTCGCCAGCTCATGCACACCGTCGAGAAGGTCCGCGGCCTGCGAAGCGGCGTTGCGCAAGGCCGGACGCCGAGCATCGGCGAACTCGCGGGCCTGCTGGCACCCGCCAGCGAAGTGCGCCTTGCCTTCGACCTGCCGTGGCCCTGGGGCGGGGAGCGCTTCGAGCTTCGCGACATCCGGTCGCTGAACTACATCGTCGGGCCGCTCGGCAGCGGCAAGACCCGGCTGGCGCAGCGCATTGCCGAGGTGCTACCCAACGCGGCCTGGCTCGGCCTGGACCGGCGGGCGGAGTGCGGCGCCGATGCGTCCGAGCCTCGGGTCGATCGCGCCCTGGCCTGGCTCGTGGAGGACGGCGCGACGCCATCGGACGCGCTGAATGCACTTCTGGCGGGGCTAGAAGCGGAAGGGCCCGATGCCGTGGTCGTGGACCTGATCGAACACGGCTTGGACCAGGCCACCCAGGAGGCGCTGATTGCCCGGCTGCGCCGCCGCGGACCGGACGCGCTGCCGATCTTCATGCTTACGCGCTCCTGCGCGATCCTCGACCTGGCGGCCGTCGGGCCGGACGAGGCGATCATCCTGTGCCCCGCGAACCACAGCCCGCCGAGCCTGGTCGCACCCTGCCCCGGCGCGTCGGGTTACGAGGCCGTCGCCACCTGCCTGGCGTCGCCGGAGGTGCGGGCGCGAACGGCGGGGGTTGTCGCGTGGCGGCAGGCGGCCTGAGCACGCATCGAAGCTGGCGTCGTTACCGCAGCGCCGACAGCTCCGCACGCATGGCCGCAAAGGCCTCCGCGGGATTCGGCGCACGCGCGATCGGCCGGCCGACCACCACATGCGTCGCGCCCGCGTCGATGGCCTGCGCCGCCGTGGTGAAGCGCGCATGGTCGCTCTTCTCCAAGTCACCAGCCAGCTGTATGCCGGGCGCGACGATCAGCATGCCCGGCGGCAAGGTCTCGCGAAGCAGCCGCGCTTCCAGCGGCGAGGCGACGACGCCGTGGCATCCCGCAGCGGCAGCAAGCCGCGCAAGGCGCAGCACCTGTTCGGTCACCGTCGAGCCCACGCCCACTTCGTGCAGAGCTTCGTCGTCCATGCTGGTGATGACGGTGAGCGCGAGTACCTTCAGGTGAGGAAAGCGGCCCGCGGCCTCGACCGCGGACCGAAGCACCGCCGAACCGCCCAAGGCATGGACCGTCACCATCGAGGCGCCGATCTGCCCCGCTGCGGACACCGCCGCCGCGACCGAACTCGGAATCTCCAGCAGCTTGAGGTCCAGGAACACACGCTTGTCGCCCGCCACGAGCGAGCGCACGACCGAAGGCCCGGCCGCGGTCAGCAACTGCAAGCCGACCTTGTAGAACGTCGCTTCGGCGCCCAATTGCCGCACCAGGACTGCTGCCGATGCAGCGGTGGCGAAGTCGAGCGACACGATGATGCGGCTGTCCAAGCGGTTACCTCGTCTGCAAGGCCGGCGCCCCCTTCACTGGAGACGTTGCCGAGTTGGCACAACTGCGCAGCCTATCACCTGGGGCACCCGAACCTCACACCTCGCGCGCCAGCACCCGCCCCGGCCGCGCGCCCGTCGACCCGCCGTCGCGCCACACGATCGCGCCATTGACGATCACCGCCTCGATGCCGCGGGCCGGCGCCATGGGCGCTTCATAGGTGGCGGCCTCGTCCACGGTGTCCGCGTCGAACAGCGCCAGGTCGGCGTACGCGCCTTCCTTCAGCACGCCGCGGTCCTTCAGGCCGAAGTTCTTCGCCGTCAGTCCGGTCATCTTGTAGATGGCGGTTTCCAGCGGGAACAGCCCGAGCAGGCGCCCGTAGTGCCCCAGCACGCGCGGAAAGCTGCCCCACAGCCGCGGATGGGGCGCCGCATCGTGCGGCAGGCCGTCGGAGCCGATCATGGTGTTGTCGAACTTCAGGATGCGCTGCACGTCGGCCTCGTCCAGCCTGAAGTAGATGCCGCCAGCGGGGCTGAGCTGGCGGATCGCTTCGTCCTGGCTGACACCCAGTTCTTTCGCGATCGCGTCCAGGTCCTGGCCCGCATGCTCTGGCATGGGTTTCGACCAGCTCACGATCACGCGCGACGAGGTCGCGGCGCGGTCGGACGAGAGGATGGTCGAGCCGGCCGTGTAGGGGTAGCAGTCCAGGCAGATGGGCTGCGTGGCCATGTTCTGCTCGATGAAGGACAGCGCCTCCTGCGAGCGGCCGTGGTTCGCCGGCCCCACCACCTTCATGTGCGAGATCACCACCTGCACGCCGACCTCGCGGCCGACGCGGAAGCTTTCCTCCAGCGAGTCGATCACCTGGTCCGCCTCGTTGCGCATGTGGGTGCAATACACGCCGTTGAATGCCTTCAGCGGGCGGCAGGTCTCGATCACTTCCTCGGTGGGCGCCGCGACCGCGGGCTCGTAGTAGAGGCCGGTGGAAACGCCGATGGCGCCGGCCTCGAGCGCTTCCTGCACCAGCGCGCGCATGCGGGCGATCTGCTCGCCGGTGGCCGGCAGGCCCAGATCGTCCAGCGTCGCGACGCGCAGTGTGGTGTGGCCGACGAGCAGCGCGCAATTGGTGGCCGCGGGCTTGGCGCGCAGTTCCTCGATGTACGAGGCGAACGTGGGAAAGGAGAACCAGCCGCCTTCCTCGTCGAGCAGGTTCAACGGCGGTGTGACCGGCTGCGTGATGCCGCCCGGCATCGGGGCCAGCGAGATGCCGCAGTTGCCCGCGATCACGGTGGTGATGCCCTGGCTGACCTTGGGCGCCATGTCGGGAGCGGACAGCATGAGGCGGTCGTCGTGGGTGTGCGCGTCGATGAAGCCGGGCGCCGCAATGCGCCCTGCCCGGTCGATCTCCACCTCGCCGTGCGCGGCGGACAGATCGCCGATGCGGGCGATGCGGTCGCCGCGAATGCCGATGTCGCCCGTGAAGCGGGGCGCACCGGTGCCATCGACGATGCTGGCGTTGCGGATCAGAAGGTCGAATTTTTCCTGCATCGGATACCTTGGGTTGAAACGGGTCAAAGCAGCGCGCCGCGCGCGGCGATCGGCCACAGGGCCTCCACCCGCTCGCCGCGCACGCAGACCAGGTCGTCGTAGAGATTGACGGTGGGGTCGCAATGGCCGGGCACCAGCATCAGCGCGTCGCCCAAGGCAACCGCGGCGGCATCGGCCGTGGCCAGCACGCCGTGCTCGTCGGAGGCTTTCAGGTAGCGCAAGTCGCTGCGCTGCCACACGGTGGGCAGGCCCGAATCCACGCTGGAAGCCTTGAGGCCGGCGTCGACCACGGCGCGCTCGGGCGTGGCGCGGCTCATGACGGTGGTGCGCACGAACAGGGCATGCTCGAAAGGGATGTCGTTCTCGCCGCGCTGGTTGTCGCCGTAGTCGCGGTCCATGAAGACGTAGGAGCCGGCCTGGATCTCGTTGAAGACGCCGGAGTCACGCTCATGCAGGAAGCTGCCGGTGCCCGCCCCCGTCACGCGCTCGACGGCGATGCCGCAGGCCTCGATGGCCGCGCGGGTCGCGCGTGCGGCCTCCGCGGCTCCGGCGATGGCCGCGGCGCGGTCCTGCGGCGCGCGCAGATGCTGGGCCGGGCCGTGGTAGCAGTGCAGGCCCATGAAGCGCAGCGGCGGGCTGGCCGCGATCTGCTGCGCCAGCCGCACGGCTTCTTCGCCGGGGGCCACGCCGCAGCGGTTGGCACCGACGTTGACCTCGACATAGACATCCAGCGTCACGCCCTCTGCCTGCGCCGCGGCGGCCAGCGCCTGCACCTGCTCGGGGTGGTCGACCAGCACGCCCATGCGCGCGCGGCGGGCCAGCGCGGCCAGATGGCGCAGCTTGGCCTGGCCCATCACCTGGTTGGTGACCAGTACATCGTCGATGCCGGCCGCCACGAACACCGCCGCCTCGCTGACCTTCTGGCAGCAGATGCCGACTGCCCCCAGGGCCACCTGGCGCAGGGCGATCTCCGGCGTCTTGTGGCACTTGGCATGGGCGCGCAGGCGCACGCCGCTGCCGCGCAGCGCCTCGGCCATGCGCGCGAGGTTGCGTTCGAATGCATCGAGGTCGAGCACGAGCGCGGGCGTGTCGATGGCGTGGATGTGATCGCCAGGCCTTGCGGCTTTCCAGGGAGTCATGAGTCAGCGGGGTTCGTGGGAGGAATGGGCTGGCGCTTTCAATCGATCTTCGCGCCCGAGTCCTTGATGATCCTGGCCCACTTGAGCGTTTCGCGGCGTGAGAGTGCGAGGAACTGCTCCGAGGTTCCGAAATCGGTCTCGGCACCGAGCAGCCTGAAGCGCTCGCGCAACGCCGGGTTGGCCAGCGCGGTACGGATCTCGGCATTGAGCCGTTCCACCACCTCCCTGGGCATGCGGGCCGGCCCGATGATGCCGCCCCAGGCCTCCACCTCGAAACCCGGCACGCCGGCTTCGGCAATGGTGGGGATGTCCGGATAGGTGGGCGAGCGCTGGCGGGAAGAGATGCCCAGCGCCCTCACCTTGCCCGCCTGGGCCTGCGGGCCGGACACCGGCGTGTTGACCATCATGAGCTGCACGCCGCCGCCGATCAGGTCGGTGATGGCCGCCGTCGCGGCCTTGTAGGGCACGTGCAGCATGTCAGTGCCGGTCATGGACTTGAAGAGCTCGACGCCCAGGTGCGCGGTGGTGCCGTTGCCGTCGGATGCGAAGGCCAGCTTCCCCGGGTTCTTCTTCGCATAGGCGATCAGCTCGGGCACGCTCTTCACCGGCAGGTCGTTGTTGACGATCAGCAGGTTGGACAGGCGCAGCGTGTTGGCGACCAGCGTCAGGTCTTTCTCGACGTCGTACGGCACGTTGGGCAGCAGCGACCGGTTGGTGGCCAGCGAGACGATGTTGCCGTAGGCCAGCGTGTAGCCGTCCGGCGCCGAATGCACGAGGTCCATGGTGCCGATCGTGTAGGAGCCGCCGGGCTTGTTGTCGATCACGATGGGCACGCCCATCTGCTGCGACAGCTGCGCGCCCAGTGCGCGCATCAGCGCGTCGGGCGCGCCACCCGGGGCCGAGGGCACGATCAGGCGGATCGCCTTGTCGGGATAGGCCGCGAGGACCGGCATCGAAACCACCGCCACCGCGGCGAGGACGAGAGTACACAGCAAGGCACGTGGACGCATGGCAGAACTCCGGCAATGAAGGATCGGTGACGCCATGATCCGTTTGCAAGCCTCGTTGGACAAGCCATGTTTTATGGGTTCAGCATGAGCTTTTCTCATGCACGTAGCCGGTGCGCAGAGGCAGAATCAGCGTGCGCACGCACCATACTTGCTCTTTTCTCATGAACCATCACGTCCGCGCTCCGTCGACGATGTCCTTGATGTGCCTGGAAGCCAGCGCGCGCCTGCGCTCCTTCACCGCCGCCGCGCAGGAGCTGCGCCTCACGCAAGGTGCGGTGAGCCGGCAGGTCCAGACGCTGGAAGAGCGTCTTCGCGTCAAGCTCTTCACACGGCGGCGCGAGGCCCTGGCCTTGACGGACGCGGGCCGCTACTACCTGGGCGAAGTCGCGCCGCTGCTGCAGCGGCTGGAACGTGCCACGGCCAACGTCATGGCGCTCAAGGGCCGGGGGGGCGAGCTGTCGCTGTCGGTCGGTGCGTCGATCGGCAGCTACTGGCTGATTCCGCGCCTGCCTGCGTTCACGCGCGAGCATGGAGAAATCACGCTCAACCTCGGCACGCGCGTGGGGCCGGTGGATTTCAGCGCCACGCCGGTCGATGCATCGCTGGAGTTCGGCGATGGTCAGCGTCCGGGCCTGCACAGCGAGTTCGTGCTGCCGCTGATCCTCTCGCCTTACGCGGCCCCCGCATGGATCGCCGCCCACGGCGCGGCCGTCGATGCGAACACGCCGCGCTCGGCCTTGATCCACCATCAAACCCTGCCCGGCGCATGGGACGAATGGTTCGCGCGCGAGGGCATCGCGGCCGAGGCAGGACGCGAGGGGCCGCGCTACGACATCATGTCCATGGCCCTCAACGCCGCCGTTGCCGGCATGGGCGTGGCGCTGCTGCCGCCCTACATGAGCGACGACATGATGGCTTCGGGGCGCCTCAGGCGGCTGTCGCGCCGCAGATGGCGCTACGCCAAGGGCTACTACCTCGTCTACCCGGAAGAGTCCGCGCAGATGCAGTCGCTGCAGGTCTTCAGGGAATGGCTGCTGGCGCAAGCAGGCGACATCTGACGCACGGGCGCAGCGGTCGTGGCACGCCGGCCTCCGTCTGGCGACAATCGCCTGACCATGAAAACCATCTCCTATGGCGTGCTCATCGTCAACGAGCAAGGCCAGCTTCTCATGGCGCACGCGACGGGCCAGAAGCACTGGGACATCCCCAAGGGCGGCGCAGAAGCAGGCGAGTCGGCGCGCGAGGCGGCCATCCGCGAGGTTCGGGAAGAGACCGGCATCGCGCTGGCCGCGGATTCGATGGAGGAACTCGGGCGCATGCCTTACCGTCCGGCCAAGGACCTGCACCTGTTCCGCGCCTTCGTGCACACGCGCGACTGCGACATTGCAGCGTGCAAGTGCACGAGCTTCTTTCCTCACCACGCTTCAGGCGTGATGACGCCCGAGGTGGACCAGTTCAAGTGGGTGGACACCGCAGACGTCCCGGCGCTTGCCGCAAAGTCGATGACGGCGGTGCTTCGGACGCTGCCCGGCTTCGGAACGACGAGGGACACCTGAGGCCGTTTGCACCTCGGCGGGCCCCCGCTCAATCGGCATCCGGCGGCAGCACCAGCGGGCCGCAGTTCTCGTCGGCAACGAACACCGCCACCAGTTTCGCAGGGCGCACCGGATCGGGATTCTCCGCAAAGAGATGCAGCGTGCGCGGCGGCTCGAAGAAGGTCTCGCCGCTCCTGTAGGTGCCCACCGGTCCGCCGCCGAGCTGCGAGCGGATCGTGCCTTCGAGAATGATCGCGGTCACCGAGCCCGGATGCCGATGGGCCGGCGAATAGGCCAGCGGCGGAAAGTCGACGAGCACGGTGGTCACCGACTTGCCCGGCACGTTCGGCAGCGCCTCGCACGAGAGCACCTTGACCGAGGTCGCGGGCCTGGCATCGGCGCCCGAGCCCGCGGGCGCCGGGGCCGACGAGAACATCGGCCGGGCCACGCTGCTGCACACGTCGGCGAACCATTGCGCCGCCTCCTGCCGGTTGCCATGCGGCATCAGCGCCCAGCCGGCGGCCAGCGCCAGGGAGAGCGCCGCAATGCCGGCGCCGAGTTGGCCGCGATGAAGCCGGGCCGCCTTCACGAGGCAACTCCCTGACGCAGCCGCAGCGATGCATGCCAACCCAGCTCGCGTCTGGCCTTCTCGCTGCTGACTTCGGGGTTGTCCTCGGCGATGTTGAAGACACCGCCCTGCGCATGCCGCAGCGCCAGCACCGCGGCCCAGGCCGCGGCCTCCACATGGACCGGACACGCGCCCCTGGGCTCGGCGTTCGAGGTGCCCGGACCATGGAACTGCCCGTAGCGCAGCACCGTGCCCATGAGGTCCGCCGCGCCCAGCACGCTGCGCTCGAGCGCCGCCACCCCGCCCACGCTGACGCCGCGGGTGCCCTCGGCCGCGAGATCGAGCGGATCTTTTTCGGCATGCGGGGTCGCCCCGGGTGCATAGGCCCAGGCGATGCTCTGCGCCACCAGCCGGCGGCTGCCGGCCGCCAGCGCCGCGGCGACGAGGTTGCGCGTGCCCTCGGTGCGCACACGTGCGTTGCGATGGGCGGCATCGGCCATCAGCTTGGGATCGAGGTCCGGCGGCAGGTCGGTGAGCTGGTGGATCACGATCGCCGGTGCGATGCGCATCAGCGCCGCCCGCAGCGCCTGGGCGTCGAACACATCGACGACGACAGGGACCGCGCCGCGCGCTTCCAGCACATGCGCGCGCTCGGCGCGCCGGGTGCTGCCGTACACGGCGTAGCCTGCGTCGACCAACAAGGGCACGAGCGCGCTGCCGACGGCACCGGCCGCACCCGCCACGAATATTTTCTCGCTCATCGCGCGTCCTTTTTCTACTGGCTGTGCAAAGCTTAGGTTTTTGATGCCCCATCCCAAAGAGCCAAGATTCGTCAAAATGAATGGGCCATGATCCAAGAAAAAAAAATCTCCCGCGGCCCTCCTGAAGATCGACCGCGCAACGTCCACGCCGCTGCACCGGCAGATCTACGAGCGCTTCAGAACGGCCATCGAGCAGGGCCTGCTGCATCCGGGCGACCGCGTGGCCTCCGCACGCAGCCTGGCCAGCGAACTGGGCGTGGCGCGCGGCACCGTCGAGACGGCCTACAACCAGCTTGCGGGCGAAGGCTATTTCTCGCCGCAGGGCCAGGCGGGCACGGTGGTCTCGCCCTCACTCCCTTCCCCGCGGTCGGCGCGCCGCACGCCCCAGCGGGCCGAGACGCGGGCCTTCGACCCTGCACTCGCCGAAGCCGCCCCACCCCCGCCCCTGCAGCTGGGCATTCCGGCGCTCGATGCCTTCCCGCGCAAGCTCTGGGCGCGCCTGGCTGCGCGCCGCGCCAGGGCGACGACCGCGGCCGACATGTTCTATGGCGATCCCTCCGGCCATTCGCTGCTGCGCACGGCCATTGCCACCTACCTGCGGGTGTCGCGCGGCGTCTCGTGCCATCCGTCGCAGGTCTTCGTGACTGGCGGGTACCGCGCATCGCTCGCGCTCATCTCGCACACGCTGCTCGACAGGGACGAGCGCGTGTGGGTGGAAGACCCCGGCTATCCGCCGACACGGGAGGTGCTGCGCAGCGCCGGCCAGCGCACGGTGCCCGTGCCGGTGGATGAAGAAGGCCTGGTCGTTGCGCGCGGCGTGCGCAAGGCGGCGAAGGCGAGGATGGCCGTCGTCACGCCCTCGCACCAGGCGCCGCTGGGTGTCTCGATGTCGCTCGCGCGCCGGCTGCAGCTGCTCGACTGGGCCTCGCAGGCAAAGGCCTGGATCGTCGAGGACGACTACGACGGCGAATACCGCTATGCCGGCCCACCGCTGCCCGCGCTCAAGAGCCTCGACCGCCACGACCGCGTGCTCTACGCCGGCAGCTTCTCGAAGGTGCTGTACCCCGGGTTGGCGCTGGGCTACGTGGTGGTGCCCGAGTCGCTGCGCGACGCCTTCGGCGAGGCCGCGCGGACGTGGTCCAACGGATGTCCGCAGATCACGCAGGCAGTGGTTGCCGATTTCATTCGGGAAGGCCACTTCTCGCGCCACCTCAAGAAGATGCGGCTGCTCTATGCGCGCCGCCGCCACATGCTCGCGGCCGCGCTGCTGAAGGCCTTTGGCGAGGACGTGCGCATCGACCTGCAGGCTGGCGGCATGCACTTGATCGCGCGCTTCGGCCGGCGGCGCGAAGGCGACGAGGCGCTGGCCCGCCGCGCGCAACTCGCCGGACTGAACTGCCAGCCGCTGTCCGTGCGGGGCACGGCGCGTTTCCGCGACGAAGGGCTGCTGATGGGTTTCACCAATGTCGGCTCCGCGCTGCATGCGCAGCAGCTTGCGGCGAAGCTGCACAAGGCCTTGGGCCGCGAGCCCTGAAAAACCCGTGCAAGGGCACAATCCACCGTGCCAGCCATACATACAAGAGGAGAAGAGAACCATGCGCAGCCGACTGCTTGCCTTCGTCATTGCGATCGTACTGGCCGGATGTGCCGCCACGGCGCCACCGGTTGCGCCCAATACGGGCAAGCTCGCGAAAGGCGCCAAGGTCGGGGTGCTGGTCTACATGCCTTCGCCGGCGCAGCACCTGCACGTGGGTACCACCGTCTTCAACAACTTCTCGACGAACTATCCCTTTCCCTGGACGCCCACCTCCAGAGCCTACGAGGTCTTCGCGTCGGACCTCGAAAAGGCGGGCTTTCAGGTCGTGAGGCTCTCGAGCTTTGCAACGAGCACCGTCGACGCCCTGGCTGTTTCAGCGGATGGGCGCTGGATCGCGAACCCCAAGCAGGAGTGGGCGGCCCGAAAGCTCCGGGAAGAGCAGATCTCGGCGGTCGTCCTGGTCGAAGGGAAACGAACGCTCGCGCGGCTCGAGTGCACCGGCGGCCCTTGCGCCGAGAGCTACATGGCGAACTCGGGTCTTTTCACGCGCAGCATGCTGGGAATGACGAGGTACTTCGCAGTGCCCGCCGTCGAGGCAAAGGTCTTCATCATGGATCCTCCGATGGACCTCATGGCCTATGAACCGATGCGGACCATGCAGGCGCGCCGTGTCCGGCAACTGGACAATTTCCCCGAACCCCGGGACTTCAAGCGACTGAGCAATGCAGAGTTCGCGCCTGTCGCTGCCTCGATCGATGCGCACCTCCGGTCGCTTTCGCGCAGCGCCGCACAGGCATTGAGCAATGGGGTGAAATAGGATCTGGACTCCCGTATGTCTCGATGGTCCCGACTCGGCCTCGGGTTTGACCTCGGACCCGGAGTTCGATCGCACCGTCCGGCATGGATTGCCAGCTCACGCCCTCGAGCGTGCAGCGATTGCGCTCGGCATCGCCAGAGCCTCCGAGTTCCGATCCGAGCGCAAGTTCGATGAGGGAAGCCGCGAGCGAGACGGTCATGGCCACTTTCTACCAGAGCGCCACGAATGCGCAGTTATCCCAGCCAGGTCGTCAGCGTGCCGCGCCTTGCAGGCTGCTGCGCAGCGCCAGCTTGCGCACGATGGTCGAGAACGCGCGCGTGGCCGCCGCGTCGCGCGCCACCGGCGACCACAGCATGCCGGGCGTGCGCACGGGCGTGGGACTTTCCAGCCGGATGACCACGAGCCCCGAGAGCGGGTTGACCACGTTCGCAGCCACGATGGAGGCGAGCTGCGTCTTGGCGACCAGATCCATCATCGGCGCCAGCGTGTTGATCTCCGCCACCACGTGCGGCTGCGCGCCGCAGGAGCGGAAGCACTCGTCCAGCATCTGGCGCGTGGCGAAGCTGGCCGGCAGCAGCACCATCGGCAGGCGATGCAGCTCCACCATGCGCACGCGCTTGCGCCGCGCGAGCGCATGCTTCCTGGCCACCACCAGCACCATCTCCTCGTTATAGAGCGGCTCGAACTGCAGCGGCCCGGGCACGCCCGGCCGGTAGGCGATGCCAAGGTCCAGCGTGCCCTGCTGCAGGCGCGCGGCAATCTGGTCGGCCGACAGCTCCTCGACCACCACCTTCACGCGCGGATGCCGCCCCTGGAAGCTCGCGATGCAATCGGGGATGAACCCGAGGTTGAAGGTGTGCGTGGAGCCGACGCGCAACTCGCCCGTCACGTCGGAGCTGTCCTGGCGCAGCGCGCCCAGCCCCAGGTCGATCTCATGCAGGGCCTTGGTGCAGTAGTGCAGGAACTCGTCGCCGGCATCGGTCAGGCTCACGCGCTTGCCGATGCGGTCGAACAGCGCAACGCCGATCTCTTCCTCGAGCTGCTTGATCTGGTGCGACAGCGTCGACTGTGTCACGTGCAGGCGCTCGGCCGCGCGCGTGAAGTTCAGCGAGCCGGACAGGGCGATGAAGTAGCGCAGGTGACGGAGTTCCATGGCTTTCCTCTGGAGCAATGATCGATCGCATCGATGCTAACGATGGAAAACAATCATTTTCGGAATTCGTGGATGCAACCTAAAGTTTCTCCAACCCCCGACAACAACGACAGGAGACCTCCCGGTGCAAAAAGTCCTCAGCGGCATCAAGGTGCTGGAACAAGGCACGTTCATCACCGGGCCGGCCGCCGGCATGTTCCTTGCGGACCTGGGTGCCGAGGTGGTCAAGATCGAGCAGCCCGGCGCGGGCGACCCGTTCCGCGCCTTTCGCGGCGGCCTCTACAGCCCGCACTTCCAGACCTACAACCGCAACAAGCGCAGCGTCACGCTCAACCCGAAGCTGCCCGAGGATGCGGCCGTGTTCGACGAGCTGGTCAAGGACGCCGACGTCTACATCCAGAACTTCCGCCCCGGTGCGGCCGAGCGGCTGGGCGCCGGCGAGGCCAGGCTGCGGGCGCTCAATCCACGGCTCGTGTATTGCGCCATCAGCGGTTTCGGACAGACCGGCCCCGCCGCCGCGCGCCCCGCCTACGACACGGTGGCGCAGGCCGCCAGCGCCTTCCTCAAGCTGCTCGTGAATCCGGCCAACCCGCGCGTGGTCGGCCCCGCACTCGCCGACGCCATGACCGGCTTCTACGCCGCCTACGGCGTGCTCGGCGCGCTGGTCGACCGGGGCCGCACCGGCCGCGGGCGCGCGGTCGAGGTGTCGATGCTGGAGGCCATGTGCCACTTCAACCTCGACGCGTTCACGCACTTCTTTTCCGAGAGCGAGGTCATGGGTCCGTTCAGCCGGCCCAGCGTCTCGCAGTCCTACGTGCTGGAGTGCGCGGACGGCCTGTGGATCGCGCTGCACATGTCCTCGCCCGAGAAGTTCTGGCAGGGCCTGGCCAATGCCATCGAGCGCCCTCGCCTGTTCGCGGACCCGCGCTTCGCCTCGCGCGAGTCGCGCATTGCCCACCAGGAAGACCTGATCGCGCTGCTCGGCGGGCTGTTCCGCCAGCAGACCCGCGCGGCGTGGTGCGCGCGGCTCGAGGCCGAGGACGTGCCGCACGCGCCCATGTACGACACCCGCGAGGCCATGGAAGACCCGCAGGCGCGGCATCTGCAGCTGCAGGTGAGCGCGCCGCACCCCGAGGGCGGCGAGTGGCACACCATCCGCTCTCCCGTGAGCTTCGACGGCGAGCGCGCGCTGGAAGTTACGGCGCCGCCCATGCTCGGCGCCGACAACGCGGCCATCGTCGATCCGATCCGCCAGCGCCTGGGGCAGCCGCCCACTGCCGGGCGCTGACCCCGGCGCAGCCTTCCAAGACAGAACGAGCCAGGAGACAAGAGAACCATGACCCCATCGAACGAAAGCGAGCTGACGCAGACCGTGCTGCAGAGCCTGGAGGGAACGCACGACGCGCGCTTCCTGCAGCTCATGCAGTCGCTGATCACGCACCTGCATGCCTTCATCCGCGACGTGGACCTGAAGCCCGACGAATGGATGCAGGGCATCGAGTTCCTGACGGCCGTGGGCCAGACCTGCACCGACAAGCGCCAGGAGTTCATCCTGCTGTCGGACACGCTGGGCGCCTCGATGATGGTCGTGATCCTGGACCAGCTGCGCGCCGCCGCGGGCAAGCGCGGCCGGGCCGCGAACGAAGCCACCGAAGCCACCGAGCTCACCGAAGCCACGCACGCCACCGTGCAGGGCCCCTTCTACTGGGAGGGCGCGCCCGACCTGCCGCTGGGCGCCGACGTGGCCCAGGGCGCCCGCGGCGAGCCGACCTTCTACAGCGGCCGCGTCACCGATACCCACGGCCAGCCGCTCGAGGGCGCGCTGCTCGACATCTGGTCGGGCGACGGCGAGGGCGTGTACGACATGCAGGTCGAAGGCGCCGCGATGCAGGCGCGCGGGCGCATCCGCACCGACCACGAAGGCCGCTACTGGTTCTGGTCGATCCGCCCGAGCTTCTATCCGATCCCGGTCGACGGCCCCGTGGGCCGCATGCTGGAGGCCATGGGCCGCCATCCGAACCGCCCCGGGCACATCCACATGATGGTCTCGGCGCCGGGCCACGTGCCCGTGACCACGCACCTGTTCGTGGCGGGCAGCCCGTACATCGAGTCCGACGCCGTGTTCGGCGTGCGGCCGCGGCTGATCGTGGACTTCGAGTCCCACCCGCCGGGCCGCGCGCCGGACGGCAGGCCGCTCGAGACGCCCTACTGGTCCGCGCACTACGACTTCCGCCTCGAACCCCAACACGCCTGAAAGACGACGCTCATGAAAATCGGAAAGTCCACCGTCCCGCGCACCGCCATCTGCACCTCGGACGAACACACCATCGTCGTGCGCGGCCAGGACCTGTGCCAGGAACTGATCGGGCACCTGTCGTTCACCGACTATTTCTTCCTGCTGCTCACCGGGCGCCGCCCCGATGCCGCGTGCAGCACCGTGCTCGACGCCACGCTGGTGGCGATTGCCGAGCACGGCCTCGTGCCGAGCGTGCAGGCCAGCCGCATGACCTTCGCGGCCGCGCCCGATGCGCTGCAGGGCGCGGTAGCGGCCGGTATCCTCGGCTGCGGCTCCGTCATCCTCGGCGCTTCGGAAACGGCCGGGCGCCTGTTCATGGATGTGGCGGCGCGCATGGATGACGGCGCCACGCTGCAGCAGGCCGCCACCGCGGTCATCACCGAACTCAAGGCCGCGCGCGCGGCGATCCCGGGCTACGGCCATCCGCTTCACAAGGAACGCGATCCGCGCGTCGACCGCCTGCTCGAAGTGGCGGCGCAAGCCGGTGCCGACCTGCGCTACGTGCGCATCGCGCAGGCGCTGGAAGAAGTGATCCCGGGCATCGTCGGCAAGGCGCTGCGGATGAACGTCTCCGCGGCGATTCCGGCGGTGCTGCTGGGCGTGGGCTTTCCGGTGGCGTCGCTGCGGGGCGTGCCCATCCTCGCGCGCACGGCGGGGCTGATCGCCCACCTGGCAGAAGAGGCCGGGACGCCGAGCGGCTTTGCACTGTCGTACCAGGCCACGCGCGAGCTGCAGTACGAAGGCACCGTGCCTGCGGGCTTCGGGAAGGCGCCATGAAACGCCGCGCGATCCTGGCCGCGGCGCTTGTTTCCCCAGCGCTGCTTGCGCAGGGCAGCAGCGCATGGGCGCAGGCGGGCAACGCGCGCCCCATCAAGCTGGTCGTGCCCTTCGCTGCCGGCACCACGACCGACATCGTGGGACGGGTGCTGGCCGAGGCGCTGGGGCGCCAGCTGTCGCAGCCGGTGATCGTCGACAACCGGCCGGGCGCGGGCGGCGCCATCGGCAGCGAACTGGTGGCCCGCTCGGGGGCGGATGCACACACCGTGCTGCTGGGCACCGTGGGCACGCATGCCATCAACGCCTCGCTCTACAAGCGGCTTTCCTACCAGCCGCAGCGCGACTTCGTGCCGCTGGGCTTCGTCGGCGCCACGCCCACCCTGCTGGTCGTTCCCGCTGCGGCGCCGTGGAAGGGAGTGGCGGATCTGCGCCAGGCCAGCGGCAAGTCGGTGAGCTTCGCCTCGGCCGGCAATGGCACCTCGGGGCATCTTGCGGGCGAGTTGCTCAACCTGCGGCTCGGCAAGGATTTCGTGCACGTGCCCTACCGCGACGGCGCCCAGGCGCTCACCGAGGTGATGGCGGGGAACGTGCAGTTCATGTTCTATCACCCGGCCGCCGTGCTGCCGCAGATCCGCGCCGGCAAGCTGCGTGCGCTGGGCGCATCGAGCGCCCGGCGAAGCACCGCCGCGCCCGATGTGCCCACGCTCGCCGTGCAGGGCATCGCGGACTTCGACCTGGTCGCGTGGTTCATGCTGTATGCGCCGGCCGACATGCCCGCCGCGCAGCGCGATCGCCTGCGCGAGGCCACGCAGGCGGTGCTCGCCCAGCCCGAGGTGCGCGACAAGCTCGCGGTCCAGGGCATCGAGCCCATGGCGATGAACGCATCGGAAATGGCCGCCTTCGGCACGGCCGAGATCGCGAAGTGGGGCGAGGCTGTGCGCCGCTCCGGCGCGCAGGTGGATTGAAGAAGACAGAACAACCCAAGAACGGGCACCCATCAGCCCAGTAGGAGTAGGAATGCCAGTCACCCAGCACCCCCTCCACAGATCCGTACGTGCGGAGCTACCGCATACGGCTCCTGCCTTGGGTCATGACGATCAGACGCTGGTTCGGGTACGGGTGGCAGATGTTCGCAACAGGCAGCCAATGCGCCATCAATCGATACATTCGACGCCACGTCAGGCCATGGCTCTGACTGCGGCGGCACAGCGTGCGATGCCACAGCCCGGCGACCTGGAAGCGGAATGTCCTCAGCCGCGCGCCGTTGCACGGCACGCCGAAGTAGCGCGCATGCCCGGCCACCACCGCCCGCAGGTACTGGCCCTGCTCCGGGATGGGTTGGTGCATGCGCCTTCTGAGTTCGAGCTTGACCACCTGCAGTTTGGCTCGCAGGCGTTTGGCACTGGTGAGCCGCAGGACCATGAAGTGGCCCTTCCTCGTCGTCCCGCAGCAATGCGTGAACCCCAGGAAGTCGAAGGTCTGCGGCTTGCCTTGTCCTCGGCGGCGTCGATTCTCCCGGGCGACGCGCCCGAACTCGATCAGCCGCGTCTTCTCGGGGTGCAGCTTCAGCCCGAATTGGCCCAGCCGCTCGGCCACCGCGCGCTGGAAGCGCTCGGCATCGTCGCGGAACTGGAACCCGGCTACCCAATCGTCGGCGTAACGCACGACGATCACGTCGCCTCGGGCATGGCGCCCCCTCCACTGCTTCACCCACAGGTCGAACGCATAGTGCAGGTAGATGTTGGCCAGCAGCGGACTGATGCTCCCACCCTGAACCGTACCCACCTCACTTTGCGTCAGCCTGCCTTCTTCCAGCACGCCCGCGTGCAGCCATTTCTTGATCAGCCGCACCACGCGCGTGTCCGCCACGCGGTGTTCGATGAACTTCACCAGCCAGTCCCTTTCGATTGTGTCGAAGAACTTGGCAATGTCCGCATCGAGAATCCAGCTCACTCGTCTGCTGTGCACACCTACCGCCACGGCATCCAGCGCGTTGTGCGCACTCTTGCCGGGCCTGAAGCCGTAGCTGAACCCGAGGAAGTCCTGCTCATAGATGGCGTTCAACACTTCGACCGTGGCGCGCTGGACGAGCTTGTCCTCCAGCGCCGGCACGCCCAGCGGGCGCTTGCTGCCGTCGGCCTTGTCGATGTACACCCGCTTCACAGGCTGGGGCCGGTAGCCCCCTCGGGCCAACCGTTCGGACAGATCCAGGAGGTTGCCCTCCAGGTCCTGCCCGTACGCCTGCCAGGTCTGGCCGTCCACCCCAGCGGCCGCGTCGCGCTTGAGCGCAAGGTAGGCCGCCTCAAGGCGTTCGACCGCGTAGATGTGGTGCAGCAGTCCAGTGAACCTCGCACCACGACGGCCCTTTGCCGTCTGTCGTATGCCATCGAGCGCGGTTCCCATGTCATAGACCCGCACCGATCTGCGGGACATGCGCGCCGCGATGGCATTTCCCTTGGCCTGCCGCCTTCCCTCCACCGCCTCCGCCGCCGCAGGAGCTTCCCCCGCAGCCTTGTTCGGCAGCTTCTTCGGTACTACGCAGCAGTCCGACTTCCCGCTCCTATCGCTCATCGTCGTACGCCCTTGGGCTTCACGATGCGCTCTGCACTCGACGCTTCCCAGCGCGTTGCAGAAGGACGCGGGATCTCCCGGTTTCCGTGCAAGGTGTTTCCGCGCGTGCGCGGGGTCTCTGACCGCGCGGGGTCCCATGCCACCTCGCCAAAGCGGCAGCATCGGTGTGGCCTTCGGCAATCTCCTACTGCCTCGGCACCCCGGACCACCCGCAGCTCTCGCCGCGGGGCATGTATTACGCGGCTCGATACCCGGCCCGCGCGTACCCCTGTCAACGCTTCGCCCACACCCTCACGAATGTGCACGCATGACTCGGGGCCGCCGTAGCTGGCTAAGCCTTCAACGTATGACTCTTTCATTCACAACACCTCGCCGGCTTTGACCGGCGCACAGGAGACAAGCAATGCGTTCAACAACAACCCTCATCAAGAAGATGCTCGGCCTGATGCTGGGCCTCGCCGGCAGCCTGGCCACGGGCCTTGCAGGTGCCCAGACGCCGGAGTGGCCGAGCAAGCCGATCAGGATCGTGGTGGGGTTCGCCCCCGGCACGCCGCCCGACATTTTCGCCCGCATGTACGGCGACTACGCGAGCCGCAAGCTCGGCGTGCCGGTGCTCATCGACAACAAGCCCGGCACGGCCGGCAACCTTGCGTCGGACACCGTCGCCAAGGCGCCAGCGGACGGCTACACCTTCCTCTACAACCTGTCGACGGCGTTCACGATCAACCCGTACATCTACAGCAAGCTGCCGTTCGATCCCGAGAAGGATCTGGTTCCCGTCGCCACGACGATGCGCCAGGGCCTCGTGCTGATCGCGAACACCAAGTTCCCGGCCAAGACCATCAAGGACCTCGTGGCCGCGGCAAAGGAAAAGCCGGGCATCTACTCGCACGCCTCTTACGGCGCGGGAAGCCCGTCGCAGCTGATCGTCGAATCCTTGAAAGACGAGGTGGGCATCACCATGCTGCACGTGCCCTATCGCGCCAGCCCCATCGCCGATCTCGTCGGCGGACAGGTCGACACGCTGATGGAGCCCATCGCCACGGGCTATCCGCTGATCAGCAGCGGCCGCGTGCAGGCGCTCGCCTACTCGGGGCCCACCCGCCACCCCGCCCTGCCGGACGTGCCCACTCTCTCGGAGGTGATGCCGGGCTTCTCGATGATGTCGTGGCACGGCATCTGGGCGCCTGCGAACACGCCGCCTGCGGTGCTCAACCGGTTCAATGCGGTGTTCGTGGAAGCCAGCAAGGACCCGGACCTCGCCAAGCGCATCAAGGATCTCAACAGCGAGCCGCTGGGCGTCTCGCGCACCGAGATGACAGCGATGGTGCGCCGCGACGCGGAGATCTACAGCCGCGTCGTGAAGGCGCGCAACATCCGCGTGGATTGAACTGCCGGGTCCTGATGATGGACCTGCTGCCAGATGCCGCCGCATCGGCCTTCGCTCACCGATCACGCGGCAAGCACCTGCAGATTTCCGACACCCGGCAGCGCACGCAGCGTGGCGGCCGTTCTCACCGAATAGTCGCGGCTCAGCACCGTGCTGATCTCGACGTAGTCGCAGCGCGCCTCGGCCGGCGTCAGTGTCAGCACCGCATAGCCGCGCTTGCTGGTCTCGGCGTAGCGCAGGTCGTCGACCATGCGCCGGAAGCCATCGGACAGCAGGTCGCTGGCGATCAGCGGCAGCATCCGCTCGAAGCCGGGGGACGACACCGAGGAAGTGCCGAATTCCACGCCGACCCGCTGCCCGGAGGCGTCGGTGAGGTTCCCGGCCCAGGCGTTGTGCGTGTCGCCCGCCAGCGAGATCAGGTTCTTGCCTTGGTTGCGCGCCATGGCAAGCACGGCGTCGCGCGCGGCCGGGTAGCCGTCCCACGCGTCCATGTTGTAGGGCACCTTCTGCTGCGCGATCAGGGCCCTCTGGCTGTCGCTGCGCGCGGATTCCGGAAGCGCCTGCGCCGCCAGGTAGGCGCCCAGTGTCTCGAGGGTGAAGTCGGTCGCGATGCTCAAGGGGATGGCCATGCGCATCATGAGCACCTGCTGGCCGAGCACCTGCCAGGTGCAGGGCGATGCGGCCATGCGCTCGGCCAGCCAATCCACCTGCGGCTGGCCCATCAGCTGCCGCGTCGGGGCCGAAGCCTCGCCGGCCAGGTACTGCTGGAGCGTGACCTGCCTGTCGCGGCCGATCAGCCGGGTGTCGAGCATGTGCATCGATGCCAGCGTGCCGAAGTCGAATGTGCGATAGATCCGCAGCGGGTTGGCCGGGTCGGGCAGCCGCGTCGGCAGCCACTCGTGGTAGGCCTGCATGGCCGCCGCGCGCCGTGCGGCAAAGCTGCCTTCGGTTGCTTCGTCGTGGTTCTCGGCCCCGCCCGACCACGCGTCGTCGGCCAGATCGTGGTCGTCCCACACGGCGATCACGGGCAGCCGCGCATGCAGGGCGCGCAGGTCGCCGTCGGTGCGGTACTGCGCATGGCGCAAGCGGTAGTCCGCGAGCGTCAGGATCTCGTGGTCGGGGTTCGATTCGCGGTCGATGGCAATGGCAAGCTGCGACGCATAGCCCACCCGGCCGTACTCGTAGATGTAGTCGCCCAGGTGCAGCACCACGTCGATGTCGGTGCGCTTGGCAATGTCGGCATAGACATTGAAGTAGCCGCTGGGGAAGTTGGAGCAGGACACCACCGCCAGCCGGGCCTGCGATACGCCGCCCACCGGCAGCGTCCGGGTGCGGCCGATGGGCGAGTTCTCGTTGCCCATGGAGAAGCGATAGAAATAGGTGCTGGCGGGCTGGAGGCCGACGGCATCCACCTTGACCGTGTAGTCGCGCTCGGGGCCGGTGCTCGCGGTGCCGCGCGCGACGATGATGCCGAAGCGCTCGTCGCTGGCCACTTCCCATTCGACGTTGAGGGTGCCCGGTGCGGACACTGTCACGCGGGCCCAGAGGATCACGCGGTCGGACAACGGATCTCCGCTCGCGATGCCGTGCTTGAACACCGAGTCGGAGCCGTCGGGCGGACGGCCGCCCCCAACGCCGCCGCCGATGCCTCCTCCTCCACCGCCACCACCCCCGCCACAAGCGGTCAGGCCGATGCCGCTGCCCGAGAACATCGCGAACAGCACGGCGCTGCGCAAGAGGGAGCGTCGCGTGGTGCCGGTCAGGGCTTGCGGGGGATCAGTGTCTGCGTCGTGAATGGCATGGCTTGCCTCGTCGTTCTTCTTCTCATCGCGGGTGCGCATGGTTGTCTCCTGATCCGCCGACGGCAAGACGCACGGCACGCCTCGGTCCCCGTTCGACGTCGGCGCCATTTGAATGTGAAGACCTTGGTTTTCAACGTAGGCTGCCACCGATGCGCGCGTCAGCCGGAAGCGCGCGGCGTTGCCGTCAGCCCCCCAGCGTGTCGAAGAGCCGAAAGATCCACGACAGCTGATAGATCAGTGTGGCACCCACGAAGACGGTGTGAAAGCGATGGCTCGCCGTCCTGGCCGCCACGATGCACAGGGTCACGAGAACGGGCGTGCGGATCAGGTACTCCAGCGCAAAGCGCGCGAAGTGCGCCTCGCCCTTGATCAGCGTGTCGACCACGTCGAGCAGATAGGTCGCGGCCAGCAAGCCGAAGAACCACGCGCGCCGGGCATAGAAATAGTCTTCATAGCTCGCGTAGTCGCGCATGCTGTCTGGAAAGAGCAGTGCGCACAGCAGGAACAGGACGATCGCGTAGCTGACGATGAACGCGTAGGTGCCGAAGGTCCAGCTGTCGATCTGATAGAGGCCGAACTCCCACCACCAGAAATGCACCAGCGCCAGCAGGACGGAAGCGACCCAGGCAAGGTGCACGGCATAGAGCCGGTACTGCGTCGGGTGCTGCACGATGCGCGCAACGCCCGACAGCAGTCGCGTGACGCCAAGGCCGATCACCATGCCCATGACGATGCGGATGTGCGGGAAGATGTCGTGGGCGGAGATGACTTGTTGCTGCATTCGGGGGCTTCGTGGGTGGGCTGCCAATGCGACGCTACAGCATGCGGTGGCGAAGCGATTCGTAAGTCCCTGCCCTTGGCCGGGAATTTGCCGCCCACGCCGTGGCCGGCTCTGGTGTGCTGCGTGCAGGCGAAGGAGAGTGAATTTGCAGATGACAGAACATGCAGTCGTGATTGCAGGAGCAGGTCCGGCGGGCCTGATGCTGGCAGGCGAGTTGGCGTTGGCAGGCGTCGAAGTGGCCATCGTCGAACGCCGTCCGAACCAGGAGCTTGCCGGTTCGCGTGCCGGCGGCCCGGGGCTACGAAGCCCTCGACATCGATCGCAGGTTCTGCACGGCCGCGCCTGCGGCGCCTTTGCCCAGGTTGTCGAGCACCGCGCTCAAGACGATCTGTCCTGTGCGTTCATTGCATGCAACCGCCAGGCTCATGTCGTTGGAGCCGTTGTGCACTTGCGGGTCCAGTTCGGTCATTGGAGCGGCGGGCGACATCGGCAGCACGCGCACATGCGCCGTATCGCGGTACCGCTGTGCAAGGCATTCGTGGATGCGCCGGCCCGAAGCATCGGAGGGAAGCATTCGCGCGTGCAGCCCGATGGTGAGCACGATGCCCTGCCGGTAGCTGCCATAGGCCGGCACGAAGATGGGCCGCTCCGCCAAGCCGGCGTAGGCCTCGATCTCCGCCACGTGCTTGTGCTCGAGTGCCAGGCCATAGACCTTCAGCGAATGCGCTCCCGTCCCTGCCTCGTGCGCTTCCGCCCCCGCCCTGCCCTGGCCCGAATAGCCTGAGACGGCGTGGATGACAAGCGGATAGCCGGCGGGCAGCAGGCCCGCATCCGTCAGCGGCCGCAGCAGGGTGACGGCGGCGGTGGGATAACAGCCCGGATTGGTGACCCGCTGCGCCGAGGCGATCCGTTCGCCTTGCCGTGCATCGAGCTCCGGCAGGCCGTAGACCCAACCCGGGCTGGTGCGGTGGGCCGAGCTGGCGTCGATGACGCGCACCGAAGGGTTCTCGATCATCGCGACCGCGTCGCGCGCCGCAGCATCGGGCAGGCAGAGGATTGCGATGTCGCACTCGTTGAGCGCGGCCCGTCGGGCAGCCGCGTCCTTGCGCACGCCCGCCGGCAATGTGCGGATGCGGAATTCCCCGCCCCGGAGGCGGTTCTGCAGGTCAAGGCCGGTGGTGCCCTGATCGCCATCGATGAAGATGTTGAGGTCCATGGAGCGCGATGGTAGGGACGCGGGCGCGATAGCTCCAGATAAATATATGGAAGCCAGGATTAAGAAAAGTTAAATTAGTGGCATGCGGGAACTGAGCCTCGACCATCTGCGCACCCTGGTCGCCATCGCCGACCTCGGGTCCCTGGCCAATGCTGCGCGCGCCCTTCACCTGGCTGCCCCCACAGTCACCGTTCAGATCACGGAACTCGAGTCGCGCCTGGGCGGCCAGTTGCTCGTTCGCGGACGCGGGCCCGCGCAAGCGACCGCCTTGGGCGAACGGTTCATCGCGCGTGCCCGCCGGCTGCTGGCGGATGCGGATGACGCAGTGGAGGAAGTCCGGCGCCAGCTCGCCGGCCAGACGGGCCGCGTGCGAGTGGGTGCCTCGACCGGCGCCATTGCGCACCTGCTGCCGCCCGCGCTCGAACGCCTTGCCCGGAACCATCCGGGCGTCGAGGTGAACGTGCAGGTGCTGACGTCCAACGAAAGCATGGGCCGGCTCGCCGCAGGCAGCCTGGACCTCGCGGTCGTGGCGCTGCCGCAGGCGCCTGTGCGGGGCGTCCATGTCACACCCCTTCGGCGCGAGGCTGTCGTCGCCTTCTTGCCGGCGACCTGGAAAACGCCCAGGCGGCTCACTGCGCAGTGGCTGGCCGAGCGGCCGTTGATCATGAACGACGCCTCCACGCGTCTCTACCGGCTGACCGCGGAGTGGTTCTCGGCGGCTGGCGTCCATTGCCGGCCGCGCATCGAGCTCAACTACAACGATGCGATCAGGACACTGGTCGCCGCCGGCTACGGAGCCGCCTTGCTGCCGGAGGATTCGCACGAGCCCGCGCGCGATCCCCGCATCGCCGTGCGCCCGCTCAGCCCGGCTCTATGGCGGCAGTTGGGCCTCGCGGTGGGAGACCGAAGCGCCAACGGCCCGGCACGCTTCGTCCTGGAGGCGCTGCTGCCCGGGAGCAGTTCGAATGGATGAGCTCAACGGCGTCGTGGACGACCTGCTCGCGCTCGTGCTGGTGGTGGAAGCCGGCGGCTTCAATGCCGCGAGCATGCGCCACAGCATTCCCGTCTCTCGCTTGAGCCGCCGCATCGCGAGCCTCGAGAAGCGGCTGGGCGTGAGCCTGCTGGTGCGCAGCTCGCGGCGCTTCAGGGTGACGGAGATCGGCGAACGCATGGTCCAGCACGGCCTGGCAATCCGCGCAGAGACCCGCAGCGCGCTGTCCGTGGCACAGGACGCGCTGAACGAACCTGCCGGCCACCTGCGCGTGTCGTGCCCGATCTCCATGGCCACCAGTTTTGTGGGAGGCCTGTGCCTCGAGTTCGTCAAGCGTCATCCGAAGGTGGCATTGACGCTGGACAGCACCGACGGGCGCCCTTCGCCCTCGAGCGAAGCCGCGGACCTGCTGATCCGCCCCGTCATCGACACGCTGCCTGATTCGAGCATGGTGTCGCGCAAGCTCGGAGACTTTCCGTACGCGCTGGTCGGGACACCGGCCCTGCACGAATCGCTCGGCCGGCCGGCCACGCCACAGGCGCTTGCCGCGCTGCCGGGCGGCTGCCCCGCCATCGGCTGGACCTTCAGCCCGCATCCTTCGCGCTGGCTGCTGCGCGGGCCCGGCAATGCAAAAATCGAACTGGACGTGAAGCCGCGCTTCACCAGCGACAGCCTGCCGCAGATCCATCAGGCAGCGCTCGCGGGGATCGGCATCGCGCGGTTGCCGCTCGCCCTGTGTGCAGCCGACCTCGAACAGGGCCGCTTGTGCCTGCTGGCGCCAGGCTGGGCGCCCCCGACCATCTCGATGTACGCGCTGTATCCGTCGCGCCGCGACCTCACGCTGGCGGGACGGCAATTCCTCGCGATGCTGGCGGAGACCACGAAGCCCTATCTGAAGACCTGAGCGACGCGCCGGCCCGCCGCCATCCAGACTGCATTTTCAGAATGCTGCGTTGCATTCACCTGCATGTCATCACCCCGTCATCGCTCCTAGCATCGGCCGCAAGTCGGGTCCGCTGTGGGCCGGCAACCGGAGGACGACGATGGCGCATCACGAGAAGTTCAATTCCTTTCCTGCCCTGCCCGAAGCCCGGCGGCGGTTCATCCAGGCGGCCGGCGCCTTGATCGCGCTGCCGCTCGTCGGGTGCGGCGGTGGCGGAGGCGGTGGATTCGCCGCTCCCACCAGCGGCACCGGACAACCGGACGCCGCGCCGCTCGCAGACACCACCTCGGGGAAATTCCGCGGCCAGCGCAGCGGCGGCGTCGCGTCGTACCTCGGCATTCCCTACGCGCAGCCACCGGTGGGCGGCCTGCGCTTCCAATCGCCCAAGCCGTTCAAGCCTGTTGCCGCCAACGTGCTGAACGCCGACAGCTTCGGCGCTGCCAGCCTGCAGACCTTGCCGCCCTACGTCACCTGGATCTACCCGGTGCCCATGCAGCAGAGCGAAGACTGCCTGACCGTCAACGTGTGGGCGCCTGCAAACGCCATCGGTGCACCCGTGATCGTCTGGATTCACGGCGGCGCCTGGCGCACGGGCGCCGCCGGCATGCCGCTGATGAACGGCCAGGCGCTGGCGGCGCTCGGCGTGGTCGTCGTCACCGTCAACTTTCGGCTCGGCGCGCTGGGCGGTCTTTCGCACCCCGACCTTGCCGATGCCGACACCGGCAGCGTCGCGAACTGGCAGCTGCAGGACCAGATGGCTGCCCTGCAATGGGTGCACCAGAACGCCGCGGCGTTCGGCGGCGACGCGAACAACATCTGCCTGATGGGGCAATCGGCCGGAGGCACCAGCGCGGCGGTCATCGCGCAGAACCCCGCGCATCGAAAGCTGCTGCGCAAGGTGGTGCTGCTGAGCCCGGCCAGCAACGCGAAGCCCGGAGGCTTCAGCCTGGACGATGCCGCCGCCTACACGGAACTGCTGGCAACGCGCCTGAACACCACGCCCCGCGGCCTGCGCGACGTGCCGGCCGCGGCGTTGCATGCGGCGGAGGTCGCACTCAACGCACTGCCCTTGCCCGACGCGATCACCACGGGACGCGCCTCCAAGTTCGTCCCCATCATCGACGCGAAGTTCTGCCTCGCAGACTGGACGCGTACCGAGTGGCCCGCCGATCTGCCGGTGGTCATCACCACCACGCTGACCGAAGGCACCTTCTTTGTCGACCTGATCGATCCCGCCACCCACAAGGCGCTCACGGCGCCCCTGCCACAGGACGACACGCAGCTTCTCCAAGCCGTCACCTCGATCACCCGCTCCGCCGAGGCCAGCAGCCGGGTTGTCGAAAGCTACCGCAAGGCCGCGGCCGACGAGGCTCGCAGCACGGACGCCGGCGACCTGTGGGTGGAGATCTACGGCGACTTCGCCATTCGCAATCATTCGGTGCGCTACGCCGGCAAGCTGGCCAGCGAAGGCAAGGATGTGCGCTTCGGCACCTATGCGCACGCCCTCAAGGCGCCGGGACACGGCGTGCCGCATTGCGCCGACCTGCCGCTGCTGTTCGGAACCTACGGGCTGGACTACTACAAGGACAAGGTCGGCAACGGCGCGGCGGAGGCGCAGCTGTCGGCGGCCATGGCGTCGGCCTTCGCGAGCTTCGCGCGGGATTCGCAGGCCGTGGCCTTCGACGCCTCCACCGCGTGGCCGCGGTACGGGGGTTCCTTGGCGAACGCGGTGCGCATGGGCGAAGGCAGCAGTGGAAGCGTGGCGGTCGGCACGGTGCCCAAGCTGGCGCAGCTCGCCGTGTGGGATGCCATCCTGGGCTACTGAAGGGCCGTGCGGGCCCGCCGCACGGGGGCATTCGCCGGAACTCCAATTTATGCATCTCATTCTGGACATATTCCCACATTTTGTCTAGAATGAGATACATATATGCCTTCTGCAGCCCCTCCCGTCGCCCCTGCAGCCGATCACCGCCTCACAGCATTCGGCCGACGCATCCACGCTCGGCGCAAGGCCCTGAAGGTCAGCGCCACCACAGCGGCGGAGGCGGCAGGCGTGTCCCGCATGACACTGCATCGCATCGAACGCGGCGAGCCCTCGGTCACGATGGGGGCCTACATGAATGCCCTCGCGGCGCTGGGCCTGGATGTCGATGTGGTCCCCTCAACGCAATCCGCACCCCCGGCGCCGATTGCGGGCGGCATCCGAATCGCCGACTACCCCCAACTGCGCCGGCTCGCCTGGCAGTTGGCGCCGGATACCGAGCTCACACCCGCAGAGGCGTGGGCCACCTACGAACGCAACTGGCGCCATGTCGACGCATCGGCGCTCGATGCGCGGGAGCGGCAACTGCTCGACGAACTGGCACGCGCATTGGGCAGGAAGCCGCTGCATGTTTGAACGCCCGCACCATCAACGGGTCGCCGAGGCACTTGCAGCGCTCGATGCCGAGCTGCTCGCCGAGAACCACTGCCTGTTCGGCGGCGGCACGGCCATCGCGCTTCGCTATGGCGAGTACCGCGAGTCGGTGGGCATCGACTTCCTTGTTTCCAACATCGAAGGCTACCGGCAGCTGCGCCAGCTGCTGACCGGCGACCAGGGCCTGAGCGCGCTGGCCCGCAAGGGCGCGAAGATCCAACAGACCGGCGAACTTCGTGCCGATCAATATGGCATCCGATCGATGGTGCGTGTGGGTGACATCGATATCAAGTTCGAGATCGTGCTCGAAGCACGCATCGAACTCGATGTGCCGGGCGAGCAAGACCGCATCGGCGACATTGCGACGCTCACCGTGCTGGACATGGCTGCAAGCCAGCTGCTCGCAAACTCGGATCGCTGGGCCGACGACAGCGTCTTCAGCCGTGACGTCATCGACCTGGCCATGATGCACCCTGGTTCCGCACTGCTGCGCCGCGCGGCAACCAAGGCCAGACAAGCCTACGGCAACAGCATCGACAGCGATCTGGCAAAGGCAGTCAACGCGCTGCTGACACGTCACGGACGCATGGACCGTTGCATGGAGGTGCTGCAGATGACCCCGGCCGTGACGCCCGCGCTGCTGCGCCAGCGCATCAAGGCCTTGTTGCCCCGAGCTGCAAGCGCCAAGGGCAAAGCCGTCAGCCCCTGAGAAACCCGATCGACAACCAAGGAATCGCAGCCACCGCAATCGTCCCCACCAGCAGCGCCACCATGTAGCCCGCAATCGGACGGATGCCCGCGTCGGGGTGCACGCGCCCGATGGCGCAGGCCGCGTAGTAGCCCACGCCCAGCGGCGGCGCGAACAGGCCGAGGCCCATCGACAGCACCACCACCATCGCGTAGTGCACCTCGTGGATGCCCAGCTGGCGCGCGATGGGAAACAGCAGCGGCCCGAACAGCACGATGGCCGGAATGCCCTCGAGCACGCTGCCCAGCACCACGAAGATGACCAGCGACACCGCCAGGAACATCGGCGCGCCACCGGGGAGGCCCGTCATCGCTTCGGCCAAGAGGCGCGAGAAGCCCGACTGCGTCAGGCCCCAGGCCATGGCCGTCGCGGTGCCGATGATCAGCAGGATGGCGCCCGACAGCGAAGCCGTCGCAACGAGCATCGGCCCCAGCCGCTTCCAGTCGAACTGCCGGTACACGACCAGCCCCGCGACCACGGCGTACATGATGCCGATGGTCGACACTTCAGTCGCAGTGGCCACGCCTTCGACCACCGCCGCGCGGATCACGAACGGCAGCGCCAGCGCCGGCAGCGCCACGACGGCCAGCCGGGCGACCTCGCGCCACGGCGTGCGCACGACCTCGCGCAGGTCCTCGCCGCGGCAGCGGAAGTACACGACCACGCACAGCATCAGGCCCAGCACCACGGCCGGCAGCAGGCCGCCCGTGAACAGCGCCGCAATCGACACGCCCGTGACCGAGCCGATGGTGATCAGCACCAGGCTGGGCGGCACCGTCTCGGTCTGCGCGCCGGTCGCGGCCAGCAGAGCGACGAGATCGCCTTCGCTCGCGCCGCGCTGCTTCATCTCGGGAAACAGGGCCGGCGCCACCGCCGCCATGTCGGCCGCCTTGGAGCCCGAGATGCCCGACACGAGGTACATCGCACCCACCAGCACGTACGACAGCCCGCCCTTCACATGCCCCAGCAGGCCCGCGAGAAACGCGACCATGGCCTTGGCCATGCCGGTCATCTCGATCAGCAGGCCGAGGAACACGAACAGCGGCACCGCCAGCAGGATCAGGTGCGACATGCCCTCGTCCATGCGCCCCACGATCACGGGCAGCGCCGTGTCGGTGGCCAGCGCCAGGTAGCCGAAGGTACCAAGGCCGAAGGAGAAGGCGATGGGAATGCCCGCGAGCACGCCCGCCAGCACCACACCGACGAAGAACACCAGCAGGTTCAGCCGCCCGAGGTCCTGGAACACCGAACGGCCCAGCGTGAACGCCAGCACCAGCGTGGCCACGATGACCACCGCCTTGGCCGTGATCCGCCATTCCACGTCGCGCAGCAGCCTGAGCACCGCGAACAGGCCCATCAGGCCGATGCCGACCGGCAGCGCCGCGGCCCGCCACGCATTCGAGATGTTCAGCGCGGGCGTGGTGATGAAGCGCTCCTCCGACGCGTACTCCCAGGCCGGCCACGCCACCATCGCCAGGAATGCCAGCGACGCGCACAGGGCAAGGGCTTCGAACAACGGGCGCCGCGACGGCGGCTGCATCGAGATCAGCGCCGTCATGCGCATGTGCTCGCCGCGCCGCAGCGCGACCACGGCGCCCAGCATCGCGAGCCAGATGAACAGGATCGATGCCAGCTCGTCGGACCAGACCAGCGGGCTGTGGAACACGAAGCGCGCCAGCACGCCTGCGAACAGCACCCCCACGTCGGCCAGCACCAGGCCGCCGGCCGCCATGTCGACCAGCGCGCCGAGCCGGCGCTCGATGGCGGACAGCCGGGGCGCGTCCACCCGCGCGCCGGCCGCCAGGCCGAGGACCGGCCCGCTCATGCAAGCTTGCCCGCGCTGCGCTCGAGCAAGGCCCAGGCCTCGTCGCCGTACTTGGCCTTCCACTCGCTGTAGAAGCCGGCCTTGCGCAGCTGGTCGCGGAAGGCGGCGGAGTCCGGCTGGTTGAAGGCCATGCCCTTGGCGGCCAGCTCCTTCTGCAGCCCGGCGTTGAGTTCGGCCACGTCGGTGCGCTCCTTCATGCCGGCCGCGTTGATGTGCCGGGCCACCACGGTGCGCAGCTCGGCCGGCAGCTTTTCCCAGGCGCGGCGGTTGGCCAGGAACCAGAAGCCGTCCCACATGTGGTTGCTCAGCGAGCAGTACTTCTGCACCTCGTAGAGCTTGGCCGTCGCGATGATGGCCAGCGGGTTCTCCTGCCCGTCGACGATCTTCGTCTGCAGCGCCGAATAGACCTCGGCAAAGTTGATGGAGGTGGGCGCGGCGTCGAGCGCCTTGAACATCGAGGTCCACAGCGGCGACACCGGCACGCGGATCTTGAAGCCCTTCATGTCCTGCGGCGCGGCAATGGCCCGGCTCGACGACGTGATCTGCCGGAAGCCGTTGTCCCAGATCTTCTCCATCGGCACGATGTTGGCCTTGGCGATCTGCTGGCGGATGTGGGCGCCCAGCTCGCCGTCCATGGCCTTCCACACGCTCGCGTAGTCATTGAAGGCAAAGCCCACGCCGCTGATCGACGCGGACGGCACCAGCGTGGAAAGAATCAGCCCCGACAGCGTGAAGAACTCCACGCCGCCCGAGCGCAGCTGGCTCAGCACGTCGGTGTCGGAGCCCAGCTGGTTGCTCGGGAAGATCTGGATGTCGACGCGGCCGCCGGTTTCCGCGCGGATGGCGTCGGCCATTTCCTTGGCGCGGATGTTGAGCGGATGCGTGACCGGCAGGTTGTTCGCGTACTTGTAGTTGAACTCGGCCTTCTGCGCGAAGGCCCGGTGCATGGGAACGGCGAGGCTGGCAGCGAGTGCCGTCGAGCGCAGCACGGTGCGGCGGGTGATGCTCATTTTTGTCTCCTTGTCCTTTTGTGAATGGATCTGGTCGTCCGGGTCGGCGTCGATGTGTGTGATCAGGTCGTGGCGGCCTCCTTCACGTCGCCGCGTTCGACGAGCCGCTGGCGGATGTCGGCCTTGGCGACTTTCCCGTAGCCGGACTTCGGCAGCGCATCCCAGAAGAAGATGTGCCGCGGCCAGCGGTACTTCGCGCAGCGGCCGTCCAGGTGGTGCAGCAGCTGCTCGGCCGTGAGGCCCGGCTGCGAGGCCACAATCACCGCCACGCCCACCTCGCCCCATTTCTCGTCCGCGATGCCGAGCACCGCCGCCTCGCGCACGGCGGGATGCATCAGCAGAATTTCCTCCACCTCGCGCGGGTACACGTTGGAGCCGCCCGAGATGTACATGTCCGATTCGCGGCCCGTGATGTAGAGCAGCCCGCGCGCGTCCATGCGGCCGAGATCGCCGGTGTGGAACCAGCCGCCGCGCAGCGCGTTTTGCGTGGCCTCGGGATTGTTGAAATAGCCCGCGAACACGGCCGGCCCGCGGCAGCAGATCTCGCCCACGGTGCCGGCGGGCACCGGCTGCATCCGCGCGTCGAGGATGGCGACTTCCATGCCGGTGCGGGCCCGGCCGCAGCAGCCGATATGGGCGTCCGGATCATCGTCGTCGGCGGCATGCATGGCCGGCGGCAACACCGTGATGCAGCCCGTGACTTCGCCGAGGCCGAAGTACTGCACCAGCACCTTGCCGAGTTTTTGCAGCGCGCGCTTCTGGTCCGCGCGGTACATCGGCGCGCCCGCATAGACCACGTAGCGCAGCGAGCCGTGGTCGAACCGGTCGACGGCCGGGTCTTCCACCAGCATCTTGACGATGGTCGGCACCGTGAAGACGTTGGTCACGCGGTGGCGCTCCACCAGCGCCCAGAAGGTGGCGGGCTCCAGCCTGTCGGATGCGAGCAGCACCGTGGGCGCGCCGCGGGCCACGTTGAGCAGCGCATGGATGCCCGCGCCATGCGACAGCGGCGCGACGGCGATCGAGCAGTCGTGCTCGGTGGTGCCCGGGATGAGGTCGGCCAGGTGGTTGGTCACGACGAAGGCGAGCTGCCCGTGCGTCAGCACGGCGGCCTTCGGGCGGCCGGTGGTGCCCGAGGTGTAGAAGTACCACAGGGGGTGATCGGCATCGACCTGCGCCATCGCCGCGGGCGCATCGGCGTGGGCCACGAGCAGCGCTTCGTAGCCGAGTTCATCCGCGCGCGGGAGGCCGATGGTGACGACGGAGCGCAGATGCGAAGACGCGGCCTTCACCGCCTCCACATGCTCGGCGAAGCAGTCCTCGGCCAGCATCACGCTGGCCTCGCTGGCGCTGCCCAGGTAGGCAACTTCCGGCGGCGTGAGCCGGAAGTTGACCGGCACCCACACCGCGCCCAGGCGGAAGGCGGCCCAGCAGCTCTCGAAGAGCGCCGGGTTGTTGCGCGACATCACGAGCAGCTTGTCGCCAGGCCGCATGCCCAGCGACCGCAGCGCCTGCACCAGCGCATCGACGCGGCGGTCGATCTCTTGCCACGTCCATTGCCGCTCGCCCTGGATCAGCCCTGGCCGGTCGGGAAGGAGCGCGGCCGTCTGCGACAGCAGTGCGGACAGGTTCATCGCCCGCGCTTCGTTCACGGGTGCACCTCCAGCACGCTCAGGTAGTTGGCGACCGCGGCGCCGCCCATGTTGAAGACCGCGCCCGGCTTGCCGGAGCCGACCTGCATGTCGCCCGCCAGCCCGGCCAGCTGCATGGCAGCCATCACGTGCTGCGACACGCCCGTGGCGCCGATCGGATGGCCGCGCGACTTCAGTCCGCCCGACGGATTGACGGGCAGCGGGCCGTCCTTGCGGCTCACGCCGTCCAGGATGACGCGCGCGCCCTGCCCGTGCGGCGCCAGGCCCATGGCCTCGTACTCGAGCAGCTCCGCGATGGTGAAGCAGTCGTGCGTCTCGACGAAGCCCAGGTCATGAAGCGACAGCCCCGCCGCGGCCAGCCCCTGGTGCCACGCACGCGCCGCGCCCTCGAACCGGGTCGGGTCGCGGCGCGACAGCGGCAGGTAGTCGTTGACCTGCGTGCGCGAGCGCCAGCGTACCGCCGGGACCGTCGCCGAAGCGATGGGCTCGGCCGAGATGACCAGCGCAGCCGCGCCGTCGGAGACCAGCGAGCAGTCGGAGCGCTTCAGCGGACCCGCGACGAACGGGTTCTTCTCCGACGGATGGCGGCAGAAGTCGAAGCCCAGGTCGCGCCGCATGTGCGCATAGGGGTTGTGCACGCCGTTGGCGTGGTTCTTGGCCGAGATGGCGGCCAGGGCATCGCTCTGGTCGCCGAAGCGCTCGAAGTAGCGGCCCGCGATGTTGCCGAAGACGCCGGCAAAGCCCGCCGGGGTCGCGCCCTCTTCCTTCACATACGAGCAGCGCAGCAGCGTCTCGGCAATGCGCACAGCAGGCACGGCATTCATGATCTCGAAGCCGACCACCAGCGCATGCCGCACCCGCCCGCACTGCACCGCATCCAGCGCGGCCCAGATCGCGGCCGAGCCGGTGGCGCATGCGTTTTCCATGCGCACCGCGGGAACGTGGCGCAGCTCGGGCAGCGCCAGGCACACCAGCGACGCGCTGAAGTCCTGCGGCAGGAAGCCGCTGTTGAAATGGCCGACGAAGATGCCGTCGATGTCGGCCGCGGCGAGCCCCGCAGTTTGCAGCGCCGGCTCGACTGCGCTGCGGATGAGCGCTTCGCTCTCCACGGCGTCGAGCTTGCCGAAAGGCGTGTGTCCCCAGCCGATGATGCAGGCGTTGGTGGTCATTGGGCGGTTCTCCTTGTCAGGCGTGGTCGGCGGCGGGCACGGGCATGCCCCGGCGCAGGGTCGGCAGGCCGACGCCGGCGGCATCGAAGCCGCCATCGACGGCCAGCACCTGGCCGTTGATGAAGCTCGCGTCGTCGCTGCACAGGAAGCCCACGGCGTTGGCCATTTCCTCCGGCGTGCCGTAGCGGCCGAGCGGGATGGTGTCGTAGTAGTCGGAGCGGATCGCCACGCTGTGCACGAGCTTGGCCATCTCGGTTTCCACCGGCCCCGGTGCAATCACGTTCACGCGCACGCCGGCGTTGCCCAGCTCCACCGCATGCTGCTTGGTCAGGTGGATGAGCGCCGCCTTGCTGGTGCCGTAGGCCACCCGCAGCGTGCTCGCGCGCAGGCCCGAGATCGAGGCGATGTTCACCACCGCGCCGCTCCCGCGTTCGACCATCAGCGCGCCGAAGGCCTGCGTACACAGGAACGCGCCGTCCAGGTTGGTGCCGAGCACCGTGCGCCATTCCTCGAACGAGGTCTGGAGCGCCGGCTTGAACACCGCCACGCCGGCGTTGTTGACCAGCGCGTCGACGCGGCCGAAGCGTTCGACCACGGCCTGCGCGGCGCTGGCGATCTGCGACGGCTTCGACACGTCGCAGTGCAGGCCGAGCAGCTTTGCAGGCTGCGCGAGTTCGGCCACCGCCTGGTCGAGCGTGGCGCCGTCGATGTCGAGCAGCGCGACGCTGTAGCCGTGCGCCAGGAACCAGCGGCCGATGGCCAGGCCGATGCCGCGTGCGCCTCCCGTGACGACGGCGACGCGGGGAGAAGAAGAAGAAGAAGAAGAAGTAGTAGAAGTGGAGAGATCGGTCATTGGAATTTCTGCAGTGGACGAAATCAGTTGTCGGGCGATGGCAGCCACTCCTCCAGAGTGACTTCGAAGGTGACGCAGACGGCGTTGGCGCCCGCCACGAACGGGCCGCCGTACAGGTGGCCGTGCGTGTCCGCCACCACGCCGGTGAGCGCGGCGCGCAGCGAGCCGTCGGGCTGCGAGCGCACCTCGCCGGCCAGGCTCACGATCTCTGCGGCCGGCCCGCGGATCACCTGGCAGGAACCGTCGACGCGCTCCAGGCAGGCATCGACGAGGCTGCCCAGCGCGCCGCGCACGAACGCATGGCCGAAGCCTTCCGCGAGGCAGAGCTTCTCGACGCTCAAGACGAGGTCTTCGTTGGGCGCGATGCGCGCATACGCCACGCGGCCCATGCGCCCGCTTTCAATCATGCGCACCTCAGCCATGGACGCGCCTGGCCTGGGGCCGCATCAGCGGCATGCGGGTTTCGTCGTCGTAGACCACGCGCAGTTCGAAGCTGTCCAGCGCGGTGACCACCGCGGTGACGCTGCGGCGTCCGACCACCGTGCGGTCGGTCAGGATGTGGCCGCCGCGCACCGCGCCGTCGGCGGTGCGGAAGGCACCATGGCAATGGACCACCGGCGTGCCGCTCGTAGAGCTGCCGAGCGTCGCGTTGCCGAAGATGAAGCAGGCGCCCTGCACCGTGTGCGGCGCGCCGTAGGTCGCGAGCACCCGGCCCGTCGGGTCGGGCAGCGCGAGGCAGAAGCCGAGTTCGGCCAGCTCGCCGCCGAGCAGCGTCATCGACGCGCTGGCCACGCCTTCGTCCGCCAGCGCCTGCACGAGGCTCTCGTGCAGCGTGCGGCCGCCGGGCAGCGAAAGCCGGAAGTGCCGGCCCTTCTCGTCGCGCATGCGATCGATGCGCACGGGCCGGAAAGGCCCCGGATGCACCACGGTGCGCGAGCGCGGCAGCCCCATCAGTTTCTCGACCATCGCAGTGTCTCCTTGCCGCGCCGTTCGGATCGACAGCGCTGGTGGAGGGAAAGTCTAGAAGTTGACATCGATAGCAACAAATTTAGAATTCGTATCGATCAATACAAAATTCGGATCAATGGAAATCCGCCACCTCCGCTGCCTGGTCGCCGTTGCCGAAGAGCTGCACTTCGGGCGCGCGGCACAGCGCCTGAACCTGTCGCAGCCGCCCGTGAGCCTCGCGATCAAGGAGATGGAGGAAGAACTCGGCGTCACGCTGTTCGAGCGCACCTCGCGCCGCATCGCGATCACGCGCGCGGGGGACGAAGCGCTTCGCGATGCGCGCGCCGTGCTGCTCGGCATGGACACGCTGCGCCGGCGCGCGCAGGAGGCCGCGGCCGGGCTCATGGGGTCGATCTCGATCGGCTTCATCAGCCTGCCGGCCTACTCGTTTTTGCCGCGGGTGCTGCGGCAGTTCTCGGACGAGAACGAGCGGGCCGAGATCGCGCTGTGGGAAGGCACGACCGACCAGATCATCGGCGACGTCGAATCGGGCCGGCTCGACGTGGGCCTGGTGCTGCAGCCCTCCAGCATGCCCGCCTCGCTGGGCTCGCGGCTGGTGCAGAAGGATGCGCTGATCCTCGCGATGCCCGAGGCGCATCCGCTGGCGCGGCCCGGCAGCATCGCGCTCGAGAAGTTCTCGGGCGAGCGCTTCCTGGGCTTCGAGCGGCACTTCGGGCCGCAGGTGTTCGATGCGATCGTGGCCACCTGCATGCGGCGCGGCTTCAGCCCGCGCCTGTTTCCGGCGCGCCAGATGCACACCATCGTCAGCCTGGTCTCCGGCGGGCTGGGCGTGGCGCTGGTGCCGGCCTGCGTCAAGGCGCTGCACCGCGAGGGCGTGGCATACCGCTCGCTCAAGGGCGAGAAGACCTACATCGACACCCTGGCGGTGTGGCGCAAGGCGGACGATTCGCCGCTGGTGCGCGCGCTGCTCGCGCTGTTGCCGACGCTCAGCAGCGTGTGAGGGCGCTCAGGCGCCGGGCACCGCAGCGCCGTCCTTCACCAGCTGCCACAGCGCCTCGGCCACCGGCGCCATGTGGGCCAGCTGCCGGTACAACCGGATGTCCACCGGCACCCGCCAGCCGCCCGCGCCGGCATCCACCAGCGCGCCGCCGCGCAGGTCGTCCGCCACCAGGCTCATCGGCAGCCACGCGAGGCCGCGTCCTTCGAGCGCCATGGTCCTGAGCAGCGCGGCATGGTGCGCCGTGAAGACCACCAACAGCGAAGGCGCGAAGTCCTTGCCGAACTCGCTGTCCTGGATCGCCCGCATGATCCGCCCCAGCCCCGAGGCCTCGCTGTAGGCCAGCACCGAAGGCGCCTGCCCCGTGCCCAGCGCGTGCTGCGGCAGGCCGCGCGCATCCGGCGCCGCCACCGGCACGAGCACGTCGTCGCTCAGCCGCTGCATGGGGTATTGCGCTTCGTCGAGCCGGCCGAGCGCACCCGCATGGCCGTGGCACAGCACGAACTGCACGCGTCGCTGCAGCATCAGGTCTTCGCAGGCTTGCGAACTGTCGGAGATGGTCTGGATCGGCCCCAGGCTCAGCCGCGCTTCCACGCGGCCCAGCCAGCGCGGAAAGAAGGTCAGCGACAGCACGTGCGTGGCGGCGAAGCTCAGGCTCGCCGCGGCCATGTCGTGCGCCGCGCGCGCCTTGATGCGCGCCGCCTCCAGCGCGGCCAGCACCTCCTGCAGCAGCGGCTGGAAGCGCTTGCCCGCCGCCGTGAGCGCGGCCGGGTGCGCGCTGCGGTCGAACAGGTCGACGCCCACCCATTCCTCGAGCGCGCGGATGTGGCGGCTGAAGGCCGGCTGGGCGATGGAACGCGCCTGCGCCGCGCGCGAGAAATTGCCGCTCTCGGCCAGGGCCAGGAAGTCTTCCAGCCATTCGAGGTCGAGGGGTCGGTTGCCGGGGCCCATGCGCAGTGCGAGCGATTGAATAGTTGTATGCGATTCGAGTATTGGACGGTGCATGCCCTGCCGGCCAAAGATGCGGGCATTCCTGCACCTTGAACCCCAACGGAGACACAGCATGCCTTCCATCGCGAATTATCGCGGGATCATTCCCGCCATTTCCTGCCCCTTCACCACCGACCACCGCATCGACGAACCGGCGCTGCGCAAGCTCGCCTCGTGGCTTGCGGGGCACGACGGCGTGGTGGCGGTCATGACCAACGGCCACACCGGCGAGGTGTTCTCGCTGACCCCGGCTGAACGCGCCGAAGTGACCCGCATCGTCGCCGACGAGCTGCGCGGCCGCACGCCGGTGATCTCGTCGATCGTGTGCGAGGGCCTGGCCGAAGCCGCCGAACATGCGCGCGCCGCCCAGGCCGCCGGCGCGGCCGCGCTCGACGTGATGCCGCCGCACCACTGGCTGCGCTTCGGCTTCATGCCGGGCCATGCGCTGCAGTATTTCGAGGCCATCCACCGCGCCGCGCCGGAACTCGACCTGGTCTGCCATGTGTACCCGGCCTGGACCCGCGCCTCCTACTCGTCGCAGCTGCTGGCCGAGCTGGCCCGCCTGCCCTACCTGCAGGCCTTCAAGGTCGGACAGCGCGACATGAACAAGTACGCCCGCGACATCCAGGCCATCCGCGAGGCCGATGCGTCCAAGGCCATCCTCACCTGCCATGACGAGTACCTGCTGGCTTCGATGGTGCAGGGTGTGGACGGCGCGCTGGTCGGCTTTGCCACTTTCATTCCGCAACTGATCATCGACCTGTGGAGCGCGGTCAAGGCCGGCGACCTGAAGAAGGCGATGGCGGTGCAGGCCCTGATCACGCCACTGAAGGACGCCGTGTACGGCGGCGGCGAGCCCACCGGCGAAGCGCATGCGCGCATGAAGGGCGGCATGTACCTGGCCGGCGTGCTCGACAACGCCACGGTGCGCCCGCCGACCGAGGCGCCGAAAGCGCGCGAGATGGACGCGCTGCGCGCCGCCGTGGCGCAGGCCGGGCTGTCGAAGCGCTGAGAGAACACACGGAAGGCACGCCGCCCTTCCCCCGAAAAACACAAAGGAGACAAGAGACATGCAACGCACCCATTTCCTGCGCGCCGCACTCGCGGCCTTCGCGCTCGCCGCGGCGTCCTCCGGCTTTGCACAAACACAGCCCTGGCCCACCCGCCCCGTGCGCATGGTGATCCCGTTCCCGCCCGGCGGCACGCTCGACACTGTCGGCCGCCTGCTCGCGCAGAAGCTCGGCGACCAGTTGGGCCAGCCCTTCATCGTGGAGAACCGGCCCGGCGGCAACGGCGTCATCGGCGCCGACGCGGTGTCGAAGGCGCCGGCCGACGGCTACACGCTGCTGTTCAACGCCTCGACCTTCACGACGGCGCCGATGACGATGAAGTCCGTGCCCTACGAGGTCGCCAGGGACTTCACGCCGGTGGCGCTGGTCGCCAAGGCGCCGCTGTCGGTGGCCATCAACAAGAACCTGCCGATCACCGACGTCAAGTCGCTCATTGCCTACGCCAAGGCCCATCCGGGCAAGATGACCTTCGCGGTGGGATCGATCGGCTCGGCAGGCCACCTGTCGACCGAGCTGCTCAAGCGCGCGGGCGGGCTCGACTACCTGATCGTGCCGTACAAGGGCACGGCGCCGGCCTTCCAGGACCTGATCGGCGGGCAGATCGACGGCTTCATCGACCCGATCCTGGGTTCGCTGCAGTACCACAAGAGCGGCATGCTGCGCGTGGTGGCCGTCACCTCGGCCCAGCGCGCCACCAGCCTGCCGAACGTGCCCACGGTGGGCGAGAGCATTCCAGGCTACGAGTTCTACAGCTGGTACGGCCTCTGGGGTCCGGCCAAGCTGCCGGCCGCGATCACCCAGCGGCTCAACGCCGAAGTGAACAAGGCGCTGGGCACCGACATGCGCGAGACGCTGAACGCACAGGGCCTGCTGCTCACGCCGGGCAGCGTCGACGACTTCGCGAAGTTCCAGCAGGCCGACATGGAGCGCTCGAAGAAGATCATCGTGGAGGGCAACATCCGTGTCGAATGAAGCAGCCGCCCCGCATGCCGTGGTGACGGGCAGCAGCAGCGGCATCGGCCGCGCCATTGCGCTGCATCTGCTCGAGCAGGGCTGGCGCGTGAGCGGGCTCGACCTGGCGGCGCCCACGCTGTCGCATGCAGGCTTCGCGCATGCGGCGGTCGACCTGGCGGATGCCGCGGCCATCGCGCGCGCCACGGCTGCTCTTCAGGATGCCGATGCGCTGGTGCATGCGGCCGGCGTGCTGCGCGTGGGCCCGCTCGGGCAGCTCGACCATGCGGGCGGCGAGCTGATGTGGCGCCTGCATGTCGACGCCGCCACGCGGCTGTCCGATGCGCTGGTGCCTGCGATGGCCGCGCGCGGCCGCGGCCGCGTGGTGTTCGTCGGCAGCCGCGTGGCGCACGGCATGCCCGGCCGCGGCCAGTACGCCGCCACCAAGGCGGCGCTGGTCGCGCTCGCGCGCAGCTGGGCGGCCGAGGTCGCGGAGCGCGGCGTCACCCTCAACGTGGTGTCGCCCGGCGCCACGCAGACCGCGATGCTGCAGGACCCGGCGCGCGCCGGCAGCGCGCCGCGCCTGCCGCCCATCGGCCGGCTGATCCGGCCCGCGGAAATCGCCGCGCTGGTGGCCTTTCTTCTCTCGGCGCCGGCCGCGGCCATCACCGGCCAGGACATCGCCATCTGCGGCGGTGCGTCGCTGCACCGCTGAGTTCCTCTTTTTTCCTCCAGCAACAAGCACCATGAAGATCGTCAACATCCTCGAGTCCACGCGTCCCATCAAGTCGGACATCCGCAACGCCTACATCGACTTCTCCAAGATGACCCTGAGCCTCGTGGCGGTGGTCACCGACGTGATCCGCGACGGCCGGCCGGTGGTGGGCTACGGCTTCAACTCCAACGGGCGCTACGGCCAGGGCGGGCTGATCCGCGAGCGCTTCCTGCCGCGCCTGCTCGAGGCCGAGCCCGCCTCGCTCCTCGACGAGACCGGCGACAACCTCGATCCGCACAGGATCTGGGCCCGCATGATGATCAACGAGAAGCCCGGCGGCCACGGCGAGCGCTCGGTGGCCGTGGGCACCATCGACATGGCCGTGTGGGACGCGGTCGCCAAGATCGCCGGCAAGCCGCTCTACCAGCTGCTTGCCGAACGCTACGGCAACGGCACGCCCGATCCGCGCGTGTTCGTCTATGCCGCGGGCGGCTACTACTACCCCGGCAAGGGCCTCGAAGGCCTGCAGCGCGAGATGGCCAGCCACCTCGAGCGCGGCTATTCGGTGGTCAAGATGAAGATCGGCGGCGCCACGCTCGCGCAGGACTGCGAGCGCATCGAGTCGGTGCTCACGATCCTCGACCCCGGCCAGCAGCTGGCGGTGGACGCCAACGGCCGCTTCGACCTGGCCACTGCCATCGACTACGGCCGCGCCCTCTCGCAGTACCCGCTCTTCTGGTACGAGGAAGCCGGCGACCCGCTCGACTACGAACTGCAGGCGAAGCTGGGCGAGGTGTACGCCGGCCCCATGGCCACGGGCGAGAACCTGTTCTCGATGCAGGACGCGCGCAACCTGATCCGCCACGGCGGCATGCGGCCCGACCGCGACTGGCTGCAGTTCGACTGCGCTTTGAGCTACGGCCTCGTCGAATACCTGCGCACGCTCGACATGCTGAAGGACCACGGCTGGTCGCCCTCGCGCTGCATTCCGCACGGCGGCCACCAGATGTCGCTGGCCATTGCGGCGGGCCTCGGGCTCGGCGGCAACGAGAGCTACCCCGACCTGTTCCAGCCCTACGGCGGCTTCCCCGACGGCGTGAAGGTGCAGAGCGGCTACGTCACGCTGCCGCCGCTGCCCGGCATCGGTTTTGAGGGCAAGGCCGACCTCATCGCGGAGATGCGTGCGCTCGCGGGTTAACCCGAAGGGCTTCATCGAGCCCGATTGAGCGCGGCACGTGTAGTCCGTATGGATTACATCTTTCGCCAACTGTGATCAAATAGCCCCGATCCGTGCCGAATTACCAAGGAATGACCAAAGGTCTCTTGCATAATCCGACCGTCTGATGCGTCCTGTCACACACATTGCATCCAGACAGTTGATTGGCTAGTTTCTTCTCCAGAAGAAGAAAAAGATCAGGGAGGTCACATGGACACCACGTTCCTGCAAGGTGGCGGCTCATGAAACGCCGCGTCACCATCCAGACGCCCCTGGGCGAGGCACTGCAATTTCACCGGCTGGCGGGGCGCGAAGCGCTCAGCCAGGCCTACGCCTTCGACCTGGACCTGCTGGGCAGCAGCAACGCGATCGACGCGAAGGCCCTGCTCGGCAAGCCCGCCACCGTCGTGATGGAGACCGAGAGCGGCGCCCCGCGCTACCTGGCCGGCCTCGTCACCCGCTTCGGCCTGTCGCACGAAGACGACCGCCAGGCCTTCTACAAGATGCGTCTGCGCCCGTGGCTCTGGCTCGCCACGCGCCGCTCCGACTTCCGCATCTTCCAGGACCAGACCGTGCCCGAGATCGTTGCGGCCGTGCTGGGCCGTTACGGCCATCCCCTTGAGCAGAAGCTCAGCCGCAGCTACCGCACGTGGACCTACTGCGTGCAGTACCACGAGAGCGACTTCGACTTCATCTCGCGCCTGTGCGAGCACGAAGGCATCTACTTCTGGTTCAGGCACGAGGCCGAGCAGCATGTGCTGGTCTTCGCCGACGACATCGCCAGCTCGCACGCCCCCTTGCCCGGCGGCGAGACCGTGCGCTACCACCCGCACGAGAAGGCCGGCATGACCGGCGGGCTGGAGGCCAGCGAGCGCATCTACGAATGGGCGCAGGCCGAGGAGATCCGCCCCGGCCATCACTTTCGCAACCACTACGACTTCGAGAAGCCCCAGGCCGACCTCGCCAGCCGGCGCCAGATGCCGCCGGGCCACGAGCACGACGGCTTCGAGCAGTACGAATGGCCGGGCGACTACCTGCAGCACGACGACGGCGAGACCTACGCGCGCATCCGCACCGACGAACAGCTGAGTGAGCGCAGCCGGGTCAGCGGCCGCGCCAACCTGCGCGAACTGGCCCCCGGCCACACCTTCCGCCTGCGGGACCATCCGCGCGAGGACCAGAACCGCCAGCACCTGCTGCTGGCTGTTGAGTACGACCTTCAGGAGAACCTGCAGGCCAGCGAAGGCGCGAACGCCAGCGAAGGCTCGGTGCAACGCTTCGCCTTCGAGGCCCAGCCCACCAGCTACGCCTGGCGCCCGCGCCGCACCACCCCCAAGCCGCGCACCCGCGGCCCGCAGACCGCCGTGGTGGTGGGCCCCGCCGGCGAGGAGATATGGACCGACCCCTACGGCCGCATCAAGGTCCAGTTCCACTGGGACCGCCTGGGCCAGCGCAACGAGAACTCGAGCTGCTGGCTGCGCGTGTCCACCGCCTGGGCCGGCGCCACCTTCGGCGCGGCGGCGCTGCCGCGCATCGGGCAGGAGGTGATCGTCGATTTCCTGAACGGCGACCCCGACCACCCGATCGTCACCGGCCGGGTGCACAACGCCGACGAGATGCCCGCCTGGCAACTGCCCCAGCAGAAGCAGCTCACGGGCATCCGCAGCCGCGAATTGGGCGGTGGCAAGAGCAACCACTTGGCGCTCGATGACTCGAACGGCAAGGTGCAGGCCCAGCTCAAGAGCGACCACCAGAGCACCAGCCTGAGCCTGGGCCACGTCGGGCGCATCGAGGACACGGCCGGGCGCAAGGACGACCGCGGCCAGGGCTTCGAGTTGCGCACCGATGGGCACGGCGCCATCCGCGCCGCCCGGGGCCTGCTGCTGAGCACCGAGGCCCGCCCCAACGCCCAGGGCCACATCACCGACATGCGCGAGACGCTCGCGCGGCTCACGCAGGGGCGCGACCTGCACGAGAGCCTGGCGCAGGTGGCGCAGCAGGCCAAGGCGCACGAGGCGGGCGACCAGGACGAGGTGGCCCGGGCGCTGAAGGCGCAGAACGACGCGATCAAGGGCAGCGGTGGCCCCTCGGGCCAGGGCGAGTTCCCGGAGTTCCAGGAGCCGCACCTGACCTTGGCGAGCCCCGCGGGCATCCAGGCGACGACGCAGGGCTCCACCCACATCGTGAGCGTCGAGCACACGGCCATCAGCAGCGGCGCGCACACCAGCGTGGCCACCGGCAACAGCTTCCTGGTGAGCGCCAAGGACGCCGTGCGCATGGTCGCCTTCAACCACGGCATCCGCATGGCGGCGGCCGCGGCCGACATCGACCTCACGGCGCTCAAGGACAGCATCAACGCGCTGGCCAAGCTCGACATCAAGCTGGAGGCCAGCCGGATCACCATCACCGCCAAGGAAGAAGTCCTCATCAACGGCGGCTCCAGCTACACGCGCTGGACAGCCGGCGGCGTCGAGAGCGGCACCAACGGCCTGTGGCGCGCGCATGCGGCTTCGCATTCGATGGTGGGGCCGAAGAGCGACGGACAGCCCCGGCTGCCGCAGCCGCCCCAGCTTCCGAGAGGCCAGCTCGACCTGTACCACCAGTACGTCAAGGCGGACGGCGCCATGCGGCAAGGCGTGAAGCAAGGCGACTACACGGTGGTGGACTCCGACGGGGGCACGCACACGGGCAAGCTGGACAGCAATGGGTTTGCGTCGGTGTCAGGCCTTCCCATCGGGCAGGCGAAAGTGACCTTCGGCCAGGACCCGAGCGATCCGTGGGACAAGGGCAGCTATTTCGCGAAGCCCGATCGTTGGCCCATCAAGGCCGCGAGCGCCGATGCAGGATCGGTCGGCAGCGGTGACGGCGGAGTGGGTGCACCGGGCGGCGGGCTTGGCGCTGCCGCTTCGAGCTTGATGAGCGGTGGCGCCGGTGCTCTCGGGAATCTGGGCGCAGGCTTGGGACAAGCTGGCGGCGCGCTCGGACAAGCCGGTGGCCTGATGGGGCAAGTAGGCCAGATCGCCCAGATGGCTGACACAGCCCAGCAAGCCGTTGCCGCGGTGCAAGCCGTTCAACAAGGTGGTGCGAAGGCACTGATCGGACAAGTGGCGCAGACGGCTACAGGCATGGCAACTCAGCGAGTCGCTGCGTTGGCAACCAAACTGCCCGGGGCACTGCCTGACCAGACGCCAGGATTTGCGGGCTGATTGCTGGTACTGCGTCGACAAAGAACAAATCGGGGGAATCGATAAATGGCTGATGAAGCTCCAGGGAGCGCGCAAAGCAAGGAGCGCGAGCGCCAGACAGCGGTTGCGCCGCTCAACACCATCGGACTGGAAGACATCGGCGCTGGCAAGGCAAAGATCAACGCATGGCTGCTCCGGATCAGCGACAAAAGGGTCGACCTGAACACCCTGCTGACCATCGCGGGTGGCATACCGGTGATCGGCAACATCATGGCGCTGATCGATGCCGTCTGGGACATCGTCGACATGATCACCAAGAAGCTGTACGCGGATGTGTTGCAGTGGGTGAGTCTCGCCATCAACCTGCTGGGCGTCATTCCATTTCCACCAGCCACCGGTGCGGCGCGCATGAGTCTGCGCCCGATGCTGCACTTGCTCAGGCAGGAGATCGCCAAGACCGCCGTCAATGCAGCCAAGCACGTGGTGCCCAACATCGGCGAGGCCTTCGTCAATGTTCTCATCACCCATCTGAATGACACCATCGCGGGAACGCTCGACAAGTTCGTAGCCGAGGCGGAGGGATATCTCAGCGGTTTCCTGCAGGATTGCGCGAAGAAGGTCGACGAAATAGTCGATGGCGTGATCGGTGCACTAAAAATCGCACTCGGCGAGAAGCCGCTGTTCTCAAAAACAGGAGCCGAGAAGCATCCCTACGACCCTGAAACACAGAGCACCATGTCGCGCGTGTTGGAGTGGGGTTCCGGTGTCGTCACAGACACCGCCAACCTCGCGGTCGCGACCGCAGCCGAATATGGTGTGCCCGACTTCGTCAAGGCAAAGATCCATGATGTGATCGCCAGCCTTGTCGACCTCAAGACGCTGGCGAGAGACCAGATCATGAGGCTCGCCGATGCCGGTCTTCAATACGGGATCGCGTGGATGATCGTGATCCTCAAGCAGGCTCTGCTCAAGCGCAAGGGCAAGGTCGCGGTCAACGTGGCGGCCAACAAAGGGGCCGAGGCCAGCAAGCACAATCCCGGCGGCGAATTGGGCCACATCAGTCTCCAGCCTGGCGCTACCAACTCCGGTAATTGCTGCAAACAAGGAGGGCCTGGAACCACGAGGCCCGCCGGACGATCGCGCGGCAAGACTCCGCACGCCATCAGTTTCGCCACTGGCAGCGAAAGCTTCACCCACACGGACTTCGAGCTTGCGGCTACTTTGCCCATAGCGTGGCATCGCACTTACGACAGTCACCTGGCTGCTTATGACCAGAGCAATCTCGGCGCGCGGTGGCTCAGTCCCTTCAATACGCGGATCGACGTCACCACCGCCACCAAGGGCAAGCGAAGCGGCCAGCGCAGTTTCATCTTCCATGGCGCCGATGGCCGCAGCCATGCCTATCCCGTGCTCGCGATCGGGAGCAGCCATCGCGATCCCATCGAGGAAATCACCCTCACGCGCGTGAGCCAGACGTTGCTGGTCCTTGACTTCGGCAAGCCCATGCCTGCAGGCGGGGCCAGCGATTGGCGCGAGACCTACGAGCTCGTTGACACCGTTGCCAGCAAGGTCCGCATCCAGGGCAAGCAGCACTTCCGCCTGATCGCCCAGCAGACCCGCACCGGTGCCGCCATTGGCCTGCGCTACGACCACGTCGTTGCCAGCGGCGAGCAGGTGCTCAGCGACATCGTGAGCAGGCAGGACGATGTGATCCTCGCCCACGTCGGAACCCGTCCTCACACCCAGAGCGGGTTGATCGAAAGCTTGTGGGAGATCAAGGAGGGGCAGGTCATCCGCCAGCTCGCGGCCTACACGCACGATGAAAACGGCGACCTGATCGCGGCGCAGGACGAGAACGGCGCGAGCTGGAATTACAGCTACAGCCATCACCTCGTGACCCGCTACACCGACCGCACCGGTCGCGGCATCAACCTTGAGTACGACGGGACGGACCCGCAGGCCAAAGCCGTGCGCGAATGGGCCGACGACGGCACCTTCGCCACCACGCTGGAGTGGGACAAGAACATCCGGTTGACCTACGTCACCGACGCTCTCGGGCAAGAGACCTGGTACTACTACGACATCCTGGGCTACACCTACCGCATCATCCATCCGGACAAGCGCGAGGAATGGTTCTATCGGGACGAGGCGAAGAACGTCACGCGGCACATCCATCCCGACGGCAGTACAGACGACTACCGCTACGACGCCAATGGCAACCTGCAGACGCACATTCGCACTGATGGAAGCCAGGTCCACTTCGAGTATGACGCGCTCAATCACGCAACAGGTTGGCGCGATGCTGAAGGCGGCGTGTGGCGCCGCGCGCTCAATGTGCAGGGCCTGATCACCGAGGAAATCGATCCGCTGGGCCACAAGACCGAGTACGCCTACGATGAAGCAGGGCGCCCTATCAAGATCATTGATGCCAAGGGAGGCGTCAAGGCGCTGGCCTACACGCCCACGGGTCAGGTCACCAGCTACACCGACTGTTCGGGCAAGACGAGCCGCTGGGCTTACGACGAACGCGGCCGGCTAATCAGAGCCACGGACGCTGCGGGTCACATCACACTCTACCGCTACACCGAACTGAGCCACGCCACGCTCGCCGCCGCGCAAGGCGGCGCCAATCATCCCGGTCAACTGGAGGAAGTCACCCTGCCTGACAGAAGCCGGGAGCATTTCGTGTATGACGCCGAAGGTCGACTGCTTGCACACACCGATGCGCTGGCGCGCCGATCCCGCTACGACTACACCAGATCAGGATTGGTCGCTGGGCGCACCGATGCAGCAGGCCAGAGGCTCCAGTACCAATGGGACCTCTTGGGACGTCTCACTCAACTGCGCAACGAAAACGGGAGCCGATATACCCTGGATTACGACCCCGTCGGCAAATTGCTCTCGGAAACAGGCTTCGACGGCAAGTCCACCGAATACCGCTACGAAGAAACTACCGGCACATTGGCCGAGGTTGTCGATGGTGGTGTGATCACGCAGTACGAATTCGACCCGCTGGGACGATTGAGCGAGCGTCGTGCGAATGGTCAGGTTGAGAGCTTTGTGTATGACCAGAACGGTCTTCTGGTCGAGGCACGCAACGAAGACGCGAAGCTCCAACGGTTCCATGACGCCGCAGGCAATCTGACGCGCGAGCATCAGCACGACCTAGCCAGTCGCCAGACTGCCATCTGGCGCCATGGCTACGACGAACTCAACCAGCGTGTAGCAACCATCCGGCCCGATGGTCATAGCATCCAATGGCTCAGCTACGGTTCCGGCCATCTGCACGGCTTGCTGGTCGATGGGCAGGATATCCTGGGTTTCGAACGCGACGACCTCCATCAAGAAATCCTGCGCGAGCAGGGCAACGGACTGGCGCAGAGCCAGAGCCATGATGCGATGGGCCGACTGCTCGAGCAACGCATCTCGCGGACGCAGCTACCCCCCGGTGCCAATGCTGGTGTATCGGCGGGCACACTCAACGTCCTGCGAGGCTATGCCTACGACGCAGCCGGCCAGCTTGTCGGTATTCATGACAGTCGCCGAGGCAACCTCAGCTACCGTTACGACCCCGTAGGACGTTTGCTGGAGGCACATAGCAGGCTCGGGCGCGAAACTTTCGCCTTCGATCCTGCCGGCAACATCGGCGGTGCGACCCAACCCGGCGCGCAACCCGATGGCCTTGCCACGAACCGCATCACGACGCGCGTGGCTGTCAGACTTGATCATCAAGGCCGCAATCTGGCCGGTCGGCTGATGGACAACCTGCTGAAGAACTATGCTGGCGTTCACTACAAATGGGATGCGCGCGGCAATCTTGTCGAACACACGAAGAACGGGAAAAAGACAAGCTTCACCTGGGACGCTTTCGGCCGCATGCGCAGCGCCCGCACCGATGACCAGATCACCACGTTTCGCTACGACCCGCTGGGCCGGCGCATCGGCAAAGAGAACGATTCAAGCCAGATCCTCTTCGGCTGGGACGGCGACACGCTGGCCTACGAGAGCAGCAGCCTCGGCGAAGGCTGGGCGCGCGGCCAGACCGTCCACTATGTCCACGAGCGCGATAGCTTCGTGCCGCTCGTCCAGATTCGCAGGCCGGGCAGCATGCGGCTGACACCGACCACCGATGTGAAGGCACTGACGGCTGATAACGGGGGACGCTACGACATCGAACTTGACCCATTGTGGAACGAGGGCTTGCGCGAAGAAGAGCCGCCACGCCCCTTCGCGAAGGAAGAGATTGCGTTCTACCAATGCGACCACCTGGGCACGCCGCAGGAGTTGACGGACCACGAGGGCAGCATCGCCTGGTCGGCCAGCTACAGGGCCTGGGGCGAGGCGAAGGAAGCCATCAGCGAGGCGGGCAGAAAGGCTGGTTTCAGGAATCCGATCCGATTCCAAGGGCAGTACTTTGATGAAGAGACCGGGCTGCATTACAACCGGCATCGCTACTACGATCCTGGCAGCGGCCGGTTTGTGTCCAGAGACCCGATCAAGCTTGCAGGTGGCGTCAACCTGCATGCGTATGCGCCGAATCCGATTGAGTGGATTGACCCTTTGGGGCTCAGCAAAAAGAAAGAGCGATGCCAAACAAGAAAGAATTCGACGGAGCCGGCATTGCCCGAAAAAGTAATTGCATCGGATGGAAATTTGAGACTCGAACACTACGTTCGCAGTGGCGATCATGCTCCCGCTCATTTCCATCTACGCGGAGAAGGTGGACTGAATATTCCAGTCGGGCAAAATGGAAACCCGCTCGATAGCAAAACGAAGTTGACAGCTGCCCAGCAGGCATTCATCGATGGCAATAAGTCGAAATTGAGATCCAGCGTCGACAGAATACAGCGCTGGCATAGGTATCAAAATCTTCCAAATGATTGCAATTGCTGCGATTAATAAATTTTGAGGAATTAAATGAGAGAAGTTTGGGTATTCAATGGTGTTGGGGGTCGTTTTCCATCGGCCATCTTTGAAAGCAAAATGGAGGCTGAAGACTGGATTAAAAATGGCAAATTGTCCGGCGTCCTGACAAAATATCCGGTGGGAATATCTGTTTATCAATGGGCTATCGACAATGAAAATTTCAAAGTCAAGAGCGAGCGGGATTGTTCGCCAGAATTTATTCAAAAATTCTCTTCTGCTGCTCAAGAGCACATGCATTACGAGAACGGTTCGTCGGACTAGAAAACCCGGCCTGACCGAGGCGGGGCGAGACCCCGCCTTCTGAGCCCAAAAACCGCGCAGCAGGCCGTCGGCGCCGTGCAGGCCATCCAGCAAGGCGGCGCCAAGGCATTGCGGGGCCAGGTCGGCCAGGCGGCCAGCGGCATGGCCGCGCAGACCGTGGGCGCCATGGTGCCCAAGCTGCCCGCGTCGCTGCCTTCGATGCCATCGCTGAAGTCCCTGGCCACGCCGCCGGGCGGCCAGACGCCGGGCTTCGCGGGCTGATCGCCGGCACCGCAAGACGACGACCACATGAGAACACGGGAGAGATCCGCGAATGGCTGACCAGGCCCCCCAGAACGACGCGCAAGCCAAGGAGCGCGAGCGCCAGACCGCGGTGGCACCGCTCAACACCATCGGCGAGGAAGACATCGGCGCCGGCGCCGCCAAGATCGACAAGTGGCTGCGCAAGCTCACCAACGACTACGTCACGCTGAACGTGCTCGCGACCTTCGCGGGCAGCCTGCCGGTCATCGGCAACATCATGGCGCTCATCGACGCGGTCTGGGACCTCATCGAGATGGTCACCAAGAAGGCGTACAGCGACGTGCTGCAGTGGGTGAGCCTGGCCATCAACCTGCTGGGCGTGATCCCGTTTCCGCCCGCCACCGGCGCAGCGCGCATGAGCCTGCGGCCCATGCTGCACCTGCTCAAGCAGGAGATCGCCAAGTCGGCCAAGAACGCGGTGCCGAACATCGGCGAGGCGTTCATCGCCGTGCTCATCACGCACCTGAACGACACCATCGCCGGCACGCTCGACAAGTTCGTGGACGAGGCGCTCGGCTATCTCGACGACTTCCTGCAGTCCTGCGCAAAAAAGGTCGACGGCATCGCCGATGCGCTGATCGGCGCGCTGCAGGTGGCGCTGGGCGAGAAGCCGGTGTTCGCGACCGGCGCCGCTGCCGAGAGGAACACCTACGACCCCAAGACCCAGAGCACCTGGAGCCGCATGATGGCCGCCGCGGCCGAGGCCGCGAAGAAATCCGCCAACTACGCGGCGGCCACCGCGAGCCACTATGCGCTGCCCGACAGCGCCAAGGCCATGATCCGGGACACCGTCGCCAGCCTGACCGACCTCAAGGGCGCGGCCCGCCGGCAGATCATGCGGCTGGGCGACGAGAGCCTGCAGTACGGCATCAAGTGGATGATCAAGATCCTCAAGGATGCATTGCTCAGGCGCAAGGGAAAGCACAGTGCCAACATTTCCGCGAACAACGGAACGCAGGTCGAGAGCAAGAAGCCTGGCGGCGAACAGGCCGCTACCTCCGCCCAGGTGCCGGCCGGCGGCGACCCCGGCTGCAAGAACTGCACGAACGCCGCCGCGGGCGGCGCCATCAGCCTGGCCACCGGCTGCGAGAGCTTCGACCACACCGACTTCGTGCTCGGCGCCCCCCTGCCCATCACCTGGACGCGCACCTACCGCAGCGATCTTGCCGCCTTCGACCAGGGCAGCCTCGGCGCGCGCTGGATCACGCCCTACAGCACGCGCGTGGACGTCGCCAAGCCCGCCAAGGGCCGCCGCCAGGGCCAGATGAGCCTGATCTATCGCGGTGCCGATGGCCGCAGCCACGCCTTCCCGCTGCTGGCCGTGGGGCAGAGCCATCGCAACCCGATCGAGGAGATCACCCTCACCCGCCTCGGCGAACGGCTGCTCGCGGTCGATTTCGGCAAGCCCATGCCGGCCGGCCAGGCCCCCGACTGGCGCGAAACCTACGAGCTGGTCGACACCGTGCCCGCCAAGGCCGCCGCGCAGGGCAAGCAGCACTTCCGGCTGGTGGCGCAGCACACGAACAGCGGCGCCGCCGTCGGCCTGCGCTACGACCACGTGATCGCGGCCACCGGCGAGCAGGTGCTCAGCGACATCATCAGCAGGCAGGGTGAGGCCATCATCGCCCACGTCGGCACCCAGCCCGACGCGCAGACCGGCCTCATCAAGGCCCTGTGGGAGCTGAAGGAAGGCCGCGTCGTGCGCCAGCTGGCCGCCTACACCCACGACGCCGAAGGCGACCTCGTCGCCGCGCAGGACGAGAACGGCGCCGGCTGGCAGTACAGCTACAACCATCACCTCGTCACCCGCTACACCGACCGCACCGGCCGCGGCATGAACCTGCAATACGACGGCACCGGCGCCGATGCCAAGGCCGTGCGCGAATGGTCCGACGACGGCAGCTTTGCGCTCACGCTCGAGTGGGACAAGAACATCCGCCTCACCTACCTGACCGACGCCATGGGCGGCGAGACCTGGTACTACTACGACGTGCTGGGCTACACCTACCGGATCATCCACCCGGACAAGCGCGAGGAATGGTTCCTGCGCGACGACGCCAAGAACATCACGCGCCACATCCACACCGACGGCACCACCGACGACTACGTCTACGACGCCAACGGCAACCTCAAGACCCACACCCGCGCCGACGGCAGCAGCGTGCACTACGCCTACGACGCGCGCCACCGCATCACCGGCATCCTCGACGCCGAAGGCGGCGCCTGGAAGCGCGACTACGACGCAAGCGGCAACCTCACCGAAGAGATCGACCCGCTCGGCCACAAGACCGAATACGCCTACGACAACGCCGGGCGCCCCGTGCGCATCACCGATGCCAGGGGCGGCATCAAAACCCTCGCCTACACCCCCGACGGCCAGCTGGCCAGCCACACCGACTGCTCCGGCAAGACCACCCAGTGGGCCTACGACGGCCGCGGCCGCCTGGCCAGGATCACCGACGCCCTGGGCCAGGCCACCCGCTTTCGCTACGCCGAAGCCGGCGAAGCCGCGCAGTCCGCGATGCCCGGCCAGGCCAACCACCCGGGCCAGCTCGAGGAGATCGTCCACCCCGACAACGCCAGCGAGTATTTCGCGCACGACGCCGAGGGCCGCCTGCTCGCGCACACCGACGCGCTGGGCCGCCGCACCAGCTACGGCTACACCCGCGCCGGCCTCGTGGCCCAGCGCACCGATGCGGCCGGCCACACCCTCAAGTACCACTGGGACCTGCTGGGCCGCCTGCGCGAGCTGCACAACGAGAACGGCAGCCGCTACGACTTCCGCTACGACCCCGTCGGCAAGCTGCTCGAAGAAACCGACTTCGACCGCAAGGCCACCGAATACCGCTATGAGCCCACCACCGGCGTACTCGCCGAAGTCGTCGAAGCCGGACACGCGATCCAGCTGCAATTCGACGCCCTGGGCCGCCTGAGCGAGCGCCAGGCCGGCGACGATGCCGAGCGCTTCGCCTACGACCGCAACGGCCGCCTGGTCGAGGCCACCAACGCCGAGGCCCGGCTCCAGTGGTTCTACGACCGCGCGGGCAACCTCGTGCGCGAGCACCAGCACTACCTGGACCACGGCCACACGGCGGTCTGGCAGCACGGCTACGACGAGCTCAACCAGCGCATCGCCAGCATCCGCCCCGATGGCCACGTCACCCAATGGCTCACCTACGGCTCCGGCCACGTGCACGGCCTGCTCGTGGACGGCCAGGACATCCTGGGCTTCGAGCGCGACGACCTGCACCGCGAGATCGGCCGCGACCAGGGCAACGGGCTGACGCAGAAGCTGCGCTACGACCCGGCCGGCCGGCTGCTGGAGCAGCAGATCTCGCAGACCAGGCCGGGAGCGATCGAGGCTGTCGGCATCCGCCGCAGCTACCACTACGACAAGGCCGGCCAGCTCACCGCCATCGGCGACAGCCGCCGCGGCAACCTGAGCTACCGCTACGACCCGGTGGGGCGCCTGCTGGAAGCCCACAGCCGCCTGGGCCGCGAGACCTTCGCGTTCGATCCGGCGGGCAATATCGGCCACCCGTCCGACACCGACATCAATGCGCAGCCTGCCGGCCGCGTCACCACCCGTGTCGCGGTGCGCCTGAACGGCGATGGCCGCAGCATGGCCGGCCGGTTGATGGACAACCTGCTCAAGGACTATGCGGGCACCCACTACAAGTGGGATGAGCGGGGCAACCTGATCGAGCGCAGCCGCAACGGAGAAATCACCACCTTCACCTGGGACGGCTTCAACCGCATGCGCAGCGCCGAGACCTTCGGTGAGACCACAAGCTTCAGCTACGACGCGCTGGGCCGGCGCATCGCCAAGCGAAGCTCACACGCGACGACCTTGTTCGGCTGGGACGGCGACACGCTGGCCTTCGAGAGCACGCAAAGCACCGAGGATCAGCAAGAGCTGCAGGCCTGGCGCGGCGACAGCGTGCACTACATCCATGAGCCCGGCTCCTTCGTGCCGCTGGTGCAGATCAGGCAGGCCCAGGCCGTTGAGCTGAGCGAGACCACCGACGTGAAGGCGTTGATCGCCGCCAACGGCGGGCGCTACGACATCGAGCAGGATCCGCTATGGAACGGGCAGCAGCTCAGGACGCCAACTGCCTTCGCGAAGGAAGAGATCGCGTTCTACCAATGCGACCACTTGGGCACGCCGCAGGAACTGACGGACCATGAGGGGCGGATCGCCTGGTCTGCGCAGTACAAGGCCTGGGGTGAAGCCAAGCAGGCGATCAGCGAAGCGGGCCGGAAGGCGGGGTTCAGGAATCCGATTCGGTTCCAGGGGCAGTACTTTGACGACGAGACGGGGCTGCACTACAACCGGTATCGGTATTACGACCCGGCGGCGGGGAGGTTTGTCAGTAGCGATCCAATCAAGTTGAGAGGAGGCTTGAACCTTCATCAGTTTGCTCCCAATCCGGTGAACTGGATCGATCCGCTGGGGCTTTCACCGATCAATTCATGCCCCTGTGAATGCGAACGAATCCTCGCAGAAGAGGGCGTAGTAACAGGCAAGCACGGGGATCTCAAGAAGATTGGAGGTCTCCAAGACTCGCATCACATCTATCAAGATGCAGCCATGAAAAATATCGGTGGCTATGACTACAACGCTGCTCCAGCAATTAGTTTGCAGGGGCGCAATCCCGATGGAACAACGCGAGGCACCCCTCACTACGGAGCCAATCGGGCGCAAGACAATGCGTCGCAGGCAGGACTCTTGGGTAGCGAGACAGTAGTAGCCTACAACTCACTGAAAGCGGCAGGACTGAGCCCCGCAGCTGCAAAATGCGCAACGTTGCAAGCACGCGGATATTTCAAATCCATTGGAGCGGGCGCAGGAACATCCACAACCACTCCACTGAAGAGGAGATGAAATGAACGACGAATTTAGAGCTCAGGCTTATAAACTTCTTAGCGAATTTATTCGAGCAATAAGCCAAGACGACCGACAAGAGCTGAAAAATCAGTTCAATGTTTCCGAGGCATTGGCCGAGGAGATTCAAGAAATGGTTCGGGAATACTATCCTAACGAGAAGTTCTCACTCGGAATTGCTCCTTTTGAATCCGCATTTTCAACGGAAAAATCAAAAAGACCCAATATTGAATTTTTCGAAATGAATGACAGCAGTAGATGGGGTGCCGAGTGTGTTTTATGGATCAATAACAAACCAAGCGAGCCAATATTGCATGTTGAGCTTTTTGGACAAACCTCAAACCTAAAATTGCAGTATAAATACATTGGATCCTAATTGATGACCCAATGAAATTCCAAGCTTTCGGAGCTTCAGCTCTTCTACGAAACGCGCCAAAGGAAGAAATATAAATAGAAGGCAGCAATAGCAGGTCTGAAGTTTAAAAAGCTGGGATTATCCGACGCAGAACTGGAAGCACAGGCACGAGCCGGGAATAGATTTGACAAAAGAACAAGCAAAATTTATCGCTCAATTCATGAAATGCCCAACCCAACCGACGAAGATATTCAGAGGCTTGAAGATTTGGCAGGAGCAATTCCCGAGGATTACAAGGCATTTCTAAAAAATCAGAACGGGGGCATCCCAAGCGCGACTCTGTTAAAGACAAAATCCAATGAGCGAGTCATAAATTCACTTCTTGCATTGAATGCACCCTCGGGATTCGGAGATTCCATAGAGAATCATACGAAGATCTACGGCGACAGAATTCCCAGCAAAACAATTCCTATTGCATCCGGAGGCGGTGGAGACTTGATTTTGCTTAATATCGACGCGCGCAATTTTGGAGAAATTTTGTGCTGGGATCATAATTTCGAATCAGACGATGATGCGAGCAACTATTTCGAAAATACGGAAGTGGTAGCAAGCTCTTTTTCCGAATTCTTGAGCAAACTAAGTCCTGATGTAGGGTGACCTGCCGGGAGCCCGCAGCCGCCTGGGGCGCGAGACCTTCGCCTTCGATCCGGCGGGCAACATTGGCCATCCTTCCGACGACACCGGTGCCAACGCGCAGGCCCACCGGCCGCGTCACCACCCGCGTCGCGGTGCGCCTGGGCGGCGATGGCCGCAGCATGGCCGGTCGGCTGATGGACAACCTGCTCAAGGACTACGCCGGCACCCACTACACCTGGGACGAGCGCGGCAACCTCATCGAGCGGACCTGGAACGGCGAGAAGAACGTGTTCACCTGGGATGGCTTCAACCGCATGCGCAGTGCGAGCACCTACGGCAAGACCACCACCTTCAGCTACGACGCCCTGGGCCGGCGCATCGCCAAGCGAAGCTCATACGCGACGACCTTGTTCGGCTGGGACGGGGACACGCTGGCCTTCGAGAGCACGCAGAGCACCGAGGGCCAACAGGAGCAGCAGGCCTGGCGCGGCGACAGCGTGCACTACATCCACGAGCCCGGCTCCTTCGTGCCGCTGGTGCAGATCCGCCAGGCGCAGGCCGTGGCGTTGAGCCAGACCACCGACGTGAAGGCGCTGATCGCGGCCAACGGCGGACGCTACGACATCGAGCAGGATCCGCTATGGAATGGGCAGCAGCTCAGGACGCCGCAGGCCTTTGCGAGAGAAGAGATCGCGTTCTACCAGTGCGACCATCTGGGCACGCCGCAGGAGCTGACGGACCATGAGGGGCGGATCGCCTGGTCGGCCAGCTACAAGGCCTGGGGCGAAGCGAAGCAGGCGATCAGCGAGGCGGGACGGAAGGCGGGGTTCAGGAATCCGATTCGGTTCCAGGGGCAGTACTGGGACGCGGAAACCGGGCTGCATTACAACAGGCATCGGTACTACGATCCGCAGAGCGGGAGGTTTGTCGGCGCAGATCCGATTGGCTTACTCGGTGGCCCAAACCTGCACGCGTATGCATCGAATCCAACTGAGTGGATTGATCCGTTAGGCCTTCAGGTAAGACCAGGCGGTGCATGCAATCTGGACAGCGGGAAGCACGGCGAGTTGAGTCCTGATACCAACAGGGCGCCGGGGAATCGCAATACCCGTGCCGACAAATTTGTTCAATCGCATCATCCTGTTCAGAACGAGTGGCCTGAGCAGAACATCCCTGGGTATGACAGAAATCAAGCGCCAGCAGTCCTACTTCGTTCCGCTAGCGGTGAATCTCATGCCCAAATCTCAGCAGCCCAAAGAGCTCAGCGTCGCGGTCTCGACAGCCAGCCTGGCGGGCGCTGGGGGACGACCACTGTCAGGGATGAATTCAACACCGGGTATAGACAAATGATCAATGCAGGTGTTCCGACAGACGTCGCCCGTAGGGCGATGAAAAAGAGCTATAAGTACTTCGATTGTCTTGGGGCATTCAAATGAATTTTTCTGCTATCGCAAATCTTCGCGGACTACGCGCCGGTGCGAATTCAAACGACGTGGCTAGCGCCGAACAACAACTTGGCATTCGACTACCTAATGATTACATCCAGTTCCTGATGTTCTCAGATGGTTGCCTTCTTGAAAGCGGACTTAGTCTTTATCCTCACGAAGATTTGGCCGAGCGCAATCAAACCTACGAGGTCTTCGAATACGCCCCCGGATACCTGCTCGTCGGCGACGATAGTGGCGGCATGGGCGTCCTTTTGTCACTCGAAGCGTCCCAAAAAAACGTTTATGCCTCTGGCTTAGGGGACCTGAGCCCTTCAGGGTTCAAGGTCATAGCGTCATCACTTCAGGCATGGATAGACGTGCAGTTAGCGCTATAAATTGTTCTCCAATCTTATCGGGACGCTCAAGGGCGTCGAGAAGCGCGGGGGCAAGGTCGAAAACGCGCTCAGGGACATTGGCCAGCGAATGGAAAGTGGGTCCTGGAAGGCGACTCACCAGTGCTGTTGCCCCTAACGGAGAAGCATCATGCTGCTCGATTGTTGATTGCCACCGAAAATTGACCCGGCGGGGGTGCGGACGAAAACTTGGACTACCTAGAGGTAGTTCATGTATTCCTACGAAGATCGGATTCGAGCCGTTGAGCTCTACATCAAGCTTGGCAAACGCGTCAGACCCACTATCCGTCAGCTGGGTTATCCAACAAAAAATTCTCTGAAGGGCTGGTACAACGAATACCAGCAGAAGCTTGACTTGCCAGCGGGCTATGCGGGCCGGAGACCCAAGTTCTCGCAGGAGCAAAAAGCGGCAGCTATCGAGCACTACCTCACTCACGACCGCTGCATTGCTGCCACCATGAGGGCATTGGGCTACCCCGGCAGAGGGACACTGACCGCGTGGGTTCGCGAGGCCATTCCTGAGGTCAGAAGGGCTGTCGTTGGCAGTGTGGGGCGACGAAGGTATTCCGGGGAGCTGATGCAAGCGGGAGTCATGGAGCTTTGCACGCGTGAGGAAAGTGCGCAGGCTGTAGCCGACAAGTTCGGCGTGTGCCGGCCAACGCTGTACAACTGGAAGAACCAACTTCTGGGACGTGAGGCACCCGCATCCATGAAAAGCACCAATCAATCTCCGCCGTCGCAAGAGCGCGACGAGCTCGAGCGTCAGGTTGAGTCGCTGCGCCGCGAAGTCAGGCAACTTCGCCTTGAGCAGGACCTCTTGAACAAGGCCAACGAACTGTTAAAAAAAGGCCTGGGCGTCGACCTGCAGCTCCTGTCCAACCGGGAGAAGACACTGCTGATTGACGCCCTCAGGGAGCACTATGGCCTGCCAGAGCTCCTTGCACAGTTGGATCTTGCGCGTAGTTCGTACTTCTACCATCGGGCACGTGCAGCGGTGGGCGACAAGTACCTGGAGGTGCGGCAATCCATCACCGACATCTTTGAGTCGAACCACCGCTGCTATGGCTACCGCAGGCTGCAAGCTTCGCTCACTAGACAGGACGTCGCGATCTCCGAGAAGGTCGTGCAGCGGTTAATGAAGCAGGAAAGCCTGGTTGTTCCAAAGCCCAGGAAGCGCAGGTATGCGTCATACCTTGGCGAGATCAGTCCAGCGCCTGAGAACCTCATCAACCGCGACTTCCAGGCCGTGGTCCCCAACGAGAAATGGCTCACGGACATCACGGAGTTCCAGATCCCGGCTGGCAAGGTGTACCTCTCGCCCATCATCGACTGCTTCGATGGAATGGTCGTCAGCTGGACCATTGGGACCAGTCCGGACGCTGAGTTGGTCAACACGATGCTGGATGCAGCCATCGAGACAGTGGCCGAAACTACTCACCGGCCTGTGGTTCACTCCGATCGGGGCGGCCACTACCGCTGGCCAGGTTGGCTATCAAGAATGAGCGACGCTAACTTCACCCGCTCGATGTCTCGCAAGGCATGCTCACCTGATAACGCAGCTTGCGAAGGCTTCTTCGGTCGGCTGAAGAACGAACTGTTCTATCCTCGAGACTGGAAGAACTCCACCATTGAGCAATTCATCGAGGCGGTCGACTCGTACATCCGTTGGTACAACGAGAAGCGGATCAAGATCTCTCTTGGCTCTCTCAGCCCTATCGAATACCGGGTGAGCCTTGGACTTGCGGCATAAACCAGTCCAAGTTTTTATCCGCACCCCCGGCTAACGCACTAATTTCCGTCTAAGACTGACCCACGTAAAACCCTACCCTGCTCATTTTTAAGGCAGGGGATCCTAGGAGTGATAGACGTGGCGACATTGAGTGTCATCAGAGGCTGGGCCCTGCGCGAGCAGATGTCCATTCGCGAGATTGCAAGGCGTACAGGCCTGTCTCGCAACACCGTAAAGAAGTACCTGCGAGCCGGCGACGAAGCGCCGCGCTACGCCAAGCGGGCGAGCTCAAGCAAGCTCGATCCCTATGCCGACAAGCTCGCGACCTGGCTTGCGATCGAGGCCACCAAATCGCGGAAACAGCGGCGCAATCTGCGGCAGATCCACACAGAATTGGTCCAGAGTGCAGGCCCGCACGGCGTTGACGTGCGCGAGTAGTTCTTCCGTTGCTGCCAAGGAACAAAAAGGCCGCCTGTCACCCAGCCGCTGAAGCTGGGTTGCCAGTACGGGGGGTGCTCGGTCGCCGAAGCTACTGCCCCTCAGCGCGCAGGCTCGATATGGGTCACAACAATCTTCCCATCCGCCTTCTGCGCATCAAAGCGAACCTTGTCCCCCGGCTGGAACTTGTCCAGCACGGTCTCGTCGCTCACTCCAAAAACCATGGTCATGCCTGGCATGTCCAGGCTCTTGAGCGGGCCGTGCTTGATCGTGAGCTTCTTGTTGTCCTTGTCCACCTTGCGGATCTCGCCATCGGCAAGCTCCGCGGCAGAAGCCGTGAAAGCGAATGCGGCCAGCGCCGCCATGAGTGCAATGCGAATCTTCGACATGGTCGTGTCTCTCCTGGAGGGTGGGTTGTCTTCTTACTTGGCGGCAGCGGTCTTGCTGGCCACCGTCACGGCGCCCTTCATGCCGGCGTCGTAGTGGCCCGGCTGCAGGCATGCGAAGTCGAACTTGCCGGCCTTGGTGAACTGCCACACGATCTCGCCGCTCTTGCCCGCGGCCAGGGTCACCATGTTGGGATCGGCGTGCTCCATCTCGGGGTTCTTCTTCATGGCTTCGTAGTGCTCCTTGAGTTCCTTCTCGGTGCCGAGCACGAGCTCGTGCTTGAGCTGGCCGGAGTTCTTGACGACGAAGCGCACGGTCTCGCCCTGCTTCACCTTGATGTCGGCGGGCGTGAAGCGCATGCCGTCGGTCATGTCGACGTTGATGGTTCGCGTGGCCTTGGCAGCCACGCCGGGTTGGCCGATGGCCGTGTCGGCATCGCCATGGCCGTGGCCCCCGGCGTGGTTGCCGGCGGCAAGGGCGCCCGCGGCCGCGAGGGCAGTGAGTGCTGCGAAGGCGGTGTTGCGGAGGATGTTGTGCTTCATGGTTTTCCTTCTGAGGGTTCGAGGTTGGAAGAAAGAGGGACAAGAAAGATGAAAAATCAGTGGCCGGAGTGGCCACCGCCGGGCTTGCGGATCTGGACTTCGATGTTCTTCGCGGGCATGTTCTGCGCAGGCATCGCGGCCGCGCCGGCATCGCGCTGGCGCGATGTTTCGGGCGCCGGGCCGTCGAGTTCGTAGGCCACGGTGCCCTTCGGGTGCTTGAACCAGCCGGGGTTGCTGTAATCGCCGGGCTTCTGGTTCCTGCGCACCTTCACCACGCTGAACATGCCGCCCATCTCGACCGAGCCGAAGGGCCCTTCGCCGGTCATCATTCGCGCGGTGTTGTCGGGAATGGGCATTTCCATCTCGCCCATGTCGGCCATGCCGCGCTCGCCCATCACCATGTAGTCGGGCACCAGGTTCGTGATCTGCTTGGCTACGTCCTTGTGGTCCAGGCCGATGAGGGTGGGCACGTCGTGGCCCATCGCGTTCATGGTGTGGTGGCTCTTGTGGCAGTGGAAGGCCCAGTCGCCCTCCTCGTCGGCAAGAAACTCGATCTGGCGCATCTGGCCGACGGCCACGTCGGCGGTCACCTCGTACTGGCGCGTGCTCCTGGGGGTCGGCCCACCATCGGTGCCGGTGACGAGGAACTCGTGCCCGTGCAGGTGCATCGGGTGGTTGGTCATCGTGAGGTTGCCGATGCGGATGCGCACCTTGTCGTTGAGCCGCACGTTGAGCGAATCGATGCCGGGAAAGATCCGGCTGTTCCAGGACCACAGGTTGAAGTCCAGCATGGTCATGATCTTGGGCGTGGCGCTCCCGGGCTCCACGTCGTAGGCGTTGAGCAGGAACACGAAGTCGCGGTCAACCTTCTCGATCAGCGGATGCTCGGCCTTCGGGTGCGTCACCCAGAAGCCCATCATGCCCATGGCCATCTGCGTCATCTCGTCCGCATGCGGGTGGTACATGAAGGTGCCGGGGCGGCGCGCGACAAACTCGTAGACGAAGGTCTTGCCCGGGCGGATCGGCGGCTGGGTCAGGCCCGAGACGCCGTCCATGCCGTTGGGCAGGCGCTGGCCATGCCAGTGCACGCTGGTGTGCTCGGGCAGCTTGTTGGTCACGAAGATGCGCACGCGGTCGCCTTCGACCACCTCGATGGTCGGGCCGGGCGACTGGCCGTTGTAGCCCCACAGGTTGGCCTTGAAGCCGGGCGCCATCTCGCGCACCACAGGCTCGGCCACCAGGTGGAATTCCTTCACGCCGTTGTTCATGCGCCAGGGCAGCGTCCAGCCGTTGAGCGTGACCACGGGGTTGTAGGGCCGACCACTCGCGGGCATGAGCGGCGGCATGGTGTTGGGCGTGGTCTGGGTCACGGGCTCGGGCAGCGCGGCCATGGCCACCTTGCTCACGCTCGCGGCCGCAAGGGCGCCAGTGATGGCACCGGCGCCGCTCAGGAAATTGCGTCTGTTGGTCATGTCGTTCGAATCGTTGGTGAACGCGGATGCCGCGCTCAATGGGCGGCGCCGGCGGGGGCGGCTTCGCCTCCCGCGCTGGCGGTCGTGGCGCCCATGGCCGTGGGCTTTCCGATCACCGAGGCCGCCAGTGCGGCATCGGCCAGCCAGAACTGCTGCTGGGCGTTGATGGCGTTGCTCACGCTGGCGATCTGGTCGCGCGCCTCGGCCAGCAGCTCGAAGACGCCGATCAGCATGCCGTTGTAGCGAAGCACGTTCTCGTCGGCCATGGCCTGGCGCAACGGCACGATCTCGTCGCGGTAGTGCCGCGCGATGTCGTAGGCGGTGCGGTAGGCCGAGTAGCCTTCGCGCAGTTGGGAAGAAGCGCCGCGCACGGTGGCGTCGTAGCGGTTGGCCGCGGCCAGGGATTGCGCGTTCAATGCATCGCGCTGCGCCGAGCCCCAGTCGAACAGCGGCAGCCGGATGTCGAGCTCGAAACCGCGCCGCGTGCTTTTGGTGCCTTCGGCGTTGTCGAACACGGTGTCGCGCCGGCCGCCCACCTCCACGTCGACGAAGGTCGACAGCAGGTTGATGCCCTGCGACTTGCCCGCCACGTCGAGCTGCGCGCGCGCGAGCTGCACGTCCAGGCGCTGCTCGGTCGCGGTGGCAGCCACTTCCTTGGCCTCGCGCGGCGCCTTGGGCAGATCGGGCAGCCGGTCGGGCAAGGCCAGCCTGGCGGCCTGCGCATCGTCGAGCCCCAGGGCGCGGATCAGTTCCTCGCGCGCGGCGGTGGCGGCGTGCTGCGCCGAGGCCAGCTGCGTGGTCGCATCGGCATAGAAGACCTGCTGGCGCGCGCGCTGCAGCTTGCTGAAGTTGCCGATCTGCTGCATGCGCCGCGCAAGTTCCGCACTGGCCTGCGCCGAGCGTTTGACCTGCTCGGCGTACTGCAGCATCTGCTGCGCGGCCACTGCGCGGACCCAGGCCTGCCGCACCTGCGTGACCTGGTCGACCACCGCACCGGTGAGCTGCACCTTGGCCTGGCTCGACTGGCTGCGCGAGATCGACAGGCGCTGCGGCAGCAGGATGAGGTCCACGAGGCCGAAAGACAGGAGCCGCCCGAGTTCGAGCTCGCTGTTCAGGCGCATGCGCTCAAAGCTGAAGACCGGGTTGGGCAGCCGGCTCGACTGGTTGGCCGCGGCGATGTCGCTCCAGCTCTGGGCCACCAGGGCCTGGACCGCGGGGCTGTTGGCCAGCGCGAGCTGCACCGCGTCGCTTTGCGACAGCGGCCTGGACAGCAGTTCCTGCGTCAGTGCGGAGCGGCGGTCACGCTGTTCCTGCGTGCGGCTGAGTTCGAGCTTGCCGCCGGTGAACTGCTGGGCCTGGGTGTTGGTGTCCTGCAGGGCGTCGTCGATGCCGACGGAGGCGCAGCCCGCCAGCAAGACGGCCGCAGCAGCGGCGGCCGTGAGGCGCAAGGCGCGCTTCATGGCTTCTGCTCCTTTTTCGCGGGAGGCATCGGCATCGTGTGCCCCTGGTGCGCGGCAGGCGCATCGGCCGCGCCGCCACCCGCCGCCTCCTCCGCATAGGCCTTCCAACCGCCCCGCTGGCGGACGGTCTCGTTGGCCTCTTTCCACGGGATGGGCTTGTCGTCGGTGAACGGTCGATAGCCCTCGAGCGCGGACTTGTAGCTCAGGGCGGTGGGCGCACGGGTGGCTGCTTCACCGGTCGCCGGCGCGAGGGCCGGCACCGGCTGGGCCGCGGCGGCGAGCGCCGCCAGGGCGGGAAAGACAGCCAGCCAACGGGCCGGCAATGAATGGAACATGGAATCCTCGCGTGTTCATGAACGGAGTGCGTCAAGCGGCCCGAGGCGGGCATGACGCAGGCGATGCATGCGCGTTCGCTGCTGCAGCTGCGGCGCCCGTGACCGGGCGCGCGCAGGCGCACGAACGCTTCAGGCGCGAGGAGGTTTGTCGAGAAGGCGCGGCGCGACCGTGGCCACCGTGCTGGCGGGCTCGACGAGGTCGGCGCGGGGAAGGCCCTGGAACACGATCAGTTCCAGCGTGCTGGTGAGCGCAGTGGCGTGGCACGCGCCGCAGGTGCCGCACTTGTGCATTCCATCCGGATCTGCATGGGCGGTGGTGCCGGCGCCGTGGCCGTCGGCGGATGGCCCGGCGTCCTGCGCGGCGGCTTCGTGGTGGTGATGGTCTGCATGCCTATCGCCATGCGCCTGGTGCGCTCCGGCCGGCGCGGCAGTTGCCGCCACGGCCAGCGCACCGTCATGGCCCGGTCCGCAAAAGACCATGGCTGCCGCCGCGTACGCCTGGAAGGGCACGGCAAACATCATGATCCAAAGGACGAAGAGGCGAACCCGGTGCATGCGGAGCATTGTAGATAGAGCGGCAATGCCTGTCTGTATTCGACGGGCATGCGTGCCACTCTAGCCGTCCAGTCCGACGGTTTCCCGCCGGCTGGATTACAGGACCGTTATCTTCGGACGCGCCTGCGCGGTCAGAAGAACCCGAGCTTCTTCGGCGAATAGCTCACGAGCAGGTTCTTGGTCTGCTGGTAGTGGTCGAGCATCATCTTGTGCGTCTCGCGGCCGATGCCCGATTCCTTGTAGCCACCGAAGGTGGCGTGCGCCGGATAGGCGTGGTAGCAGTTGGTCCACACGCGGCCGGCCTGGATGGCGCGGCCCATGCGGTAGGCGGTGCTGCCGTCGCGCGTCCACACGCCAGCGCCCAGGCCGTAGGGCGTGTCGTTGGCGATCTCCAGTGCCTCGGCCTCGGTCTTGAAGGTGGCGATCGCGAGCACGGGGCCGAAGATCTCTTCCTGGAAGATGCGCATCTTGTTGTGGCCCTTGAACAGCGTGGGCTGGATGTAGTAGCCGCCGGCCAGTTCGCCACCAAGCTGTGCGCGGCCGCCGCCAGTGAGGCACTGCGCGCCCTCTTCCTTGCCGAGCGCGAGGTAGCTCATGATCTTGTCCATCTGGATGGCCGAGGCCTGGGCGCCCATCATGGTGTCGGTGTCCAGCGGATGGCCCTGCTTGATGGCCTTGATGCGCTCCAGTGCGCGCGCCATGAACTTGTCGTAGATCGATTCCTGGATCAGCGCGCGCGACGGGCAGGTGCAGACCTCGCCCTGGTTGAAGGCAAACAGCACCAGGCCTTCCACGGCTTTGTCGAAGAAGTCGTCGTCCGCGTCGGCGATGTCCTCGAAGAAGATGTTGGGGCTCTTGCCGCCGAGCTCCAGCGTGGCGGGAATCAGGTTGCCGGCCGCGGCCTGCGCGATGACGCGGCCCGTGGCGGTGGAGCCCGTGAAGGCGATCTTCGCGATGCGCTTGCTGCCCGCCAGCGCCATGCCGGCCTCGCGGCCGTAGCCGTTGACGATGTTGAGCACGCCGGGCGGCAGCAGGTCGGCCAGCAGCTCGGCCATCACCATGATGCTCACGGGCGTGGATTCGGCCGGCTTGAGCACCACGCAGTTGCCCGCGGCAATGGCGGGCGCGAGCTTCCACGCGGCCATCAGGATCGGGAAGTTCCACGGAATGATCAGCCCCACCACGCCCAGCGGCTCGTGGAAGTGATAGGCGATGGTGTTCTCGTCGATCTCGCTCAGTGCGCCTTCCTGCGCGCGCAGGCAGCCGGCAAAGTAGCGGAAGTGGTCCACGGTCAGCGGAATGTCGGCGTTGAGCGTCTCGCGGATCGGCTTGCCGTTGTCCACCGTTTCCGCATAGGCGAGCAGTTCGAGGTTCTGCTCCAGGCGGTCGGCGATCTTCAGCAGCACGTTGGCGCGCTCCGCCGGCGAGGTGCGTCCCCATGCGCCCGCGGCGGCATGGGCCGCGTCGAGCGCGAGCTCGATGTCTTCGGCGCCCGAGCGGGCTGCGCGCGTGTAGGGCTTGCCGGTGATCGGCGTGATCACGTCGAAGTACTGGCCCTTCACCGGCGGCACGAACTTGCCGTTGATGAAGTTGTCGTAGGCCGGCTTGAAGTCGATCTTCGCGCCGGGGGTGTTGGGGCTGGCGTATTGCATGGTCTCTTGTCTCCGTCGGGTTGGGGTGGAAGGCGACCGCGCAAACCGGATGCCGCGCGGCCCCGGGTGTGCTGCATTGCATGTGCCATGCCACGGGGGCTTGAGCGCGAATCCCCTGATCTGGCGCAAGAATCGGGTCAGTTTCTTGCAACAGACTGCGCAGCAAGGCGTGCCGCGGTGAGCACCTGTCACGAAACGGGACAGTGCTCCACCGCATTCATGCTCGAACCGTCCGATGCCGTGACACCGAGGCCCGCAGAGGCCCGACTGGAGACAACAGATGCAGACGAATTTCCACCACGTCGCCGCCCGCACGCCAGGCTCGCGCCTGCGCGAAGCGCGCCGCCAGTTGACGACCACCGGCGAAGTGGCCGATGGCCTCATCGATGCCGCGTTGCGCCGAAGCTGGGAGCGCAGCCGCGGCTTCGGCCTGGCGCCGGTCGGCCGCGCGCCGGGCGCGCCCCACGCCTCCGCGGCGCAGCTGGCACGCGCGCTCGAGCAGCAGCGCGAACTGGCCTCCCATGCGCGGCCGGTGATGGAGTTCCTGTTCGAGCAGATGCGCGACACCGACAGCCTGGTGATCCTCGCCGACGCGCAGGGCATGCTGCTCGAGGCCATGGGCGACGCGAATTTTGCGGACCGCGCCCAGCGCGTGGCGCTGCGCCCGGGCGCCAACTGGCACGAGCGGTGGCGCGGCACCAATGCCATCGGCACCGCGCTGGCCGATGCGTCGCCGGTGGTGGTGCATGCCGGCGAGCACTACCTCGACCGCAATGGCTTTCTCACCTGCACGGCCGCACCGATCACCGGGCCCGATGGCCGCGTGCTGGGCGTGCTCGACATCTCGGGCGACCACCGCGGCCACCATCGCCATGCGCTGGCGCTGGTGCGGCTTGCCGTGCGCACGGTCGAGCAGAAGCTGTTCGACACGCGCCACGCCGCCAACCTGCGGCTGCGCCTGCATCTGCAGCCCGAGGGCATCGGCAGCGTGACCGAAGGCCTGCTGGCGCTGTCGGACGACGGCTGGCTGGTGGGCGCCAATGCGGCCGCGCTCGCGATGCTGGGCCTGTCCCGCGCCGACGTGGGCGCCGCAACGATCGAGCAGATGCTGCAACTGGATTTGCCGACGCTGATGGCCTGGTGCCGCCAGCCGGGCGGCGCGCCGCGCACGGTGCGCCGGCACGACGGCAGCGCGCTCTGGCTGCGGGCCGAGGCCGGTCGCCATGTGCTGGTGGCTGCCCACGAGGCTGGCCCGGCTCGGCGTCCGGCGGAAACGCGCGCCGATGCACTGGCCGAACTGGACACCGGCGACCCGGCCATGCGCGCCGCGGTCGAGCGCGCCCGGCGCGTGCTGGACAAGCCGATCTCCTGGCTGCTGCTCGGCGCCTCCGGCGTCGGCAAGGAGGTGTTCGCCAGGGCGCTGCATGCCAGCGGAACGCGCCGGGAGGCTCCGTTCGTCGCGGTCAATTGCGCCGCGCTGCCGGAGCAGCTGATCGAGGCCGAGCTCTTCGGCTACCGGCCCGGCGCCTTCACCGGCGCGAGCCGCGAAGGCGCGATCGGCCGCATCCGCGAGGCGCACGGCGGCACGCTGCTGCTCGACGAGATCGGCGACATGCCGCTCGCGCTGCAGGCGCGGCTGCTGCGCGTGCTGCAGGACCGGCAGGTGACGCCGCTGGGCGGCGGCAAGCCGGTGGCGGTGGACTTCCGCCTGGTGTGCGCAACGCACCGCAACCTGCGCCGCGAGATCGAGGCCGGGCGCTTCCGCGAAGACCTGTACTACCGGCTCAACGGACTGACCCTCCAGCTGCCGTCGCTGTGCGAGCGGCAGGACCTGCCGCACCTGGTGGCGCGGATGCTGCGCGGCATCGAGCCCGACCGCGAACTGCAGCTGGCACCGGACCTCGCACTCGCCATGTCGCGCTACCGCTGGCCCGGCAATCTGCGCCAGTTGAACAGCGCACTGCACACCGCCTGCGCCCTGCTGGCCGACCACGAGGCGCAGATCGACTGGTGGCACCTGCCCGACGACCTGGCCGACGAACTGCGCGAGATTTCCACGCAAGCGCCGGCCATGCCCGCAGCCGACACGGCGGACCTGAAAACCCTCTCGGACCGCACGGTGTCGCAGGCGGTGCAGTCGTGCGCCGGGAACCTCTCCGAAGCCGCGCGCCGGCTGGGAATCAGCCGAAACACGCTCTACCGCAAACTGCGCCAGCTGCCGCCCGGCTGACGCACCCATCAAATGGCCGCCGGTTGCGCGCAGGGCGTCGCATTCGGATACATTGGGGCCGCATTCGCCTCCGGCGAGGTACCCCCATGATCCCCTCCGCCGCCATGCTTCATTGCTCCGAAAGTGCGTAGTGCTTCGCGGACCCTCCATCACCGCCCGGACCATGGCTTTCGTGGCCGTCGTCTGCCTCAGTCTTCTGGCAATTGACTTCTGGAACAGCTGGCAGTCGCGTTCCGACCAGCTCCAGCAGATGAACGTGGCGGCGTCGAACCTCGCGCGCGCCATGGTGCAGCAGGCGGACGACACGTTCAAGAAGGCCGACACGGTGCTGGTCGGCATGGTCGAGCGCGTGGAGCACGACGGCACCGATCCGGCCGACGTGGCGCGGCTTCGCCGGGTGCTTGCCCTGCGCGTCGCCGAGCTCCCGCAGCTCGACGGCCTGCACATCTACGACAAGGACGGCAACTGGGTTGCGAACTCCCGCCTCACGCGGCCGGAAAACCTGAACAACGCGCAGCGGGAGTATTTCGTCTTTCACCGCACGCATGAAACGCGCGGGCCGCACATCGGCATTCCGGTGAAGAGCCGGACCACCGGCAGGCTGCTGATCCCGGTTTCACGGCGCATCAATCATGCCGATGGCAGCTTTGCCGGGGTGGCGCTCGCAACGATCCACGTCGACTTCTTCTCGAAGTTCTACGACAGCCTCGACATCGGCGACGCCGGCGCCGTCGCGCTGGTGCTCGAAGACGGAACCATGATGACCCGCCGGCCCTATGGCCCCGGCGTCGTGGGCCGGAACATGCTGGAAACCGAACTCTTCCGCTCCTACACCGCGCAAGGGCCGGTCGGAACGGCCTTCATCAAGTCGGCGCAGGACGGCGTGACACGGTTGAACAGCTTCCGGCGCCTCGACAACTATCCGCTCTTCGTTTCCGCGGCCCTGTCCAAGGACGAGATCCTGGCCAACTGGTGGCGCGAGACGCTGTGGCATTCGGGTGGCGTTCTTCTGCTGGCCTTGATCGTCGGCTTCATCGGCTGGCGGCTGGTGCGGCAGTTCCAGCTCCAGACCCGCACCGAAGCCGAGCTGCGGCAGGCACGCGACGCGCTGGAAACGCTGAACAAGACCCTCAACACGCTTGCCATGGAAGACGGCCTGACCGGGCTCGCGAACCGCAGGCAGTTCGACGTGGCGCTGGACAGCGAATACAGCCGCGCGGCACGCACTGCGAGCACCCTGGCCTTGATCATGATCGATGTCGATTGCTTCAAGCAGTACAACGACATCTATGGCCATGCGGCGGGCGACGAGTGCCTGCAGACCATCGGCCGCACCATCGCCAGGCTCGCTTCCCGGCGGCCGGGCGACCTGGCGGCCCGCTATGGCGGAGAAGAACTGGCGGTGCTGCTGCCCAACACCGACGTGGCGAGCGCCGTGATGCTGGCCGAACGCATCCGCAGCGCCGTGCGAGACCTGAAGATCGAACATGCCGGCACCGCCGACGGATTCGTGACGCTGAGCGCGGGCGTGGACGCGCTCACCCCCGCAGCCGGGAAGGCAGGTCAGCCCAAGGAACTGATCCGGGCCGCGGACAAGGCGCTGTACGCCGCAAAGTCCGGCGGGCGCAACCGCGTGTGCGCATCGACGGTGCAGCCAGTGCCTGCTTGACGCTGACGTTCAGCCGTCTTCTCCCGTGATTTCGGGGATGCCTTCCCCGCTGGCTCGCCGCTCCCAACAAGGGTAAACCCCAGTCGACGGGGACTTGATTCGATCCGCGTTGATTCAGTACACTGATTGTCATTCAGTGTACTGAATCAAGGAGCGCCAGCAATGTACTTGGCCGCCCTGCACATCGAGACAAAATGACCCAGGATCTGCGCAAGACCTTCGATGAAGGCCCGATGAGCCGGTTTCAGTGGAGCGCGATCACGATCTGCATCGCGCTGATCATGCTCGACGGCTTCGACGTGCTGGTCATGGCTTTCACCGCGGCCAGCGTGTCGGCAGAGTGGAAGCTCAGCGGCGCCCAGCTCGGCGTGCTGTTCAGTGCCGGCCTGTTCGGCATGGCTGCCGGCTCGCTGTTCCTCGCGCCGCTGGCCGATCGTTTCGGACGGCAAACCGTCATCCTGTTGTGCCTGGTGGTGATCGCGCTCGGCATGGGGCTGTCGGCGCTGGCCCGGAGCAGCACTCAGCTGGCGGCGCTGCGCGCGCTCACCGGCCTGGGCATCGGCGGCATGCTGGCCAGCGTGGGCGTCATCACCTCCGAATACGCGTCGAACAAATGGCGCAGCACCGCGGTGGCGCTGCAGGCAACGGGCTATCCGATCGGTGCGACGATCGGCGGCAGCATTGCCGCCGTCCTGCTGGAGAGCTATGGCTGGCGTTCCGTCTTTCTCTTCGGTGGCATCGCCACGGCGCTGATGATTCCGCTGGTGCTGTGGCGCCTGCCCGAATCGGTCGACTTCCTTGTCTCCAGGCGCCCCGCCAGCGCGCTGCGCAAGCTCAACGCGCTGCTGCGCCAGATGAAGCGTCCAGAGCTGGCCGAACTCCCGCCGCTGCCGCCGGCCGGCGCGCGCTCCGCCGCCACGGTGGCGAGCCTGTTCAGTGCAAGCCTGGCGCGCTCGACGCTGCTGCTGTGGGCTGCGTTCTTCCTGCTGATGTTCAGCTTCTACTTCGCACTGAGCTGGACGCCGAAGCTGCTGGTCTCGGCAGGGCTGTCGGCGCGCGAGGGCATCACCGGCGGCGTGCTGCTGAACATCGGCGGCATCGTCGGAGGCAGCCTGTTCGGGCTGCTTGTCGCGCGGCTGAACCTCGGGCGCCTGACCGCGGCCAGCCTGACCATCACGGCCCTCGCCATGGCCGTGTTCGGCGCGGCAACCGGCCACCTCGGCGCATCGTTCGCGATCGCCTTCCTGATCGGCGGATTCATCTTCGGGTCGATGGCCGGGCTCTATGCATTCGCACCGGTGATCTACCCGGCCGCCGTGCGCACGACCGGCATGGGATGGGCGATCGGCATCGGCCGCATCGGCGCCATCCTCGCGCCGCTCATTGCCGGGATGCTGCTCGATGGCGGTTGGCAGCCGCCGCATCTCTACTACGCCTACGCGCTGCCGCCGATCGCGGCGACGGCAGCCGTCCTCGCACTGCGCCGAAGCGCCGCGGCGCAGCCGGCCGGCCGCGTGATCAGCGCGCACTGACCGCCCCTCCTCCCAACCCAGCCATCCAAAGGAAAGCTACATGTTCCCGAAAAACACCTGGTACGTGGCCTGCACGGGCAACGAGATCGACGACAAGCCCCTGGGCCGCAAGATCTGTGGCGAGAACCTCGTGCTGTACCGTGCCGCGGAAGGCAAGGCAACGGCACTGGAAGACTTCTGCCCGCATCGCGGGGCGCCTCTGTCCCTGGGCCGGGTGGTCGAAGGCAAGCTGGTGTGCGGCTACCACGGACTGGAGATGGGCTGCGACGGAAAGACGGTCGCGATGCCCGGACAGCGCGTGCGCGGCTTCCCGGCGATCCGCTCTTTCCCGGTCATCGAGCGCTACGGCTTCGTCTGGGTCTGGCCCGGCGACCCCGCCCTGGCCGACCCGGCCAAGCTGCATCACCTCGAATGGGCCGAAAGCCCGGACTGGGCCTATGGCGGCGGGCTGTTCCACATCCAGTGCGACTACCGCCTGATGATCGACAACCTGATGGACCTGACGCACGAGACCTACGTGCATTCGACCAGCATCGGCCAGAAGGAAATCGACGAGACGCCCACCACCACCAAGACCGAGGGCGACCAGGTCACCACCAGCCGCTTCATGGAGAACATCTCGGCGCCGCCCTTCTGGCGCATGGCGCTGCGCGGCAACCACCTGGCCGACGACGTGCCGGTCGACCGCTGGCAGATCTGCCGCTTCACGCCGCCCAGCCACGTGCTGATCGAGGTGGGCGTCGCCCACGCCGGCAAGGGCGGCTACAACGCCGATCCGGCGCACAAGGTGTCGAGCATCGTGGTGGACTTCATCACGCCCGAGACCGAGACCTCGCACTGGTACTTCTGGGGCATGGCGCGCAACTTCCAGCCGCACGACAAGGCGCTGACCGCATCGATCCGCGAAGGCCAGGGCAAGATCTTCAGCGAAGACCTGGAGATGCTCGAATCCCAGCAGCGCAACCTGCTCGCCCACCCGACTCGCTCGCTGCTGAAACTCAACATCGACTCGGGCGGCGTGCAGTCGCGCCGCGTGCTGGAGCGCCTGATCGCGCAAGAAGGCCAGGCCCCCATCGCCCAGGAAGGTGCGGCATGAACGCCTCCGAACTGAACGTGCGCGTCGCCCGCAAGCACGCGGAGGCGCTGGACATCTGCACCTTCGAACTGGTGCACGCCGACGGGCATGCCCTGCCTGCCTTCTCGGCCGGCTCGCACATCGACGTGCATCTGCCGAACGGCCTCACGCGCCAGTACTCGCTGTGCAACGATCCGCAGGAGAGCCACCGCTATCTGATCGGCGTGCTGCGCGATCCCTCATCTCGCGGCGGCTCGCAGGCGATGCACGAACTGGTGCAGGAAGGCAGCCTGCTGCGTATCAGTGCACCGAAGAACCACTTTCCGCTGGCGCACGCGGCCGCACGCAGCGTGCTGATCGCAGGCGGCATCGGCGTGACGCCGATCCTGTGCATGGCCGAGCGGCTGGCGCTGAGCGCAGCGCCTTTCGAGATGCACTACTGCACGCGCTCCCTCGATCGCACCGCCTTTGCCGGGCGCATCGCGCAGTCCGCGTTCGCATCGCAGGTGCGGTTCCACTTCGACGACGGGGACGCGGCCCAGAAGCTGTCGGTGCCGGCGGCGATCGGCACGCCGCAGCCGGGCGTGCACCTGTATGTCTGCGGCCCGAAGGGCTTCATGGACTGGGTGCTGGAGGCCGCGCGCACCGCCGGCTGGCCGGCCGACCAGCTGCACTACGAGTTCTTCTCGGCCGAGATCGCCGCGTTGGACGCCGATGCGGAATTCCAGGTCAAGCTGGCGAGCTCGGGGCGCATCGTCACGGTGCCCAAGGATTGCACGGTGGTGCAGGCGCTTGCCGCGGCGGGCGTCGAGGTGGCGACCTCCTGCGAACAGGGCGTGTGCGGTACCTGCCTCACGCGCGTGCTGGAAGGCGAGCCGGACCACAAGGACATGTACCTGTCGCCGGAAGAACAGGCGGCCAACGACCAGTTCACCCCCTGCTGTTCGCGCTCGCGTTCGCCAATGCTGGTGCTCGACCTGTAGGAGCTGGCGCGGTGGAACGACCCCCTAGAATCGCAGGCTCCGTCTTCACCGCCGGGACCGATTCTGGTTTCGACACCATGCCCAGCCCCACCTCCGACGCCGCCGAGATCGACATCAATGACCAGCCGGGCCACCTGATTCGCCGGGCCCATCAGATCGCGGTTTCGGTGTTCCACGAGAAGCTGGGGCGTGACGTCACACCGGTCCAATACGCGATCTTGCGCACCTTGCAGAAGAAGCCGGGCATCGACCAGGTGACGCTGGCCCAGCAGGTGGCGCTCGATACCTCCACCGCCGCCGACATCGCCGCGCGGCTGGAAACCAAGGGTTGGATCACGCGCCAGGTGTTGGCGCGCGGCCAGCGCGAACTGCGCCTGACCGCCGAGGGCACCACGCTGCTTGCGCAAACGGTGCCGGCAATGGCCCAGATGCAGGACGCGCTATTCGGCACCATGAGCGAGCAGGAGCGCCGCGATTTCATGAAGCTGCTCGCCAAGTTCGTCACGGCCAACAACGACAGAAGCCGCGCGCCCATGCGCGCGTGAAGAGGGAGCGGGCGCTCAGCCCTGCGCGATCGCAAGCCACGCGCTCGCGATCAAGGTCGAACCCGCCGCGGCCAGCAAGCCGCCCACCAGCCATTTGAGGGTGCGCGGCTGCAGCTTGTTCGGCAGCCGATGGTGCAGCCGCGTCACGCCGTAAACCACCGGCATCGCGCAGGCGGCCAGCAGCGCCGCGCGCCACGAGAAGTGCCCCGTGGGCAGCACGATCACGAGCCGAACCAGCGAATTGAACGCGAACATCAGCAGCAGTGCGCGGCGCACCAGTTCGCGCTCCAGCGGCTGGCGGTACATGTGAAAGACGATGGGCGGCCCCGAGCTCGAGAACAGCCCGCCCAGCACGCCCGACAGCCCGCCGATGACGGCAAAGCTCGTGCGGCCCGACACCGCGGGCTGCGGCCTGCCCTGCAGCACCAGCAGCAGCGCGCAGCCCAGGATCGACACGCCCAGCAGGCCGCGCAGCCAGTTCACCGCGCCGCCGCTGAGCCAGGTGAGCAGCATGAGCCCCGCGATCACGCCCACGGTGCTGCCGTTGAGCGCCGGCTTCATCAGCCGCCACGGCACCACGCCGGGCCGCGCGCGGAAATAGGTCCATGCATTGATCAGGCTCAGCACCGTGGCGGCGTTGGCCGTGTCGCCCACGCTGGCGACGTGGAACACCGACACCAGGCCAAGCAGGATGAGGCTGAATGCGAACCCCGTGAGGTTCTGCGCGTAAGTGGCCAGCGCCACGCAGGCCATGAAGACCAGCACGGGGCCGGCTTCGTAAAGCATCGCTTGCACCGGATGCAGGGTCAGTACACGCCGCTCTCGAAGCCGCGCTGCGCGCAGGGCAGCGCGACGCGGTCATGGAATGCTTTGAAAAAGGGAAGCGCTGAGGCGGACATTCTGTGAAAGGAAGACGGGAACGGGTGTGGAAGGATGAATCAGTCGATGCCGATGGCCGCGCGCTGGATCACGGCGGCCGGCACGGCCAGGTCGGCCCGGCGGATCAGCGCGTCCATCTCCTGGAGCATTGTCCGGCCTCGATGTCACCTGCCGCATTGTCCCCGAAACCGCATGGCGCACCGCGCCGGTCGGCATTGAGCGGCGAGCGTTGCTCGTACATTTGAACGTCGTATAAACTTATACGTCGTTCATATTTGAGGCCACCCCTTTGCCAGCCCCCGAACTCCCAGGCCGCCGCGAGCGGCGGCGCGCACAGACGCTCGACCATGTGGCAACCACCGCCATGCAGCTCTTCGAGGCGAACGGCTACGACGCCACCACCATGGAGCAGATCGCGCTGCAGGCCGATGTGGCCAAGGGCACGCTCTACAACCACTTCGCCACCAAGGAAGCGATCCTCGCGCACTGGGTGCACATGGAACTGGCGGCCGACACGCAGCGCCTGCGCGGCCTGGTGGCGCAGCCCGGCGGTTTCGAGCCGCGGCTGATGCGCCTGCTCGATGCGTCGGCCGAATGGTCGCAGCGCCATCGGGCCTACCTGCTCGACTATTTCCGTTTCCGCTTTCTCAACATCGAGGACGAGCTCGGCGCCGGCGATGTCGACGAGCGCCCGCGCGATCTCGCGGGGCTCTTCGCGCTGCTGGTCGCGCAGGCGCAGGACGACGGAACGCTGCGCGCCGACGTGCCGGCCGAGCACCTGTCGTCGCTGCTGCACCACCTGTACTTCGGCGCGCTGATGCGCTGGCTGACGCTGCCGGGGCTGGTGCTCACCGACGAGTTCGCGGTGATCGTCGACATCTTTGTCCATGGCGCCGGTGCCGCCGGCAAACCGCCGCGGAGGAAGCGCGCATGAAGATCGCCGTGCTCACCTATGGCACCGAGGGCGATGCGCGCCCGCTCGCGGCCCTGTGCCGCGCGCTCGACGAAGCCGGCCATTCATCGGTGCTGCTGGCCGACGCATCGACGCTGGGCGCCGCGCAAAGGCTGGGCGTGCGCACGCAGGCGCTGGCCGGCGACATCCGGGGCGCGCTCGGCGCGAGCGGAGCCATCGCCAACGTGGTGGCGCACAGCGAGCGGCCCGGCGCGGCCGCCAAGGCGCTCGCAGCCATTGCCAACGGCAACGCCACCGCATGGCTGCGCCAGGCCGTCGAGACGGCGCGCGGCAGCGAGGCCATCGTGTGCGCGGGGCTGGCCGCCTTCGTGGGGCTGTCGGCGGCCGAGGCGCTGCGCGTGCCGGCCGTCGGTGCAGGACTGTTTCCGCTCACGCCGACGCGCGACTTCGCGTCGCCTTTCCTGCCCCCTTCCCGCGTGCCGCGCTGGCTGCACCGCGCGAGCCACCATCTGGTCAACGCGATGCTGTGGCGCGCGTTCCGCCCGGCGGTGAACGCGGCGCGCGCCGAGGTGTGCGCACTGCCGCCGCGCCGGCGCATGTGGAGCACGCACCCGATGCTCTACGGCTTTTCGCCGAGCCTGGTGCCGCGGCCGGCCGACTGGCCCGCCAATGCCGCAGTCTGCGGGCAGTGGATTCCACCGGCGCCCGACTGGCAGCCGCCGCCCGCGCTGGCCGCTTTCCTGGCCGCGGGCGAGGCGCCGGTCTACATCGGCTTCGGCAGCATGACCGGCTTCGATGCCGCCCGCCTGCGCCAGGTGGTGGTGGATGGCGTGGCGGGCCGGCGCGCGGTGCTGCACCCCGGCTGGAGCGGCATCGACACGCAGGGGCTGCCGACCAATTTCCACGTGGTGGGCGAGGTGCCGCACGACTGGCTGTTTCCGCGCACGTCGCTGGTGGTGCACCACGGCGGCTCGGGCACCACGCATTCGGCGGCGCGTGCCGGGGTGCCGTCGGTGGTGGTGCCGTTCGCGGGCGACCAGTTCTTCTGGGCACACCAGCTGGCGCAGGCCGGCGTGGCGCCCGACGCGGTGGCGGGCAGCCGGCTCGGCGCGGACGACCTGGCGCGCGGCCTTGCGTTTGCCGGCCGCCCCGAGGTGCGGGCCCGTGCGCTGGCACTGGGCGAGAAGATGCGCGCGGAAGACGGGCTCTCTCGCGCCGTGGAGGCGATCGAGCGCAGCCTGGCAGGCCGCGCCCTTCGGTTATAGCGCCAAGGGAGGGCGAACGCCTTCTTCGAACACCTCGAAGCCCTGGTCGATCACCGACAGCGCCGGCCCGACGATGCGCACGCCGGTCCACAGGCTCGACAGCACGATGCGCTTCTTGCCGATCTCGTTCACGCGCTCGATCATGGCCGCGTCTTCCCACGCAGGACCCGGGGATCAGTCCGCGGTCGCCCCCGACTTCTTCACCAGCTCGGCCCAGCGCGGAATCTCGCGCGCCATGTGGTCGCGCAGTTCCTCGGGCGTGCTGCCGACGATCTCCATGGCCAGCTGGCCCGAGAGCTTGGCCTGCACGTCGGGCTGCTTCAACGCCTTCACGATCTCGGCATTCAGGCGCTGCACGATGGGCTTGGGCGTGCCCTTCGGCGCGTAGACCGCCTGCCACGACGACATCTCGAAGCCCGGCACGCCCGACTCGATCATGGTCGGCAGTTCCGGCACCAGCGCGATGCGCTTTCCGGTGGTCACGGCCAGCAGCTTGAGCCGGCCGCTCTTGACGAGCGGCAGCGCGGCGGTCACCTGGTCGAACATGAAGGGCACCAGGCCCGATGCGACATCGGTCATGGCGGGCGGCGTGCCCTTGTACGGCACGTGCGTGAGCTTCACGCCGATCATGTCGGCGAACATCTCGCCCGCCAGGTGCGTCGAGGTGCCGGCGCCGGAAGACGCGAAGGTGCGCTTGGATTCGTCCTTCTTGAGCAGCGCAATGAGTTCGGCCACCGAGTTCACGCCAAGCTGGCTGTTGACGATCAGCACGTTGGGCAGCCGCCCGACCAGCGACACGGGCTCGAAGTCCTTGATGGCGTCGTAGGGCAGCTTCTTGTAGAGGCTGGGATTGATGGCGTGCGTGCTGATGGTGCCGCCGAACAGCGTGTAGCCGTCGGGCGCGGCCTTGGCCACGTAGGCCGCGCCGATGCCGCCGGCCTGCCCCGGCTTGTTGTCCACCACCACCGACTGGTGAAGGCTCTCCTGCAGCTTGTTCGACAGGATGCGGCCCACGATGTCGGTGGAGCCTCCGGCGGTGAAGGGCACCACGTAGGTGATGGGCTTGGCGGCGGGCCATTCGGCCTGCGCGAGGACCGCGGCCGGTGCCAATGCGAGGGCGGATGCGAGCGCGGCGGACCAAAGGCCCGCGGCGCGTTGGATGAAGGGCATGGTGTTGTCTCTCTTTTCGTTTGTCGTCGTCGGGAAAAAAACCGGCGTCAGCGCCCGCAGGCCTGCCGCCAGGCGGCGAACTCGGTGCGGCTTTGCTCGTCGGTCGGCGGATAGAGGCCGAGGATGGAGCGGCCTTCGAGCACCTTCTCCTGCACGAAGTCCTCGAAGACGGTCATCTCGGTGGCCTCGGCCGCGACCTCGTCGGCCATGACCGCCGGAATCACGATGACGCCTTCGGCATCGCCCACCACCACGTCGCCGGGCCACACGGCCACGTCGCCGCAGCCGATCGGCACGTTGATGTCGATGGCCTGGTGCAAGGTCAGGTTGGTGGGCGCGCTCGGGCGCTGGTGGTAGGCGGGAAAGCCGAGCCGGGCGATGTCGGGGCTGTCGCGAAAGCCGCCGTCGGTGACCACGCCGGCCACGCCGCGCTTCATGAGCCGGCTCACCAGGATGCCGCCGGCCGAGGCGGCGCGCGCGTCCTTGCGGCTGTCCATCAGCAGCACCGCGCCCACCGGGCACTGCTCCACGGCCTGGCGCTGCGGATGGTTGCGGTCGTTGAACACGGTGATCGGGTTCAGGTCCTCACGCGCCGGCATGTAGCGCAGCGTGAAGGCCTCGCCGACCATGTTGGGAAGCGTCGGGTCGAGCGGATGCACGTCCTGGATGAACTGGTTGCGCAGTCCGCGCTTGAACAGCGCCGTGCACAGGGTGGCGGTGCTGACCTTCATCAGCTTCTCGCGAGTTGGGGGATTCACGTCGTCGGTCTCCGTTGGCTTGTTGGCTTGGTCGTTGATCGGGGAAGCGGGCTTCAGAAGATGTCCGGCTCGGGCACCGGGCGGCCGAACCCGGTTTCGAGGAAGTCGAAGTCGCAGCCCTCGTTGGCCTGGCGGATGTGGCGGCTGAACATCCAGCCGTAGCCGCGCTCGTAGCGCGGGGCGGGCGGTGTCCAGGCGGCCTTGCGCCGCGCCAATTCCTCGTCGCTCACTTCGAGATGGATCGTGCGTGCGGGCACGTCTACCGTGATGCGGTCGCCCGTGCGCACCAATGCGAGTGGGCCGCCGATGGCCGCCTCGGGCGAGCAGTGCAGCAGGCAGCCGCCGTAGCTGGTGCCGCTCATGCGCGCATCCGACAGGCGCAGCATGTCCTTCACGCCCTGCTTCAGCAGCTTGGTCGGGATCGGCAGCATGCCCCACTCGGGCATGCCGGCGCCGCGCGGGCCGGCGTTGCGCAGCACCAGGATGTCGTCGCCGGTCACGTCGAGCTCGGGATCGTCCACCGCCTTCTTGAGCGCCGGATAGTCGTCGAACACCAGCGCGCGCCCGGTGTGCTGCAGCAGGTGCGGCGCGCAGGCGCTGGGCTTGATCACCACGCCATCGGGCGCGAGGTTGCCGCGCAGCACGGCCAGTGCGCCTTCGGCATAGATGGGGTTGGCGAGCGGGCGGATGACGTCGTCGTTGAACACCTCGGCGCCCTCGATGTTCTGGCCGAGGGTGCGGCCGTTGACCGTGCGCGCCTCGGTCTTCAGGTGGCCGCGGATGCGCTCGAGCATGGCGGGCAGGCCGCCCGCATAGAAGAAGTCTTCCATCAGGTAGGCGTCGCCGCTCGGCCGGATGTTGGCGACGACCGGCACGCGGCGGCTGGCCGCATCGAAGTCGTCCAGCGTGACCGGATGGCCCGCGCGGCGCGACATGGCGATCAGGTGCACGATGGCATTGGTGCTGCATCCCATCGCCATCGCGCAGGCGATGCCGTTCTCGAAATTGGCGCGCGTGAGCATGCTGGCGGGCGTCAGGTCGTTCCACACCATCTCGACGATGCGGCGGCCGCACTCGGCGCTCATGCGCACGTGGTTGGCGTCGGCCGCCGGAATGCTCGAAGCGCCCGGCAGCGTGAAGCCCACGGCCTCGGCGATGCCCATCATGGTGGCCGCGGTGCCCATGGTCATGCAGGTGCCGTGGCTGCGCGCGATGCCCGCTTCCATCTCCTGCCAGGCCTGGTCGCTCAGCTGGCCGGCGCGGCGCTGGTCCCAGTACTTGAAGGCGTCCGAGCCCGAGCCCAGCACCTGCCCGCGCCAGTTGCCGCGCAGCATCGGGCCGGCCGGCAAGTAGATGAACGGCAGGCCCATGCTCAGCGCGCCCATCGTGAGGCCCGGGGTGGTCTTGTCGCAGCCGCCCATCAGCACCGCGCCGTCCACCGGATGGCTGCGCAGCAGCTCTTCCGTCTCCATGGCGAGGAAGTTGCGGTAGAGCATGGTCGTCGGCTTGACCATGCTCTCGGACAGCGAGATGGCCGGCAGCTCGAGCGGAAAGCCGCCGGCCTGGAAGATGCCGCGCTTGACGTCGTCCACGCGCTGCTTGAAGTGCGAATGGCACTGGTTGGCGTCGCTCCAGGTGTTCACGATGGCGATGATCGGCTTGCCCACCCAGTCGGTGGGCGCATAGCCCATCTGCATCACCCGCGAGCGATGGCCGAAGGAGCGGAAGTCGTCGGGCGCGAACCAGCGGGCGCTGCGCAGGGTGTCGTAGGAACGTGGCATCGGGGGCTGGACCGGCATTCTTTGTGAGATCAGCTACATTAAAACACTAATATATCACTCGGTCAAAGCGAAAATTCAAGCGAATGACAGCCCTCCCCCGGATCCGACTCGACCGCACACGCCTTGCAGCGCCCCAGGTGCTCGAAAAGCTGCGCGACGCCATCCTCTCTCTCGAACTCGTGCCCGGCACCGTGCTGGTCCGCCAAGAGCTGGCCGACCGCTTCGGCGTGAGCCAGACGCCGGTGCGCGAGGCCCTGCTTCGCCTCGCCGAGGAAGGGCTGGTGGATGTGTTTCCGCAGCACGCCACGCTGGTGAGCCGCATCGACGTCGACGCCGCGAGGCAGGCGCACTTCCTGCGCCGCTCGATCGAGCTCGAGATCGTGCACCAGCTGGCCGAAGAGGCGCCGCCCGAGCTGGTGGCCCAGCTGCAGGCCCAGATCGCGCTGCAGGCCACGCTGGCGGCCGCGCGGCAGTACGGCGACTTCGTCGGCGCCGACCGCAAGTTCCATCACCTGATGTATGAAGCCGCGGGCGTGCCGAGCCTGTGGGACATGGTGTCCCGCGTCTCGGGCCACGTGGACCGCCTGCGCCGCCTGCACCTGCCCACGGCCGGCAAGACCGAGGCGATCCTGCGCGACCACCGCGCCATCGTGCGTGCCATTGCAAGACACGACGGCGCCGCGGCGCAGAAGGCGCTGCGCGAGCACCTCTCCGGCACGCTGAGCTCGCTGCCGGAGATCTGCGCGCGTCATCCGGATTTCATTGCGGGGGAGAGTTGGGGCGACGACACGGTATCGCGATGACGAAGAAGAAAAAGCTTTTCGCCAAGGCGGACTTTCCGGTCTCCCAGGTGCGCCGGTTCCTGGAGCCGGGCCCGATCGTGCTCCTGTCTTCCCGCTGGCAGGGGAAGAACAACATCATGACGCTGGGCTGGCACACGGTGATCGAGTTCACGCCCTCGCTGGTCGGCTGCGTGATCGCGCGCGCGAACCACAGCTTCGAAATGATCCGCCGCAGCGGCGAGTGCGTCATCAACCTCCCCACGCGGCCGCTCACCGACGAGGTCGTGCGCATCGGCAACAGCTCGGGCGCCGAGATCGACAAGTTCGCGGCCTTCGGCCTCACGGCAGTCGATGCCGAGCGCGTGGAGGCGCCGCTCATCGGCGAATGCCACGCGAGCTTCGAATGCCGCGTTCACGACCGCAGCCTGGTCGGCAAGTACGACTTCTTCATCCTCGAGGTGGTGAAGGCCCACGCCGCCGAATCGCCCCGGCATCCGAAGACGATCCACTACACCGGCGAAGGCGTTTTTCTCGAATCGGGAAAGGCGTTCAGCCGACGATCCTTGTTCAGGAACGCGCTGCTTTGAATCGCTGCGCCCGACGCCCGTGGCGGGTTCTCGCGTTGCCTAGCCACGAGGCGAGCCGCCAGGCAGCAGCACGATCTTGCCCACCGCGCTTCCGCTGTCGAGCACTTCGTGCGCGCGGCGCGAATCCGCCAGCGCGAAGCAGGTGGCGGGGGGCGCATGCACGCGTCCCTCCGCCATGAGCGCGATCGCGGCCTCCATGAAGCCACGCCGCTGCACGGCGTCGGCGTCGATGGCGTGGATCGAGAACGTGCGCACGGCCAGGCTCCTGCCCAGCAGCCGCCGAAGCTCCTCGAACACGTCGCCGGTCGGCGGGCCGTTGACGATGTTGTAGGAGACCGCCATGCCGAATGGCGCGAGGGCCCGCAGGCAGGCAATGAAGAGATCGCCGCCGAGGTGGTCGAAGGCCAGGTCCACGCCGCGCCCGCCGGTGAGCTGCATGACCTTCTCGGTCAGGCCTCGCGGGTCGCTCTCGATCACCTCGTGCGCACCGTTGGCCCGCGCGAAATCCCGCTTCTGCGGGGTGGAGGCTGTGCCGATCACGCGCAGGCCGCGGTCGCGCGCCACCTGCACCAGCGCCGTGGCCACGCCGCCGGCCGCGCCGGGAATCAGGACCGACCGGGCCGGCAGGTTGCCGTTGCTCGACAGCATGGCCAGCGCGAGCTGGAAGTTGCCGAGGCTCACGGCATCCTCGAAGCGGATCGCATCGGGAAGAACGAAGGGCGCGGCCTCGGGCACGCAGATGGCTTCGGCGTAGCAGCCGCCGCGCTGCGCGAGCTCACGCGCGCTCACGAACACGCGCTGGCCAACCTGCAGGACGGTGACGCCAGGGCCGACGGCATCGACGATTCCGGCCATCTCGTTGCCGGGAATCGCCGGCATGGGCGGCATCCACTTGTAGGTGCCGTTGCGGATCAGCACGTCGGGGCCGCCGGCGCCGATGGCCATGGCCTTGACCCGCACTTCGCCCGCCTGCGGCTGCGGCAGTGGCAACTCCACCAGTTGCAGCACCTCGGGACCGCCGGGTGCCTGGAGCTGGATCGCCTTCATGGTGGTGTGCATCAGCGCTGCCCGTCGTGCACGGACACCTTGTCCTTGGTGAGCCCGCCCAGGCGCGCATGCACCCGCCCTCCCGTGCCCATCACCAGCGCGAACAGGATCTCGTTCGGCCGCGGCGCATCCTGGATGCCGACCTCCATCGAGTTGTAGTGGCTGCGGACGTACGCGGCATGGATGTAGTGCAGCGGCACCATGAGCCGGTAGCCCGGGCCGGCCACTGCCTTGGCCGAGGGCACGATCGCCTTCGGCTCGCCGAGCACCTCGCGCATGGCCCAGCCCCCGGCCTCGTGCCAGACGGCACCGTGCTCCAGTTCGCCGTTCACGCCCACGATCGCGGCCTTGCTGTAGACCTCGACCCTGTCGCGCCCGAGCGTCTCGACCAGCTCGGTGGCCAGCAGCGTGCCGAGCGAGCGCAGCTCGGCCATGAAGGGCAGCAGGTCCGGCTCGTAGCGGCCTGCGTAGGGGTTGTGGATGACCGCGCAGGCGGCCGCCAGCCTGAGCGGCGTCGCGGCCGGCGGACCGCCCTCGTGGTAGATGGTCTCGATGCAAAGACTGCGCTTGCGGATGTCGATCAGGGACATGGAGGGATCCTCATTGCTTGGGTATGTGTGCATCGTTCACCACGGCGGTCCACCGCTTCAGTTCGGCGGCCACCATGGCGGTCATTTCTTCGGGCGTGCTGCCGCGCGCTTCACCGCCCATTTCTTCGAGCCGCGTGCGCACGGCGGGCGCCTGCAGGGCCTTGAGTGTCTCGGCATGCAGGCGGTCGACGACCGGGCGCGGCGTGCCCGCGGGTGCCATGAAGCCGGCCCAGGAGCGCACGTCGTAGCCAGGCACGCCCTGCTCGGCCACGGTCGGCAGCTCGGGCATCTGGCTCCAGCGCTGCGCGCCGGTGGTGGCCAGCGCACGGAGCTTGCCGGCCTTGATGTTGGCCAGCACGGCCGTGGGCGGCGCGATGATCATCGGCACCTCGCCGCCGAGCAGCGCCGCGACCGAGGCCGCATCGCCGCGGTAGGGAATGTGCAGCAACTCGACGTTCGCGCTCTTCACCAGCAGCTCGCCGGCGAGGTGGTGCGTGGAGCCGATGCCCGCAGAGCCGTACGACACGCCGCGCGCATCGGCACGCGCTGCGGCCAGCATCTCGGCCAGCCCGCGATAGGGCGAATCGGCCCGCACCACCAAGAGGAACGGAAAGTAGGTGATCGTCGAGACCATCTGGAAGTCCGACACCGTCTGGTAACTGAGCTTGTTGTAAAGCGCGCCGGCCACCGCGTGGCCACCCGTGGCCAGCAGCAGCGTGTAGCCGTCGGGCCTGGCGCGCGCCACCGTGCCCGAGGCGATGGTGCCGCCCGCGCCGGTCTGGGCCTCGACCACGAAGGGCTGCCCCAGCCCCTTGGCCATCTCCGTGCTGACCACGCGCGCGATGGTGTCGGCGTTGCCGCCGGCCGCAAAGCCCTGATAGATCTTGATCGGCTTGTCCGGGTAGCCCTGGGCCAGGCCGTGTAAAGGTGCCGCGCAGGCCAGGGCCAGGCCTGCGGCGACGAGCAATCGTCTGTGCCACATGGTTTGTCTCCAAAGTTGTGGAATGAAGGCCGCGGCTTGTGCCGCCGCGGTCCGGGTCCGGGGCTTCAGTCCTGCTGGACGATGGGATTGCGCAGCACGCCGATGCCTTCGATCTCGACCTCGCACACGTCGCCCGGCTTCATGAAGCGCGGCGGCTTCTTGCTCCAGCCCACGCCCGCCGGCGTGCCGGTGGCGATCACGTCGCCGGGCACGAGCGTGAAGATGGTCGACGCGTAGCTGATGAGCTTCGGGATGCTGAAGATCATGTGGCCCGTGTGGCTGCTCTGCACGACTTCGCCGTTGAGCCGGGTCTCGAGCTTGAGCGCGCGGCCGGGCGCGATCTCGTCGGCCGTCACCATCCAGGGGCCGAAGCCGCCGGTCGACTCGAAGTTCTTGCCGGAGGCGATCTGCTTGGCATGGAACTGCCACTCGCGCACGCTGCCGTCGTTGTAGCAGGAATAACCTGCCACATGGTCGAAGGCATCCGCCTCGGCGATGTTGCGCCCGCCCTTGCCGATGATGACGGCAAGCTCGCCTTCCCAGTCCAGCGATTCCGATACGTGCGGCCGCACGATGGGCTGGTTGTGCGCGCATTGCGAGCGCCACACGCGCAGGAAGATGGGCGGCTGCTCCGACAGCTCGCGCTGCATGCCGGCGGCCAGCACCTCCTGGTGGTGGTCCATGTAGTTGCGCACCGCGCACACGATCTTCTCGGACTTGGGGATCGGCGGAAGAAAGGTGATGTCGGCAAGCCTGGCCGCGATGGGCAGTCCTTCGACATGCTGCGCCGCCTGCAGGTACTCGCCCGAGGCGATGTAGTCGACCAGGCCCGCATGCTGCGGTCGCGCCTTGCCGAGATCGACCACGCCGTCGCCGACGACGGCGCCCCAGGTTTCGCGGCCTTGATGGACAAAAGACAAAAGCTTCATGGGAACTCCGGTTGAAATGTGCAGGATTGGGGAAAAGGCGGTCGCGTCAGGCGGCGCGCGCCGCAGGCGCACGCGACTCGAACTGCGCCTGCCACTGCGCGAGCGGCATGAAGGTGGGGTCCTTGCGGCACGCCTCCTCGGTCTCGCGCATGAGCGTCTCGTCGTCCTTCGAAAGGTCCAGCGGATCGCCGTGCGGCTGCGCGATGTAGAACGGCGTGTCGACGTAGATCTCCACCGTGTTGCCCTCCGGGTCGAGCATGTAGACCGACAGCGCATTGCCGTGGTTCAGGCCGCGGATATTGGTGGCGCCCTGGGCCTCGGCGCGCGCCGAGATGTCGCGCAGGTGCTGGATGCTCGGCACCACGAACGAGATCTGCATCACGGTGCTGAACTTCGCCTCCGGCGGCCGGCCCGAGGCCAGCACCAGCTGGTGGTGCTGGTCCGGGCTGGCGCTGGTGAACACCAGCTGGTTCCTGAAGGTGCGGCCCTCGCCGCGGTCGGTGATCGTGAGGTCGAAGGTCTCGGTATAGAAGGCCACCATCCGCTCCAGATCGGTGACGAAGATGCCGAAATGCGAAGGCGTGGGTCGTGCGACCTTGAGCATGCTGTCTGTCTCCGGTGACGGGGTCTCGTGCCCCTACGATTGCGCGGCCTGGGCCGCCTTGAGCGCGGCGACCACGTTGCGCTGCGTGCTCAGGATGTGCTCTTCGAGCAGCGCGCAGGCCGTGTCCGCATCGCGGCGCAAGGCGGCGTCCATGATCTTCTTGTGCTCGCTCGACTTGCGGCGCGCGGTCTTCCGGTGGCGCGCGGAGAACCGCCGGTAGCGCTCGGCCTGGTCGAACAGGCTCGCGCCCCAGACGCGTTGGCGCAGCGACGGGCAGGCGGCCAGCAGCGAGAGGTGGAAGGTGCGGTGCAGCTGCGACCACTCTCCATCGAGAATGACTGGCCCGTCGCTCAGGCGCGACTCGACCTTCTCCAGCCGATGGAAGGCGGCGAGTACCGAGGCCTCCCATGCGTCGTCGCCGTGGCCGATGGATTCGCGCAGCGCGGGCACGTCCAGCATGACACGCATGCGCGTGATGTCGGCCAGGTCCTCTTCGGAGATCGGCGCCACGCGAAAGCCCCGGCGCTCGTCGGCGCGAACGAGCCCTTCCTGCGCCAGGCGGCTGAGCGCCTCGCGCAGCGGGCTGCTCGAATAGCCGTAGGCAGACTGGAGCTCGTCGAGCTTGAGCTTGGCGCCGGCTTCGAAGGTGCCGGCCAGGACGTCTTGCCGCAAACGGGTGAATGCCTGCTCGGCTAGTGGCGGCTCATTGGCGGGAATTTCTTGTTTGTGCATGGAGTTCATTTTATGCATAAACTCCATTTTTTGGAAATAAGGGATCACCATGACACGCAGCACCTCGATCGCCGGCATCCGCCTGCTCGGCATTTCCGGGAGCATCCGGCGCGACTCTCACTGCACCGCGGTGCTGCGCAGCCTGCAGCCGTTGCTGCCTGCGTCCGCAACCATCGAGCTCTTTGCGCTGAACGATATTCCGCTCTACAACGCCGACCTGGACGGCGATGCGCCGCCCGCAGCCGTGGTCCGGCTGAAGACGGCGATTGCGCAGGCCGACGGCCTGGTCCTGTGCTCGCCGGAATACAACTACGGCATGCCCGGCGTGCTGAAGAATGCGATCGATTGGGCGTCACGGCCCGGCTTCGCCTCGCCGCTCAAGGGCAAGCCGGTCCTGATCGCGACCGCCTCGCCGGGCACCGCGGGTGGCGTACGCGCGCAGGCGCAGATCCGCGACGCCTTGGCCGCCACGCTGGCGCGACCCGTGATCCGCCAGCACGTCGCCATCGCGAACGTCGGCGCGCGGATCCGCGACGGCCGGCTCGACGACGAATCCACGCTCGGTTTCCTGCGAGTGGCGCTCGCCGATCTGCTTCAGGAAATTGCATTGCTGGACGGCGCCGCGTCCCGCTAGACGGACCGCTTCGGAGCTACCTGCGCGCCTTGTCGATCTCCGACATCAGTTCCTTGACCGTGGCCTCGCCCACCGACGCGGAATACTTGTCGATCACCGGCTTCACCTTGGCGCGCAGCTTCGTCATTTCTTCCGGCGGCAGTTCCGAGACGGTCATGCCGGCCTTCCTGAGGGCGCCGAGCGCGATGTCGGCGGCGCTGCGCGAGGCCGCGCGCTGGAACTCGGTCGAATCCTTCGCGGCCTCGGTCAGGATCTTCCGCTCGTCGGCGCTCATGCCATCCCAGATCTTCTTGCTGATCAAAAGCGCCTGCGGGTTGTAGATGTGCCGCGTCCGCGTGATGTATTCCTGCACCTCCGAGAACTTGGACGCAAGGATGGTGGTGTTCGGGTTCTCCTGCCCGTCGACCGCCTTCTGGTCGGGCGCCGGATAGAGCTCGGGGAACGGCAGTGGCGTGGCGTTGGCGCCCAGCGCGCTGAACAGCTCGATGTAGATCGGCGATTGAATGACGCGAATCTTCAGCCCGCGATGTCGTCCGCCTTCGCGATCGGCCGCTTGCTGTTGGTGACGTTGCGAAAGCCCAGGTCCCAATAGCCCAGCGCGACCAGGCCCTTCTCCGGAAGCTTCGCGATGAGTGCCTGCCCGAGCGGGCCGTCGAGCAGCGCATCGGCCTGCGCGAAGTTGCCGACCGCAAACGGGAAGTCGACAAGCCCGAACTCCTTCACGATGCCCGCGAGCGAGGTGGTGGCCGGCGCCGACATCTGCTGCACGCCGCCCTGGAGCGCCGACTGCTGCTGCATCTCGTTGCCCAGCTGCGAGGCCGGGAACTCCTGCACCTTCATCCTGCCGCCGCTCTTGGCCGCCAGCAGCTCGGCAAAACGCTTCACGCCGAAGCTCACCGGATGGTCTGCATTGTTGAGGTGACCGAAGCGGATGGCGCGTTCCTGCGCCTCCTGCGCGAGCGCCGGAATGGCCAATGCGAGGGCCAGGCCGGCAGCCGCCAGCGAGCGGTAAAGCTTTCTCAAGATGATCTCCAGCAAAGTGATGCTGGCGCGATCTCAGGAGAAAAATGGAAAGTATTTCCACTAGTGAAAACACTTGGCAAAAGAGCTAGAGTTGCGCCTGTCCCACCTCCGAACGACATGAGCGCCATACTCGAACGCAGCTTCAAGGTCCTTGAACACCTGGCCGGCCACCCCGAAGGCCGCGCGCTCTCCGCGCTCTCCACCGAGCTGGAAATGCCCCTGAGCGCCACCCATCGCCTCCTGAGCGAACTCATCCGCTGCGGCTACGTGCGGCAGGACCAGAGCCATGGCGACTACACGCTCACGATCAAGCTCGTATCGCTCGGCCTGAGTTTCCTGAGCAACAGCGGCATCGTGGACGTGGCGCAGCCGCTGCTCGACAGGCTCGCGGCCGAATCGGGCGAACTGGTGCGGCTGGCGGTGGTCGACGGCGACGAACTGACCTTCGTCGCCAAGGCGCAGGGCGCCACGCGCGGCCTGCGCTACGACCCGGACATGGGCCTGTCCGTCAACCTCTCGTGCAGTTCCGCCGGGCACGCCTGGCTGTCGACGATGACGGACGAACAGGCGCTCCAGCTGGTCGCCAGGCAAGGCTTCGGACAACCCGAGGACTTCGGCCCGAAGGCGCCGACCACCGTCAGGGCACTGCTGACGTATTTGCGCGCGGCCCGCAAGCGCGGCTTCGCCATGATCAGCGAGGTGTTCGCGCCCGCCATGACGGCCATGGCCGCACCGGTGCGCGGCGGCAACGGCGCGGTGATCGGCGTCATCACCATCGCCGGGCCGCTGGTGCGGCTGACGGAAGAACGCATGCTCGAACTGGGGCCGGCCCTTCTTGCAACCGCCGAGGACGTGACGCACGCCAGCGGCGCGTCCGCGCTCTTCAAGCGGCGCGCCTGATCGGGCGAGCACGGACGGCCGCCCCAGCATGCGAAGCCCGCCAGCCCGGGAAAACCCGCATCTTCAATCGTCTTGTATATCGATACAGTAAACCGGTACAGTAAATCGATACACCTCGATCCTGTGCATCTGTTCGACACAAGACTGGAGACAAGCATGGTTTCGATTCCACGCCGCCGATTCGTGCATGCGGGCGCTGCCGCATCGCTGGCCGCCCTTGCAGGATTTCCTGCCCTCGTCCGCGCGCAATCGACCATTGCGCTGCGCTTCTCCTCCTCGATGCTGGCGGACGACAACGCCGCCCACTTCGTGTGGTGCCAGCGGCTGCAGGCCAACCTCAAGGCGGCCGTGGGCGACGCCATTCGCATCGACTACTTCCCCAACAACCAGCTGGGCAAGGAAAGCGACGTCGTGCAACAGGTCAAGGTCGGCTCGGTCGACATGATGGTGACCGGCTCTTCCATCTTCGCCACCATCTCGCCCGAGATCGGCATGCTCGACCTGGGCTACCTGTTCGACAGCTACGCCCATGCCGGCAAGGCGCTCGAAGGCCCGGCCGGGGCAACGCTCAACGAGCTGCTGCAGAAGCGCTCGGGCTGCTCCATCCTGACCTGGGCTTCGCACTTCGGCGCGCGCAGCGTCTACACCAAGGCGCCGGTCAAGTCGCTGGCCGAGATCAAGGGTGTCAAGCTGCGCGTGCTGCCCACGCCGGCCTTCATCGAGACCTTCAAGCTGATGGGCGCGATCCCCACGCCCATTCCTTTCGGCGAGCTCTACATGGCGGCGCAGACCGGCGTGGTCGACGGCTTCGAGCACGACGCGGCCACGGTGCTGGCCAGCAAGCTCAACGAAGTGGTCAAGTCCTGCTGGCTCACCGAGCACCTGTTCAGCCCGATGGTGGTGGTGATCGGCAAGCGCGGCATGGACAAGATTCCCGCCAGCTTGCGCCCGGCCTTCCTGAAGGCGGTCAACGATGCGACCACGCAGCAGCGCGCCATCGCGAGCGACAAGGGCAAGGCCGCGATCGAGGAGCTGCAGCGCAAGGGCGTGGCCTTCTTCCCGATGGCGGCGGCCGAGCGCACGGCCGTGCGCAAGGAAATGGAAAGCAGGCTCTGGGCCGACTTCGCCAAGCAGTACCCGGCGACGGCGCCGCTCTTCGCCGCGGTCAACGCGGCGCGGGTCTGAGGCCATGACCGCGGTCGCCGCATCCTCGCTGGGCTTTCGCCACGACACGGTCTCGGGCGGGTGGCTCCGCGCACTGAACCGCTGGACCGAGATCCTGTCGGCCGTCGTGCTCGCTGCCGACGTGGTCGTGGTCTTTCTCTCGGTCGTGTTCCGCTACTTCCTGCACGACCCGGTGGACTGGGCCGAGGAGATCGCGCGTGCGCTGATGATCGTGCTGGTGTTCTTCGGCGCCGCCACCGTGCTCGCGCGCAGCCAGCACGTGGGCATCGACCTGTTCCGCCACCTGCTGCCGGCGCACTGGCAGCCCGCGCTGATGCAGGTGAGCCACTGGATCATCGCCGGGGTGGCGGCGAGCCTGCTCCTCTCGTCGACGCTGCTGCTGGTGGACACCTACGAGCAGACCACCTCGATCGGCCTGCCGCAATGGCTCTATGTCTATCCGGTGGTGATCGGCAGCCTGTTCATGACGCTGTTCGGCCTGGCCAATGCACTCAACGGTCCGCGCCGCGTGGTGCTCGGCACGCTGGCCGCGTGCGTGCTGCTGATGACGGCGATCTTCGGCTGGAACTCGCTGGTGCCGCAGCACGCCATCCCGAGCGGCCTGCTGCTGGCGGCCGGCTTCATTGGCGGACTGATGCTCGGCGTGCCGATCGGCTTCGTGCTGGCCTTCTCGGCACTGCTCTACTTTCTCTCCGATCCTTCGCTGCCGATGCTGATCTACTCGCAGCAGGTCATGGCCGGCACCGACCATTTCGTGCTGCTGGCCATTCCCTTCTTCGTGCTGGCCGGCCTGCTGATGGAATCGAACGGCATGTCCTCCCGGCTGATCGAGCTGCTGCTGCGCATCTTCGGACGCGTGCGCGGCGGGCTGGGGCTGATCACCATCACCGCGACCGCCTTCTTCTCGGGCGTGTCGGGCTCCAAGCTGGCCGACATTGCCGCGGTGGGAGGCATCGTGATGCCTGCGGTGCGCCGAACCAAACAGGACCCGAACGAAGCCGCGGGGCTGCTCGCCTGCACGGCGGTGATGGCCGAGACCATTCCGCCCTGCATCAACATGATCATCATGGGTTTCGTGGCCAACATCTCCATCGCCGGCCTCTTCATGGCCGGCCTGGTGCCTGCGGCCGTGATGGCGCTGGCGCTGGGCGCGCTGGCGATCATCGTCGGGCGCAAGATCAATCCCGACGATGCCTTCGAGAAGCGCACGCCGCTCCTGAAGCTGCTCGGCGGCGCGCTGGTCGCGATCGTCATGGTGGGCATGATCGGCAAGGGCGTGACCTCGGGTGTCGCAACCTCGACCGAAGTCTCGGCCTTCGCCGTGGTCTATGCGCTGGTGGTCGGCAGCCTGGCCTTCCGCGAGCTCAGCGCGCGCGCCATGGCGCAGCTCTTCGTGCGTTCGGCGTCGATGGCGGGCAGCATCCTCTTCATCGTGGCGGCCGCATCCAGCGTGTCCTTCGCGCTCACCATCGAGCAGATCCCGCAGCTGGTGTCGACCGCCATGATCTCTTTCGCGCAGCAGTACGGCAGCGTGATGTTCATCCTGCTGTCGGTGGGGATCATGATCGTCTTCGGCGCCGTGCTCGAAGGCGCGCCGGCGCTGATCATCTTCGGCCCGCTGCTGACGCCGATCGCGCAGCAGCTGGGCATCCATCCGCTGCACTTCGGCACGGTGATGGTGATCGCGATGGGCCTGGGCCTGTTCGCACCGCCGATCGGCCTCGGCCTGTTCGCCACCTGCGCGATCACCGGCACCCAGGTCAAGGACGTGGCCCGGCCCATGATGAAATACCTGGCAGTGCTCCTGGTGACGCTGATCGTGCTGGTGCTCGTTCCGTCGTTCTCCTTGTGGCTCCCGAACCGGCTCGGACTGTAGCCAGGAAGAAAACCGAATTCATGACCACCATCCAGGACGTCGCCCGCCATGCCGCCGTGTCGGTCAGCACCGTGTCCAACGTGCTCAACGGCCGCACCGACCGCATGCGTGCGGAAACCCTGGCGCGCGTCGAGGCGTCGATCCAGGCGCTGCAGTTTCGCCCGAGCAAGCTGGCCCAGCAGCTCAAGACCGGACAGACGCCGCTCCTGGGCCTGCTCGTGCCGTCGATGGCGAACCCGATGTACGGCTACATCGCGCGCGAGATCGAGAGCGTGGCGCAGGAGCGCTTCGGCTTCAGGCTCCTGATCGGCAGCACCTACCGCGACCGGGAGAAGGAGAGCGCCTTCTTCGAGGACCTGCTGGCGCACGGCGTGCGGCGCGTGATCGTGATCTCCTCGCTGGCCGATGAGCGCCACTTCGAATCGGCGGTGGAGCGCGGCATGGCGGTGGTGAGCTACGACCGTGGCGCGACCCCCGGCAAGCCTTCGAAGGTGGGCCACGTGATGCCCGACAACTTCGAGGCCGCGCGCCTGGCCACGCAGCACCTGATCGACAAGGGCCACCGCCGCCTGGCCTTCGCCACCGTGGCCGGCATGACCATGAGCCGCAGCGCCAAGATCGACGGCTTCTTCGCCGCCGCCGAGGCCGCGGGCCTGCGTGCGAGCGCGCAGGTGCTCGACGGCGGCGCGCTCAACGAATACGGCGACTCGGTGATCGCCGAGGTCGGCCGCGCGACCGCGCTGCAGATCGCGGGCCTGCCCGAGCATCCGACCGGCATCGTCGCCCTCAACGACCTGATGGCGCTGGGGCTGATGGCGGGCCTGCGCGAAGCCGGCCTGGGCGTGCCGGAGGATGTTTCGGTGGTGGGCATCGACGGCCTGTTCCTCGCGACCGTGTCCAACCCGATGCTGACGACGGTGCAGCTGCCGGTGCGCGAGATGGCGCGCGCCATGGTCGAGCGCGTGATGCAGCACCCGGGCGAGGCCAGCGAGAACGAGCGCGAGCAGGTCTTCACCGGTGTCCAACTGATCGAACGCGAGTCCGTCGCACCGCCGCCCGCGGCCAGCCAGCCCCGCATCGCAAGAAGAACCAAACCGGAGAAGGCAGCCCCATGACGACCGTTTTCGTGACCCACCCGGCCGACAAGCTGGCGCAGTACTTCGGCCCCAAGGCCACCCAGGCACTGGAGGCGATCGCCGAAGTGCGCTTCAATCCCGAGGCGCGCGAGCTCTCGACGCCCGAGCTTGTGGCCGCGGCGCAGGGCTGCGATGCGCTGATCGCGTACCGGCAGACGCCCGGTCCCGAATCGCTCTTTCGCGACTTGCCGCAGCTGGCCGCCTTCGTGCGCTGCGCGGTCGACATCCGCACCGTCGACGTCGAGGCCGCGAGCCGCCACGGCGTGCTGGTGACGCAGGCCAGCCCGGGCTTCGTGCCCGCGGTTGCCGAGTGGATCGTCGCCGCAATGGTTGATCTCGCGCGTGGCATCGGGCGCTACACCCATGCCTATCATCGCGGCGAGCCGCCGGCGCCCTTCATGGGCCGGCAGTTGCGCGCCTCGACGCTGGGCATCATCGGCTTCGGCGCCATCGGCCGTTACCTGGGCGACCTGGCGCAGGCCTTCGGCATGCGCGTGCTGGTCAACGATCCGCTGCCGATCGAGAAGCAGGCGATGCGCGAACAGGTCGCGCTGCCGGTGCTGCTGGCGCAGTCCGACTTCGTCGTCTGCCTGGCGCCGGCCAACGCGCAGACCGAGAAGCTCATGAACGCCGAAGCCTTCGCAGCCATGAAGCCGGGCGCCTTCTTCATCAATGCCGCGCGCGGCGAACTGGTCGACGACGAGGCCTTGCTCGCCGCACTCGAATCCGGCCAGCTGGAAGGCGCTGCGCTCGACGTCGGCCGAGCGCCCGACCAGATGCCCACGCCGGCGCTCGCGCGCCACCCCCGCGTCGTGGCCACACCGCATATCGGCGGGCTCACACTGCCGGCGGTGGAGCACCAGGCGCTCGAGACCGTGTCGCAGATCGCCGCACTGATGCGCGGCGAGATGCCGCCCGGCGCCGTGAACGCGGCGCATGCCACGCGGATTGCCCAATGGAGTCTTGCCGCATGACGAATCCTCCCATTGCCTACGCCGGCGCCTGCGATTGCCACGTCCACATCTACGAAGACGCCTGGCCGCTCGCGCCCACCGCGACCTTCAAGCCGCCGCATGCACCGGCCTCGGCCTACCGCGAAGTGCAGCAGGCGCTCGGCCTCACGCGCACCATCGTGGTCCAGCCCACGGGCTATGGCTTCGACAACCGCTGCACGCTGTCGGCGCTGGAGCAGCTGGGGCCCGAGGCGCGCGGTATCGCGATGGTGCCGCCCGATGTGGCCGACGACGAGCTCGAGGGCCTGCACCGGGCCGGCATCCGCGGCGTGCGCTTCATGATGCTGGCAGGCGGCCTGCTGCCCTGGCCGAGCCTGGAAGACATGGCTGCACGCATCGCGTCGCTCGCCTGGAACATCAACCTGCAGCTCGACGGCCGCGCGCTGCCGCAGCACATGGCCATGCTGGAGCGCCTGCCGGGCCGCTTCGTCATCGACCACATCGGCAAGTTTCTCGGACCGGCGGCGCTCGACGGCGAGGCCGTGGGCGCACTCTGCCGCCTGCTCGACAAGGGCAACTGCTGGATCAAGCTGGCCGCGCCCTACGAGACCTCGAAGAGCGGCCCGCCCGCGTACGCCGACGTGGTGCCGCTCGCGCAGCTTCTGGCCCGGCGCTATCCCGAGCGCTGCGTGTGGGCCAGCAACTGGCCGCATCCCAACGTCAAGCCCGAACCCTCCAACGCAGCCTTGCTGGACTGGGCACTGGAGCTTTGCGATAGCGAGCCGGCGCGCCGCAAGCTGCTGGTGGACAACCCGGCCGAGCTCTACGGCTTCGGCACGTAGAGGAACGGCCCTCCCGGCGCGCGCAGCACGCGAACCCGCAGGATTCGCCGCGAAGTGCGCAAATTTGCACAGGATCCGCCACGGCCCTCCTGCGCAAAGTACCGCATTTGCCGGCGCGCACTTGTAGGATCGCCGCCATCCCGGAAAGCATGCCCATGCGGCCAGCGCTCCACCATTCCCCGTCCGCCTCGAATCGAATGAAGCAAATCTGCGTCAACTGGCGTTCGAGCGTCGTCCACGACGAGGACGACGAGCACTGCGACGATGGCCTGTGGGTGCCCGAAACCCCGGCGGCGCGCAGGGAGGCCCAGGTGATCTGCGAGGTTCAGAACGCGATCTACGGGCACGGGTCGCACTGGATCGAGGAGCGCGAGGCTCTTCTTCTGCGCTCCGCCTGACCAGAGCGCGCAGGCCCGACTGCGAACTTTTGGCCTCAAAAAATTCTTATCGCGCGGCGCTACAGTTCGCTGTCGATTTTCCGCAGCCTCGTTCGTCGTGTCAGTTGAGGGTCATCCTCTGCACTTCAGGAGAACACAGCCATGGCTACCAACACCGTCCGTCTGCACCGCGTGCTGCGCGCCCCACCGGAGCGGCTCTACCGTGCCTTCGTCGAACCCAGTGCCTTCGAGCGCTGGCTGCCACCGTTCGGATTCACCGGCAAGGTCCACAGCATGGAGCCCGTGGTCGGGGGTGCCTGGCGCATGTCCTTCACCGCTTTTGGCAGCGGCCACAGCCACTCGTTCGGCGGGAAGTACCTGGAGCTTATCCCCGGCCAGCGCATTGCCTACGACGCGGCCTTCGACGACCCCAACCTGCCGGGCACCATGAAGACCACCGTGACGCTGACGCCCGTGTCCTGCGGCACCGACATGTCCGTCGTGCAAGAAGGCATCCCCGAAGTGATTCCCGTGGAGATGTGCTACCTGGGCTGGCAGGAGTCGCTTGTCGCGCTCGCCCAACTGGTCGAGCCCGAGATTTCCGGCTGAGAAGCCAGGCTTCAGTCGCCCGGAATATGGGGCGGGTGCAGCTCCACGGGTTTGGCTGATTTCTTGCGCAGCCGGATGTTGAGCATCTCCACGGCCAGCGAGAAGGCCATCGCAAAGTACACGTAGCCCTTGGGCACGTGATGCCCGAAGCCCTCCGCCACAAGAACCACGCCCACCACCACCAGGAAGGCCAGCGCCAGCATCTTGATGGTGGGATGGTTCGAGACGAAGCGCCCGATGGGGCCGGCGAACAGCATCATGAGCAACACGGACACGATCACCGCAGCGATCATGACCCGCACGTCATCCACCATTCCGACCGCGGTGATGATCGAGTCCAGCGAGAACACCAGATCGATGACCATGATCTGGAGGATGACGGAGGCGAAGGTGGCCTTGACGGCGCTGGACTTCTGCTCGTGGCCGCCCTCCAGCGACTGGTGGACCTCGCTCGTGCTCTTCCAGATCAGGAACAGCCCGCCCAGGATCAGTATCAGGTCTCGCCCAGAAATGTCCTTGCCAAGCACCGAGAAAAACGGAGCGACCAGCCCCACGATCCAGGCGAGCACCAACAGCAGCCCGATGCGCATGAACATGGCCATGAACAGTCCGGTCCGGCGTGCGAATTCGCGCTTGGCGGCCGGCAGCTTGTCGACCAGGATCGAGATGAAGATGATGTTGTCGATGCCCAGCACGAGCTCGAGCGCGGTCAGGGTCGCAAAGGCGATCCAGACCTGGGGATCCGTCAGCAGTTCAAGCACGGAAGATCTTTCGGCACGGCAGCGCCGGCAAAAAAAGAAGGGTTGGAAGCAGGAACGAAGTCTGCCATGCGGCTTCCCGAGGGTTTTCGTGTGACATCTTGAAATGTTCTTCACCGAAGCGATGTGTGCGATCTTGCGCAGCCGAACGTTGGAAGAGGCATCGGGACCATTCCCATATCTCAGGAGACGAGATGACTTTTCCTCGAACCGTCCTCAAGCTGGCTCTCTCGGGCACGATTGCCGCAGGCGCTCTTTTCGGCGTGGCCGCCGCAACCGCGGGCACAAGCTGGTCCATCGGCGTGTCGCTGCCCGGCGTGGTGGTGAGCGAACCGGCACCGGTGTACTACGAACCCGCGCCGGTGTACTCGCGGCCGGCCCCCGTCTACTACCAGCCGGCGCCACCGGTGCGCTACCAGCCGCCCGCTTACGTTGCACCCGCCCCCGTTTACTACGAGCCGGGGCCGAGCTGGGAAGAACGCCGCGCGGAGCGCCGCGAATGGCGCCGCCGTGAATGGGAGCGCCGCGAGCACTACCGCCACTATCGCGAAGATCGGGACTGATCGCAGTCGCACGAACGGCTACAGTCGACCTCGATGCCTTTCAATTCTCGAGGAGCGGGTATGCAGATTCGCAGCGCTGTGGCTTCCGATGCCGATGCGGTTCATCGCCTTCTTTCGGCCAACGGATGGGCACACCGGATCGCCGGCCTCGAGCACCTCGGCCAGCTGATCTCGGCGTCGCAGCAGGCGGTGATTGCGTTGGCAGATGATGGTGAGATCATCGGGTTTGCACGCGCCATCAGCGATGGCATGTCCAACGGATACCTGTCGATGGTCGTGGTTGCCGAGCCGTTCCGTCGGCAAGGCATCGGGCAAGCGCTGGTCCAACACGTCTTGGGGTCGGAGACGGACATCACATGGGTGCTGCGGGCAGGCAGGTCGGGTGCCGCCGAGTTCTTCGCCAAGCTGGGCTTCAGCCCTTCGTCGGTCGCGATGGAGCGGCCGCGGGGGCAACGCCTGCGCATCGAGGTTTGATCCTGCTGCACAGCCTGAGCTCGTCGCGCTGCTTCAGCAGAAGGCCGGTCGACATCTTCACCAGCGGGGAATCACGCGCATGGCGAACCCGGTGCTGATTGTTCTCGGCGGGCTGCCGGGCACCGGCAAGACCACCATTGCGCGCGAACTCGTTGCCCGTTCGCCCTGCACCTATCTGCGCATCGACACCATCGAGCAGGCGCTCATGAAATCGAGCTCCCTCGAGGAGGTTGGCCCCGCAGGCTACGTCGTTGCCTGCGAGCTTGCCGGATCCATCCTCGCGCTTGGCATGTCAGTGGTCGCCGATTGCGTCAATCCACTCCCGGTCACCCGCGAAGCATGGCGCGCGGTGGCAACGGGCACATCCTCGGGCTTGCTCGAGGTTGAAATCGTGTGCTCTGACCAGGCCGAACACCGCAGGCGCGTGGAGAGCCGGACGACCGACATTCCGGGCCTCATTCCGCCGACGTGGGAAGCGGTTATGCGCCACGAATACGAGACCTGGACCACGAGCCGCCTGGTCATCGATTCGGCGCTCGTCGGCGCGAGCGAGGCGGCCCACCTGATTATGGAGCGGTCGCGCGGCCAGTTGCGGGCGAGTGAACGGCCTACATCCGGCTGCGAGCGAGGCTGATCAGCATGTACTTCGAGAGGCATACGGTGGCCCTTCGGCATGACCCATTCCTGCCGCTGCGACGTGCGAGGCGCTGCGGGCATTTCCATTTCGCGCTGAACTCGGGCGTGCAGCCTGATCCGGGCAACATCGTTTCTTGGAGACCTTCATGCAACCAAGAATCACCGTCATCACCCTTGGCGTCGAGGATCTGGAGAGAGCCGTCGCTTTCTATCGCGACGGGCTCGGCCTGCCTACCGTCGGCATCGTGGGCCAGGAGTTCGAAAACGGCGCCGTCGCCTTCTTCGACCTGCAGGACGGGCTCAAACTCGCCGTGTGGCCGCGCTCGAGCATCGCCGCCGATGCCGGCCTCGCGCTGCGCGCAGGCGGGCCGCTTGAATTCACCCTCGGGCACAACGTCGCGTCGAAGGCCGACGTGGACGCGGTGATGCAGCAAGCCACGAGGGCCGGTGCCACCGTGGTGAAAACTGCGGCGGACACTTTCTACGGTGGATACGCCGGCTACTTCATGGACCCGGACGGGCACCTGTGGGAGGCGGTCTACAACCCCCAGTTGCTACCCAAAGGTTGAAGCTGCGTGGGGACTCCCCGTTCCCACGTCGCCGCTTGCTTCCATTGCCCGCCGGCGCGGTGGTTGCATATCTCCGGCTCTGCCACAAGCGCATGCGTCGAACGCGTGTCGGCCGGGGGCGCCTTCGAGAGGACAATCGAAGAAACTCCGTTCGAAATCACAGCCTGCCACGACCATGCCCCGCCTCGACGACCCCCTCCACGACGCCGAAATCGGCTCCCGCGACAGCACGCTCGACACCACCCGGATCGACGACGTGCGCATCGGCGCCGTTCGCCCGCTCATCACCCCTGCCTTGCTGCAGGAACGCGTGCCCGTGCGCGACAACACGCTGGCGCTGGTCGAAGGCAGCCGTGCGGCGATCGCCGACGTGCTGCACGGTCGCGACGACCGGCTGGTCGTGGTGGTCGGCCCATGCTCCATCCACGACCACGACCAGGCCATTGAATACGCACAGCGTCTGAAGACCGTTGCCGATTCCCTGCAGGACGACCTGCTGATCGTGATGCGTGCCTACTTCGAGAAGCCGCGCACCACCGTGGGCTGGAAAGGCTACATCAATGACCCGCACCTGGACGGCAGCTTCGCGATCAACGAAGGGCTGGAGCGCGCGCGGCGCCTGCTGCTCGAGCTGACCACTCTGGGCCTGCCGACCGGCACCGAGTTCCTCGACCTGTTGAGCCCCCAGTTCATTGCCGACCTGATCGCCTGGGGTGCCATCGGGGCTCGCACCACCGAAAGCCAAAGCCATCGGCAGCTGGCCTCGGGCCTGAGCTGCCCCGTCGGGTTCAAGAACGGCACGGATGGGGGCGTCAAGGTTGCGGCCGACGCCATCCTCGCGGCCCGTGCGCCGCATGCCTTCATGGGCATGACCAAGATGGGCATGGCGGCAATTTTCGAGACTCGCGGCAACGACGACTGCCATGTGATCCTGCGCGGTGGCAAGGCACCCAACTATTCGGCCGCGGATATCGCGGCCAGCTGCGAGGCGCTGCTCGCGAACGGCCTGCGGCCCCAGGTCATGGTCGACGTCTCGCACGGCAACAGCAGCAAGCAGCATCAGCGGCAGATCGTGGTCGCCGAAGACGTGGCGGCGCAGATCGCGGCCGGCGAGCGGCGCATCACAGGCATCATGATCGAGAGCCAACTCGAGGAAGGACGGCAGGACCTGAAGCCAGGCGTCCCGCTGAAGCACGGTGTCTCGATCACCGACGCCTGCATCGGCTTTGCCCAGACGGTGCCGGTGCTCGAAGGTCTGGCTTCGGCGGTCAAGGCGCGGCGGCGCCTGTCGAAGGTGTGAGGCTGGAGGGTGCCAACCCGGATCATGAAGTTCGACACACTGCCCAAGACATGTCTCGTCGACGAGACCCTTGTGGTTCGCGTCCTGGAGCTTCAAGCCGGCACTCGAGTCACCCCGAAGCTCTGGAGTGGCTTCAATAATGTCGTTCTGCTGTCCAGCGCCACCTTCACCGCAACGCACTGCCCAGGGGGAAGAAGGCACACCGCCCATCTTCCACGCCGTCACACGTGTCTTCCTCGGACCGTCCGTCGTATCGCGGGACATCAAGGTCGATGGACTCGTCGACCGAATGTTCGAGCTCGAGCAGCCGGGCCTGCATCGGGCGGTACTTATGGTTGAAGCTTCCAACGGCGGTTTGGGCTGGTCTCATGAGATAGCGGCCTTGCTGGCCTCCCGCGGGTATGCGGCACTGGCGCTGGCGTACTTCGCCGCCGAAGGATTGCCGCCCACGCTCGACCGCATTCCGATCGAGTACTTCGGCACGCGCTGGAATGGATGTCGGCACAACCCGGTGTCTCGGCAAAGCACCTGGCGGTTGTGGGTGTCTCGCGAGGCGGAGGGCTGGCATTGCTGCTCAGTGCGACCTTCCTCAGCATTCGCGCGGTTGTCGCCTATCTCCCCAGCGGCATCGTGTGGCCGGCTTACCCGCCGAGTTGTCACGGCGCATGGACGCTGAGCGGCAAAGAGATCCCGTACGCAGACACCCTCTCTTGCGACCCATGGCGCAGGCCATCGTCCACCGTCATCAAACCGAGCAAGTTCGACTGCTACCTTGTTCCATTGGAGGACGCCGACCACGCGGCCAGGACGTCCATCCCGGTGGAGCACATCAACGGGCCGGCCCTCCTGATTGTTGGCGCCGGCCGAAATTTGACCCACCCGGGGTGCGGTTGCCGGAACTGGTCGCTTGGCTGGCGGGAGTCTCTCCCGACGTTGTGCATCCGCTCGAGATCGACTGGCTGGCGAGTCGCTCGCAGCAACCCCGACCTAAACGCCGCTTCATTGCTCCGCCGCCTGGCGGAGGTGTCGCCCAACACAGCCGCCGAGAACTACAACGCCATTCACACAGGAAGTCTTTCGGAGCATGACCTGCGCGAAAAAGTTCATTGGTTGGACACGCGGGAGCGACGGCCCGTAAGCGTTCAAGGCAGCGAGCACCATGTCGAGTTGCGACTTGACGATGGATTCAACCACCATGCGTGGATACTCTTCGATGACCTCTGGGCATCGTCGCACCCAGAGCTAGCACTCTCTATCTTGCGGTTCTCCGGGCCACTCGACGTGAACTTGTAGTCGCTGTCGGTCCACTGCGGACATTCACTACGCCTCTCCAAATCACGCCCCTGAGCGTCCGCGCTCAACAGCGAGCTGGGATATCCGCTCCCGATATCTGGGGGGCGAAGTTGCCCTACACAGCTTCGTCGGCGGGACCGCCGTCCGGCCCTCGGACTGAAGACACTAATTCGCCACGCCGTCGTGCCGGTGTTCATTGCGCCCGTTCTGACCGGGTGCCACTCGGCCGCCCAGGGTCAGCTGCCCCCCCCGACCTTCGGCGCTGAGTCCGTCCAAGCATTGGAGAGAGTAGAAATCATCCGCGAAGACCAGTCTGCAAGCGCGATGAATCCCGCCCGGGAGGCAGCCCGAACTCCCTGGCGTACTCGCGACTGAACTGCGTGGCACTTTCGTAGCCAACCTCGAGCGCGGCGGATGTAACGCTACTGCCTTTCGAAATCAGCAGAGTTCGCGCCTGCAGCAGCCGGACCCGCTTCTGGTACTGCAGCGGGCTCAGAGATGTCACGGCCTTGAAGTGCCGATGGAATGCCGAGGTGCTCATCGCAGCCTTGTCGGCCAGGAATTCCACGCGCAATGGTTCTGCAAAGTCGCGACGAATCAGCTCGATCGCCAGATTGACGCGTGACATGGCGGAATCCGGTGTAGCGATGTCGCGCAGCATGCGCCCGTGAGGCCCCTGGAGCACCCGGTAGAGGATCTCGCGTTCGTACGCTGGCGCCAGCGCAGCAATGTCCCCTGGCCGCTCCATGAGCCGAAGCATGCGCACCCACGCGTCCATCAGTTCGCTGGTGACCGCAGCGACCGAGAACCCGACAGGCCGCGCCTCGCTGTCGGCAGATTCAGGCAAGTCGGAAAGCAGGGTCGAGATCACTGCAGAGTCCAGCAGGAGCGCGACCGCCAAGTACGGCTCTCCAGACGCAGATGGGTTGACGACACCCGCCGCAGGCAGCCCGACCGACATGACGAAGTAAGTGGCGGGGTCGTAGTGCAATGTCGTGTCGCCGATCGCCATCGACTTGCTGCCCCTCAGGATCAGGTTGACCATGGGCTCGTAGACGGCATTCAACTCGTGCTCCGGAATCTTGCCTTGGACCATCGCAACACGGGGAATGCCCGTTTCGGTCAACCGATTCTCTGCCCGGGACGCCAGCGCGCGCAATTCTTCGAGTTGAGTTTTCATGCGGTCGATCAGACCGGATTTTCGCGTGACCCGCAAGACGAAAAGCAGGATCAGGCAGGTTCGAGGTCGGAAAAGGCAGGCCCGGATGCGCCCTGCGCCCTAACGTCCATCCATCGCGAACTCAACGGAGAAACACATGGGCATCGTCATCATCACCGGCGCCAGTCGAGGCATCGGCGCCAGCACCGCAGTCCAGGCCGCCCAGCACGGCATGGGCGTCATCCTCACCTACAACAGCAATCCCTCGGGCGCCGACAAGATCGTGCGCGCCGTCGAGGCCGAAGGCGGCAAGGCCGTGGCCATCGGACTGGACGTGAGCAAGGTCGGTACCTTTGCGGCCTTTCGCGCCGATGTAGCCAAAGCGCTCAGCGCGACATGGGGCCGCGACCGGTTCGATGGTCTCGTCAACAACGCCGGCTACGGCCTGTTCAATCCGATCGAGACAGTCACCGAAGCAGAATTCGACGGATTGCTGAACGTCCATCTCAAGGGCCCGTTCTTCCTCACGCAGGCGCTTCTGCCATTGATGGCCGACGGCGCGAGCATCGTCAACATGGCGAGTGCGACCAGCCGTGTGGCCACCCCGGGCGTGGCGCCGTACGCTTCGTTCAAGGGAGGTCTCGAAGTGCTGACCCGCTACATGGCCAAAGAATTCGCCCCGCGTCGCATCCGTGCGAACTCGGTCGCGCCAGGCCCGATCCGCACCGACATGACCAGCGAGGCGCTGGACCAGAACCCGGAGTGGGTGGCGATGCTCGCGGGGCAGACCGCGCTCGGCCGGATCGGCGAGCCCGAGGATGTCAGCCGTGTCGTGGTCAACCTGCTGTCCGCCGACAGCGGCTGGGTCAACGCGCAGAACATCGAAGTGGCCGGCGGCTACAACATCTGAGCGAAGGACGCCGCCATGCTCGACCACGTATTTCTGTCCGTGCGGGACGTCGCCCGCTCCGTCGTGTTCTACACAGCCGCCTTGTCGCCGCTGGGCATCGTCAATCGTCTGGACTACGACGGCAGGCAAGGACCACCCGGACATCCCGACCTCAAGGGATTCGGCGCCGACGGCCGAATGTTCTTCTGGCTGCGCGAAGGTAGGTCCGACGGGAGCTCGACGCACGTCGGCTTCGTGGCATCCAGCAAGGACGCTGTCGATGCGGCGTACGCGGCCGCAATGGCCGCCGGAGCGACGGACAACGGTGCCCCAGCGGCCCGCCTGCACTACGACCCACGCTACTACGCCGCCAATGTGCTGGACCTCGACGGCTACAGCCTCGAGTTCGTCTACAAGAGCTGGCAGCACCACGCATGACGAACACGCTCATGATCTACGGCGCTGCGGGCTACAACGGGCGCATGGCGGTGGCGCAGGCGAAGGCGCTCGGCCTCGAGACGATCCTCGCCGGACGCGAGGAACAGGTTCTTGCCAAACTCGCCTCGGAGTCGGGCTTGCCTTACCGCGTGTTCCCGCTCGACGACGCGGCAACCGTGGCTGCTCGGCTGGCGGGCGTGAACGTGCTCCTGAATTGCGCAGGCCCCTTCATGCGCACAGCAGAGCCGCTGATGCGAGGCGCGATTCGCTGCGGCGCCCATTACCTCGACATCGCCGCCGAGATGGACAGCTACCGGTTGGCCGAGGCACTCCATGAAGAGGCCGTTCTCGCAGGGGTGATGCTCGTGCCCGGTGGTGGGGGCAGCGTGGCGATGCTGGGCTGTCTGGCGGAACACGCCATGAAGCGTGTGACGAGGCCGGGCAAGGTGAGCATCGCGCTGCATGTATCGGGCAGCATGTCGCGCGGCTCTGCGACCAGCGCCGCGCAGAACCTCACCCCCGAATGCCTGGCGCGGGTCGACGGAGTGCTGGTGCCGCGCGATCCGCGGGACATCCGGCAATTCGACTTCGGCAAGGGAATGGTCGATTGCTTCCCGGTGACCTTGCCCGACCTGGTGACGATCTGGCGCGCCAGTGGCACACCAAACATCGAGACTTTCGTGCACGTGTCCGGCGCTGCCTTCCCCACAGCCGACCATTCCACCCTGCCTGACGGTCCCAGCGCCGAACAGCGCGACGCCAACCGCTACCAAGCATCGGTGGTCGTTACCGGTGTCGACGGCGAGTCGGTGAGTTCGCTGCTCGACACGGTGAACGGGTACTCGTTCACACCCATGGCTGCGGCTGAGGCGGCACGGCGCATGCTGCTCGGCGACGTACGACCGGGTTTCCAAGTGCCGGCGAGGCACTTCGGGGCGGGCTTTGCGGTGACCATCGCCGACACTCGCATCACGGACGTTCCAACATGAAGGCCCCGACCCTAGGCCGCCGAACCGACTACGTTTCGCCTTGCACGCGGCGTGACATCACTCCATCTCCGCGGGCAACAGCGTCGCGGCGACCTGAGGAGACTTACTCGGGTCAATTCTGGAAAACACAAACTTCAAGGAGTTCGACATGAACAATCACAATACCCAACGAGAATGCACCGTAGGGGACGTCGCGGACAAGGTTGCCGTGGCGGAAGCGCTCTATCGATTCGCAGCCGGCATCGATCTCCGCGACAAAGAACTTCTGACAGCGTCGTTGGCGCTGGACTCGGTCTCCGACTTCAGGCTCGCGGCGGCAAGAGCAGGGTTCGACTATCCGGTTCTCACGGGACGGGAGACCATCGTCAGCGCGCTCCTGACATCGCTCGCTCAACTAGACACCACGCACTCTGTCAGCAACCCGCGGGTGACCATCGACGGGGATACGGCAAAGCTGGAGGCGATGGTTGAAGCGCAACATGTGCCACGCAAGGACCACTCGCGCCACTATCTCATGAAGAACCGCTACGACGTCGAACTCGTGCGGCACGAGGGAACCTGGGTCATCCAACGTTCAACCGTGGACAACGTGTGGCGCACTGGCGATGTGACGGTGATGTCCGGCGTATAGCTCTTGCGATGTCCGCCATAGGGGGCGGTCGGGGTCCGCTATGGTTAAGGGTTGTCCGACACCTGCCCGTGCAACACCACGAGCCCGCGCACGACAACGGCCTGAGGGCAGGTGTTGGACAAGCCTCTAAGGAGGAAACCGCGAAATGCTCTGCGGCGGACTGGGAAGGCTACGGGCCTATGGGGATTCGGGACGCGTGGCCCGATCGCACCCCTCTCGGCAGTTGCACTGTGGGCATTGCGAGAGTCGCCATAGTGGCCTCCGGCATTGCTATCGGCGGCAGGCTTGGCGTTGCTACTGTTCTCAAAGTGGTTCACATCACCAATGGGCGCAGTCGTCTCCTGCACAATGATGGCGTACCTCGTGCTTGCGGCCTTCGTCGACAGATATGTGGGCCGGCTTGCGGCAGCGGTGATGCTTTGGATGTATGCCCGCTCGTTGTGAATGTGAAGGCAGCACCCGGCCGAGGTTGTGTGAAAACACTTCGTTGATCGCTTCGCTCCAAATAAAATCTGCCGACCCGTCAGAGCGAGGTGGCGCATGAAGCGATTCATCGAAGGCGAAGACCGACAGCAGGTCGCGTTGTTGCCGGAATGTCTTGATGACTATATCGGCGAAGACAACCCGGTGCGAGTGGTCGACGCCTTCGTCGAGGAACTGGATCTTCAGGCACTCGGCTTCAAAGGCGCAGACCCCGCTGCCACCGGTCGGCCTGCGTACCACCCGGCGGTGCTGCTCAAGCTCTACATCTACGGCTACCTGAACCGCATCCAGTCCAGCCGGCGTCTGGAGCGCGAGGCCCAGCGCAACGTCGAGTTGATGTGGCTCACCGGCAGGCTGGCGCCGGACTTCAAGACCATTGCCGACTTCCGTCACGACAACGGCGCGGGTATCCGCAACGTCTGCAAACGCTTCGTGGGCATGTGCCGGGAGCTCAAGCTGTTCACGCAGGCCATCGTGGCCATCGATGGCAGCAAGTTCAAGGCGGTCAACAGCCGGGATCGCAACGTCACGCCGGCCAAGATCGATGCGCGCCAGCGGCAGATCGAGCAGAGCATTCAACGCTACCTCGACGCGCTGGAAACCGCCGACCGCACGCAGCCCGCGGAGGTCGAGGCCAAGACCGAGCGGCTGCAGGACAAGATCAAGAGGTTGCGCGAACAGATGCGCCAGCTCGACGAGACCAAGGAGCAACTGAAGCACGAGCCCGACGGCCAGCGCTCCACCACCGATCCCGATTCACGCTCGATGAATTCGCAGGCCAAGGGCTCGGGCCTGGTGGGCTACAACGTGCAGGCGGCCGTCGATGCCAAGCACCATCTGATCATGGCCCACGAGGTAACGAACATCGGCAATGACCGAGCCCAACTGAGCAAGATGGCGCAGGCCGCGCGCGAGGCGATGGGTAAAAGCAGGCTGCGCGTCTTCGCTGACCGCGGGTACTTCAACGGCACTGAGCTCAAGGCCTGTGAAGACGTTGGCATCACAACCTTCGTGCCCAAGCCGATGACCTCGGGCGCCAAGGCCCAGGGGCGCTTCGACAAGAGCGACTTCATCTACATCGCCAAGGATGACCAGTACCAGTGTCCAGCAGGCGAGCGCGCCATCTATCGGTTCAACACGATAGAGGGGAATGGCCTCAACGCACGCGTCTACTGGACCAGCGCTTGCCCTCGTTGCTCCATGAAAGATGAGTGCACGACCAGCGACTACCGGCGCATCCGTCGATGGGAACACGAAGAGGTTCTGGAGCGCGTCCAGCGGCGGCTGGACAGGAAACTTGACGCCATGACCTTGCGACGACGCACTGTGGAGCACGTGTTCGGTACGCTGAAACACTGGATGGGGTCCACCCACTTCCTGACGAAGACGCTGGCGCACGTCAGCACCGAGATGAGCCTGCACGTGCTGGCACATAACCTCAAGCGGGTGATGCGAATCCTGGGGATCGCGAAGACGATGAAGGCGATGCAGCTGGTGGGGGCGTGAGCCTCTCAAATGCAGCCTTACCGACATGCGGTGCTTCAGCGCACATCAAACGCAGTCATTCTCGACAGCCCGCCTACTGGCTGTCCATCGAGGCCCACAAGGCATCAACAGCACGAGAGTTCGGCATACTGGCGCGACGAGGGCGTTTCCACACAGCCTCGGCCGACTGTAGCCTGTCGCGCTCATCTGAGCTTCGGGCCCGAAGGCGACATTCGGCTTTCTCCAAAGCCGACGCTCAATCGCCGTCGTGTTGTTTCACCGCCTGCGGCAGACCGACGAGCAGGGTCGCCCATTGGGGGTGTTCCAGCGCCGGAACATGTCTTTGACTGATTGGAACTTGGCCAAGTAGGGAAGTGCGTGCCTGTTCAATGCAGGCAGAACCGCCCGAGAGAGCGCGGCATCAAGTGCGTTGCGGTCTCGAGATGAGAAGCGAGATGCTCCGCCTCCCACCCCCCCCAGCTTCGCATTGAGGCCGGCCGCCTGCTCCGTGGGGATGCCTACGAAGTCTGGAAAGTCGGTCCACTGCTCCGAACCGAGCAATGGGGTCCCAGGAAAGACCATGACCTCGAACTCACAACCGCCAGACCGTTGAGCGAAATGGATGAAGTGGAAAAGGTCTTCGTGAAATGCGCACCCTGGCAGACGCCAATCGAGACATCGCCATTGGCGCAGCCTATGCCGCTTGCGTGCTCAACGTGACACGAAACAGCGCGTCGTCCCGAAACTCGTAGTGCCGTGTGTTGGACCCAAAATCGCCTTTGACCCACCACTTCTCCCCAGGGCTTTCCCTGAAAGAAATTCCCTCCCGCGTGAAGCCCTGCTTCGCCTCATCGAAGCTCTCATATAAGGGGACGCCCGCTTCGTCACGCGCGATAGGCCTAAAACCCTCGCTGGCCGCGATATAGAGAAACACAACGTCTAGTTTCTGGTTTTGGTCGAATCGGAGTTGAAAACCGGACGCTTGTGCTGCAGCCCAATAAACATCCTCCAGGTTCTCGTGTGTTCGGTCGAAGTCGTAGACGACTTGCATGTCCTGCACCTCCAACACTTCGACAACCTCGTCGTCCTTCAACTGCCGCCCCAGCAGCGACGCGAAATCCATAGCACTTCCCTTGCTAGAAAAGGAAACCTTGCTCGTTAGTCCAGGGCCTCACAGGACTGGATTTGACCGCACGGTGAAGGTCCGGTTCTGGCCGCCTCCTCAGCCGCGCCGAGCCGCATCGATCGCAGCGATGTCGATCCTTCTCATCTCCATCATGGCTTCGAACGCGCGCTTCGCGACCGCTCGATCGGGATCGGTGATCGCGGCCGTCAGGGCGCGTGGTGTGATCTGCCACGACAGTCCCCACTTGTCCTTGCACCAGCCGCACGCGCTTTCCTGGCCGCCGTTATCGACAATCGCATTCCACAAGCGGTCCGTTTCGGCCTGGTCGTCGGTCGCGACCTGGAACGAGAAAGCCTCGTCGTGCCTGAACGCCGGGCCTCCGTTCAGGCCGAGACAAGGAATGCCCATCACCGTGAACTCGACCGTCAGGACATCGCCCTCTTTCCCCGAGGGATAGTCGCCGGGCGCGCGATGGACGGCGCCCACCGCGCTGTCCGGGAAGGTCTCGGCGTAGAACTTGGCGGCATCCAAGGCGGTGCCGTCATACCAAAGACAAATCGTGTTCTTGCTGATCATCTTGGGTCTCCTGAATTGGACAGATACGAACGCCTGTTACGATCCCCGGCAGGATAGCGCCTCCGGCCGCTGCACGGCGCGTCCCCGATAATTTTGCGATGGCCATCCACTCGATCAATCAGGATCCCTCGCTGCTGCGGCGGCTGCTGCGCGCCAAAGACCGGATGGACGCCGCATCGCACGAGGAGTGGCCCGTCGGGCGGCTGGCGCAGGTGAGCGGCGTGTCGGAGGCCCACTTCGCGCGATCGTTCAAACAGGCCTTCGGCATCCCGCCGCATCGGTACCTGCTCACGCGGCGCATCGAACGGGCGATGGCACTGCTGCGCGACAGCGATCTGCCCATCACCGACATCGCCTTCGAGACGGGGTGGGCCAGCCTGGGCACCTTCGGGCGCACTTTCCGCGACATCACGGGCGACAGCCCGAGCGCGGTCCGCTCGCGCGCGAAAGCGACGCCGCACGAGCTCGGCCGCGTACCCGTCTGCATCGTCAGCGCCGCGCATCGGCCCGGCCTCACGATCGCAGTTTCGGAGAAGCGGCGCCTGGCGGCAGACGGTACAAACGGGCCCGAACAACAACAGGAGATCCCATGAATCAGGGCATTGAAGTCGTCGGTCTGTACGTGCACGACCAAGACGAAGCGCTTGCGTTTTATGTCGAGAAGCTCGGTTTCCGCGTCCACACGGACGTGGGAAACGGGGACTACCGCTGGCTCACGGTGCAGCACCCGGACCAGCCGTCGTTCCAGCTCGGCCTGTTCACGCCCGGGCCGCCGGTGCTCGATGCGGCCACGGCGCAGGCCGTGCGCGCCATCGTGGCCAAGGGCGCGATGCCGCCGCTCGTTCTGACGGTCGACGACTGCCGCGCCGCCTACGCCCGGTTGCTTGCGCTGGGAGTGGAGTTCACGCAGGAGCCGGTGGATCGCTACGGCACCGTGGACGCGGGCTTTCGCGATCCATCGGGGAACGGGTGGAAGATGATCCAGGGGCGCGGCTGATGAGCCACCGCCGAACACGCCTCAGGCCGGCGCCATGCCATGCCGGCGCTTGGCGTCGGCGCTGTCCGCCGAACGCATGAATTCGAGCAGCGCGCGCACTGCGGCCGGCTGGGCACAGCCGACAACCGGCGCGGCGGAAAAGACCGTGGTGATCTGAACCTCCGGCGGCAAGGGACCGATCAGATCGATGCCTTCGATGCCGATCAGCTCGCTCCATTGCTGGAACCCCAGGGCGGCATCGCCGCGTGCGAGCAGCGAGCCGACCGGCACGCCGGGCGGCGCCTGCACCAGGCGGTCGCGGATCTCGTCGGCCATGCCCCAGCGCTCGAACAATGCCATCAAGGCGACACCGCTCGGTCCGGTCGAGTACGCGATGCCGGACGCAGCCCGGACCGCGCTGCGCAGCGCGTCTTCGGTGGAAATATCGGGATGCACCGCGCCCGCAGGCACCGCCACGGCCACGCCCGAATGCACCAGGTCGACCTTGCCGGCGGCATCGAGCCTGCCCTGTGCGACGAGCTTGTCGATCGCGTCCGAGGCCAGCACCACCACGTCGAAGGGCTCGCCCGTGGACACGCGCCGCGCAGCCTCGACACCGCCAATCGCCAGGAAGGCGGCCGGCACACCGGTGCGTTGCGCATGGGCGGCCACAAGCTCATCCAGCAAGCCCCGGGTCGCCATCGAGCAGAGGCCCTGGATCGTCGGCGCCGTCATTTTTCGCCGCCCTGCCCTGCGCCGATCAGGCGGTCGGCGTAGTCCTGCCACGGGCTCTTGCCGTCCAGTCCGTCGAAGAGGCCGGTGCGTGCCTGTTGGGCGACCCAGTCCTGCTTGTCTGCAATGGCCGCCGCCATGAACGGCTCGAAGCCGGTCTCGCGAACGGTCTGCGCTGCTTCGCGCATTTCTTCCGCGCGCCGCTTGCCATGCTGCACGACGCGGCTGAAGAAGTAGGCGCCCTGCCGCTCCCAGTCGATCTGCGGGAAGGTCTCCGCGAGCGTGGGCAGCACATGTGCCTCCACGCCGTAGCGCCGCGCCGTGGTGTAGCTTTCGATGACCAGCGCCTCCAGTCCCTTGATCATGATGCTGCGGCTCATCTTGATGGCCGACGCCACGCCGAGCCGCTCGCTCACGGCGCGTGCGTCCATGCCCCATGCGCACAGCGTGGCCGCCAGTGCCTCGGCCTGGGCGCCGCCCAGCAGCATGGGCACGCGGATGCCGTAGGGCGGCACCGAGGTCATCACGCCGGCTTCCACATAGCCGACGCCGGCGGCTTCGAGCACGGCGCCGGCCCGCTGCTTGGTGCCGGGCGAGGCCGAATTGAGATCGAGAAAGCGCATGCCCACTCGCGCATGCCGCGCCGCCTCCTCGGCCACCGCGAAGGTGCTGGATGCGGTCACGGCCGAGATCAGCAGATCGGCGGCGGCGCACAGGGCCTGCATGCCCGAGGCAACGCGCAGGCCGTCGGCTTCGGCGGCAGCCCTTGCAGCCGCGCCGCCGTCGGAGTCGGCGAATTTCAGGTCCCAGGCCCAGACCGTCTCGATGCCTTCCTTGTGCAGCAGGCCGCGGCCGAAGATGCCTCCCACTTCGCCGTAGCCGACGATGCCCAATGCGATGCCCATGTGTGTCCCCTTGCTGTTCAATCGACGGTGATGCGGGCCGACTTGATCACGCGCTCCCAGCGCACGATCTCGCTCGCGATCAGCTGGCCGAAGGCCTGCGGCGTGGCGGGCGTGGCCTCGGCGCCCTCGGCCGCCAGGCGCGCCCTGACCTCCGCCGAGTCGAGCGAGAGGTTGATCTGCTGGTTGATCATCGCGACGATCGGCGCGGGCATGCCGGCCGGCGCCACCACACCGTACCACTGGTCGGCCTCGAAGTCGCTGGTGCCGGCCACGCCGCTCTCGGCCACCGTGGGCACGTCGGGCAGCAGCGCGATGCGGCGCGGGCTCGACACCGCCAGCGCACGGAGCTTCCCCGCCTTGATGTGCGGCAGCAGCGCGGGCGCTCCGGTGAAAAGCGCCTGCAGCTGGCCCGCCAGCAGGTCGTTCACGGCCGGCGCGGTGCCACGGTAGGGAATGTGCAGCAGCGAGGCGCCGGTCTGCAGCTTGAGGTATTCCATCGCGATGTGCGCCGCGCTGCCGTTGCCGCCGGAGCCGTAGGCCAGCTGGCCGGGCCTGGCCTTGGCCAGCGCCACCAGCTCGGCCAGCGTGCGCGCCGGCACCGACGCATGGACCACGAGCACGTTCGGCACCCGTGCGACCCATGCCACGGGCACGAAGCTGCGCAGCGGGTGGTAGCCGAGCTTCGGGTAAAGAGACGGGTTGATGGCCAGCGTACCGATGTGCCCCATCAGCAGCGTGTAGCCGTCCGCGGGCGCCTTCGCGACCTTCTCCGCGCCGACGGAGCCGCCCGCGCCGGGCACGTTGTCGATCACCACCGCCTGGTTCCACGCGCGGCCCAGCTCCTGCCCGATGCCGCGCGCCAGCACGTCGGTGGAGCCGCCGGGCGTGAACGGAACGACGAGGTGCGGCGGATGGTCCGGATAGGTCTCGGCTGCAGCGCTGCGGCTCGCGAGCCAGAGCGCGCTGCCTGCGGACCAGACGCAGGCCTGGCGACGGGTGATGCCGGTTGTCATGGCGTCAATCGGGCTTGATGTTGGCTTCGCGGATCAGCTTGCCGTAGCGCGCCGCATCGGTCTTGAGCAGCTTGTCGAATTGCGCCGCCGGTCCGGGCAAGGCAACGCCGCCTGCCGCGGCGAGCTGGTCGCGCACTTCGGGCGATTGGAGCGCCTTCTGCACCGCGTCGTGCAGCTTGTCGAGCACCGGCTGCGGGAGCCTGGCGGGCGCAACGAATCCATACCAGACGCTGGACTCGAAGCCCGGATAGCCCGACTCGGCCACCGTCGGCACACCCGGGAGCACCGCGGCGCGCTCGCTGCTCATCACCGCCAGCACCTTCAGCTTGCCCGACTTCGCGAGCGGCAGCACCTCGAGCGCGTTGACCGCCACCACGTCGACATGCCCGCCCAGCACGTCCGTGATGGCCTGCGCGCCGCCCTTGTAGGGCACGTGGCGCAGCGAGAGGCCGGCCGTATGCTGGAACAGTTCCATCGCGAGATGCGGCGTGGACCCGTTGCCCGGCGTGGCCACCGTGACGCCGCCCGGCCTGGCCTTGGCCGCTGCCACCAACTCGGGCAGCGTCCTGATGGCCGAGCCTTCGCGCACCGTGAACACCACGGGCACGCGGCCGACCGAAGCGACCGGTGTCAGATCGCGCTCGAGGTCGTAGGGCGCGGGCTCGAAGAGCGACGGGTTCACTGCCAGCGCGTTGGCCGCGAGCAGCAGCGTGTAGCCGTCGGGCGGGCTCGCGATGAGCGCCTTCACCGCGATGTTGGTCCCCGCGCCCGGCTTGTTCTCCACCACCACCGGCTGGCCGAGGATGGCCGACATGCGCTGGCCGACCGAGCGCGCGATGGCGTCGACCGCACCGCCGGCGCTGTAGCCGACCAGGATCTTGATGGGCTTGGAGGGATAGGCATCGGCGGCGCTGGCGTGCACCGGGGCGCCGAGCGCCAGCGCACTTGCCAGCGTCAGAAAGTGGCGGCGGATCAGAGTTGTCTTCATTGTCTTGCGGAGTGAGGGGATTTCTCGTCCCAGGTTTGTGGCGCCGCGTCCTTGCCGGCCACCGAATACAGCGCGGCGGGCGCGTTGCGTGTCTGCTGGAATTCCTCCAGCGATTGGCCGCGCATGGCGGCATAGATGTGCAGGTTCGACACCCCGAGCACCGCGCCCAGCTTCTCGAGCATGAAGAAAATCACGCCGTAGCGGATGAGCCCGCGCCAGTCGCGCCGGCGCACCAGCTCGCGCTCCTGCGGCGCCAGGCCGGCCGCTTCGAACGCCGCTTCTTCATCGGCGAGGAAACGCGCACGATGGTCCGGGCGCGTCATGCCGTGCAGGAACTTGTTGAGTCTGTACGCGCGCACGCTGGTCTCGAGCGTGAACGGATAGGAGCCCTCGAGCGCCTCGATGCCCGCGAGCTGCTGGTCCATGTGGCGCCGGTGCCGCTGCACCTCGCCGGCCACGGGCGGGCTCGCGAGGTTCTCGTAGATCGCGGTGGCGATGCCGGTCATCGACGGCAGGTAGTAGCTCTGGTGCGTCTTGCGCACGTTGGACGACAGCGCGCCGCGCATCACCAGCCACATGATCACTTCCGCGCCTTCCATGCCGCCCAGCGTGGCCAGCTCGGCCTGCGTCATCTCGGTGAGCCGCACGGGGTCGTTCTCGATCAGGTCGAGGAACTGCGCGTCCCAGGCCGTGTTGTTGAAGCCCGCGCGCTCGCCATGCACCTGGTGCGACAGCCCGCCCGTGGCCACGATGGCCACGTCCAGGTCGTCCGGATAGCTCTCGATGGCGCGGCGCAGGGCCTGCCCCAGACGCCAGCAGCGCCGCGCCGACGGCACGGGCGACTGCAGCACGCCGACCTGCAGCGGGATGACCGGCGTTGGCCACTCGGGCTCGTGCGGGCACAGCAAGGACATCGGCGAGAACACGCCATGATCCAGCGCCCGGTCCTGGAAGAAGGATATGTCGAACTCGTCGGCCACCAGCGAGCAGCCGACGTGCTGCGCGAGCGCCGGGTGACCCTTCAGTGCAGGCAGGTCGCGCGCCCCGCCGCCCTCGTCGGCCACTTCGTGCCGCTCGCCCACGCCGAGCGAGAACGCCGAGTAGTGGTCGAAGAAGAACGAGCTGACGTGGTCGTTGTAGATGAAGAAGAGCACGTCGGGCTTGCGCTCTGCGAGCCAGCGCTGCACGGGCGCGAAGGCCTCGAAGATGGGCGCCCACACCGGGTCCTGCTGCTTCTTCTTGTCGAAGGCGAAGCCGATGGTGGGCGTGTGCGAGCACGCGACGGCGCCGATGATGCGAGCCATGAGTTTTTTTCCTCTGCCTTGCCGTCAGTCGAGCGACACCTTGGCGTTCCTGATCACCGCCGCATAGCGCGCCGACTCCCTCTGCACGAACTGCTGGAACTGCTCGCGCGCGACCGGGAAAGCCTCGTAGCCGAAAGCCTCGTACTTGGCCTTGAAGTCCGCCTCGGCCAGCGCCTTCTCGACATCGCGCCGGATCTTGTCGGAGACGGCGCGCGGCAGGCCGGCGGGTGCCGCGATCGTGGTCCAGCCGGTGACTTCGAAACCGGCCGGCCCGCCCGATTCGTCCACGGTCGGCACATTGGGGAAAGCCGGATGGCGCTGCGGCGCCGCCACCGCCAGGTAGCGCAGCTTGCCGGCCTGCAGCAGCGCGCGGGTGCTGCCCAGCGTGCCCAGTGCAAAAGACAGTTCCTGCGTCGCCACGCCGGTGTAGAGCTGCGTGGTTTCCTTGTAGATGACGTGCGCCATCGAAGCTCCGGTGGTCGATTCGAAGAGTGCCGAGCCCAGGTGCACCGGGTTCCCGATCGACCACGAGCCGTAGTTCAGCTTGGCCGGATTGGCCTTGGCGTCGACCACGATCTGGCCGACCGACTTGTACTTGCTGTCGGTCGCCACCGTGAAGAAGAAGTTGGTGCGAAACAGCGGATCGATCTGCTCGAAATCGCGCACCGGGTCGTAGGGCAGCTTCTTGAACAGGTGCGGATAGGCGACCAGGTGCACGTTGTCGAGCTGGATCAGGTCATGGCCGTCGGTAGCGCCGCGCTTGAAGGCATCGATGGCGATGAAGCCGTTGCCGCCCGGGCGGTTCTCCACGGTCACCGGCTTTCCCCACGCACGGCTGAGCTTGTCGGCCAGCAGCCGCACCACGCCCTCGGGGCCGCTGCCGACGGGGAACGGCGTGATGATGCGCACCGGCCGGGCGGGATAGTCCTGCGCATGGGCCGGCGCCGCGGCCAGCGAGAAGACGGCGGCTGCAAAGGCCGCCAGGGTGCCGAGCTTGTTCTTCATGATGTCTCCTGTCCTTCTTGCATCGCCCGGTCAGTCGATGTAGCGCAGGCCGGCCTTGGCCAGCGGCTCGCGCATGGCGTACATGTCGAGGCCGAGTTCGCCGGCCGCGAAGCGCGCGCGCTTGGCCGTCTCGTTGGCCTCGCGCGCTTCGGCGGCGTCGGCCACCTGCTGCGCGCACGCGGCCGGCACCACCACCACGCCATCGATGTCGGCCACCACCACATCGCCCGGATGCACCAGCGCGCCGGCGCACACCACCGGCACGTTGACCGAGCCGAGCGTGGCCTTGATCGTCCCCTTCGAATGGATGGCGCGGCTGAACACGGGAAAGCCCATCGCGTTGAGGTCGCGCACGTCGCGCACGCCGCCGTCGATCACCAGGCCCTTGCAGCCGCGCGCCTTGAAGGAGGTGGCGAGCAGGTCGCCGAAGAAGCCGTCGGTGCTGTCGCTGGTGCAGGCCGCCACCACCACGTCGCCGGGCTGGATCTGCTCGGCCGCCACATGCAGCATCCAGTTGTCGCCGGGCTGCAGCAGCACCGTGACGGCCGGGCCGCAGAAGCGCGCATCGGGATGGATCGGACGGATGCGCGGCTGCATCAGACCGAGCCGCCCGAGCGCCTCGTGCACGGTCGAGACGCCGAAGCGCGAGAGCTTTTCGACCGCGGCGGCGTCCGCGCGTGCGATCTGGCGATGAACCACGCCGAGCTGCTGGAGGGCATTGGAAGAAGAAGACATGAGATCAGAGCCCCTTGGCGATGAGTGCGCGGTCCAGGCGCGGGTACACGCGGCGTGCGTTGGCTTCGAACACCTTGTGCCGCGCTTCGGCGTCGAGCATGGGCGTGGCGTCGATGTAGCGGCGCGTGTCGTCGTAGAAGAATCCGGTCTCGGGATCGATGCCGCGCACGGCGCCGATCATTTCGCTCGCGAACAGGATGTTGTCGACCGGGATCACGCGCGTCAGCAGGTCGATGCCCGGCTGGTGGTACACGCAGGTGTCGAAGAAGATGTTGTCGAGCAGGTGGTCCTTCAGCAGCGGCTTCTTCATTTCCTGCGCCAGCCCGCGGAAGCGGCCCCAGTGGTAGGGCACCGCGCCGCCGCCGTGCGGGATCACGAAGCGCAGCGTCGGAAAATCGGTGAACAGGTCCGACGTGAGGCACTGCATGAAGGCCGTGGTGTCCGCATTCAGGTAGTGCGCGCCGGTGGTGTGGAAGCAGGCGTTGCAGCTCGTGCTCACATGCACCATCGCCGGAATGTCGTGCTCGACCATCTTCTCGTAGAGCGGGTACCAGTGGCGGTCCGACAGCGGCGGCGAAGTCCAGTGCCCGCCCGAGGGATCGGGGTTGAGGTTGACGGCGACGAAGCCGTATTCGCGCACGCAGCGCTCCAGTTCCGGAATGCAGCTGCGCGGGTCCACGCCCGGCGACTGCGGCAGCATGGCCGCGCCGATGAAATGGTCCGGAAACAGCTCGCTCACGCGAAAGCACAGCTCGTTGCAGATGGCGGCCCAGGTCGACGAGGTCTCGAAATCGCCGATGTGGTGGGCCATGAAGCTCGCGCGCGGGCTGAAGATCGTCAGGTCGCTGCCGCGCTCCTTCATGAGGCGCAGCTGGTTGTCCTCGATCGATTCGCGCAGCTCGTCGTCGCTGATCTTCAGGTCGGCGGCGCGGGGCTTCAGCGCAGGGTCTTTCAAGCCCGCGATCTGCTGGTTGCGCCAGTTCTCGAGCGCCTTGGGCGCCGTGGTGTAGTGGCCGTGACAGTCGATGATCATTTGCAGTTCCGTTGGTCGCTGGGGTGATGGCGCCTGGCGCCCGAAAGAGGCGCCGGCCCTCGCGTCAAGTGTGGTTCCCGGCGCCGCCGCGTGGCGTGAGTTCGGGTTGGTCTACCATCAGACTTTCTTATTGGCAAGGGTTTACCCCTAAACACCCTCGGATCGGTTGGCTCGATGCCAGCCGTTAAAAAGTGACCCCCGCCCATCCAAGAGACAAAGTTATCGACCGAGCGCACACGCGTGCGCTCGGCATCAACCTGCGGCACCTGCGCGCGTTCTCGGCCGTGGCGGCGGCCGGCAGCATCGCCAGGGCCGCGGACGAGCAGCTGTTCCGCGTCGCCTCGGGCGTGACGCGCTCCATCTCCGAGCTCGAAGGCGCGCTCGGCCGGCCGCTGTTCGACCGCGGCTCGCGCGGCGTGGCACTGAATTCATACGGCGATCTGGTGCTGGTGCGCGCGCGCCGCATCGAGCGCGAGTTCGAGGACGCGCGCGCCCAGCTCGTCGCGCGCGGCGGCATCGGCGCCTCCGCCGACGTGCATTCGCTCTTCGCGTCGATCCTCAATGGCCGACGCCTTGCGGTGATTGCGAGCCTGGTGGAAAAGCGCAACATGCCGGCCGTCGCGCGCGAGTTCGGCATCACGCAGCCGGCGATCAGCAGCGCGCTGAAGGACCTCGAGGGCGGACTCGGCGTCGCGCTGCTCGAGCGCAGGACGCGCGGGCTCGTGCCCACGCCGGCCGGCGACATCGTGGCGTTCTATTTCAAGCGCGTGCTCGCGGAGTTGCGCCACATCGGCCCGGACATCGCCGCCAGCGAAGGCACGCTGCAGGGCAGCGTGAACGTGGGGGCGCTGCCGCTCGGCCGCACGCAGATACTGCCGGAAGCGATCGCCTCGCTGCTGGCGCGCCATCCGGGGCTGCATGTCGCCACGGTCGAGAGTCCTTACGACGCATTGGCGGCGTCGCTGCGAAGCGGCGACATCGACTTCATCCTCGGCGCGCTGCGCAGCAGCGCCGAGGCGCGCGACCTGCAGCAGGAAGCGCTGTTCGAAGACCACATCTCGGTGATCGCGCGCGCCGGCCATCCGCTGGCGCGCGGCGTGCGTGTCGACTTCGATGCGCTGCGGCAGGCGACCTGGGCGCTCTCGCGGCAGGGCACGCCTTCGCGCGAGCTGCTCGAACGCTTTTTCTCGGCCGCGCGGGAAGCGCCGCCGATCCCCGCCGTCGAGACCGGCGACCTTGCCGTGCTGCGCGGGTTGCTGCTCGAAAGCGACATGCTGACCGCGATCTCGGCCCACCAGCTGCGCCACGAAATCCGCAACGCCAGCCTGGTGGTGCTCGACTTTCCGCTCGCGCAAACGCGGCGCGAGATCGGCCTGAGCCAGCGCCTCGGCGCATTCCCCTCGCCCGGTGCGCGCGCGCTGATGCAGGAGATCCGCTCGGTGGTCGCCCGCTCGCCCGACTTCCGCACAGCTGCGGCGAGCCACAGCCAGTGAAATGCGGGCGGCCGATGGCGCTCAGCGCGGGGCCAGCAGGTCCGGCAGTTCGGGTATCAAACCCTCGGGCGCCAGGCTTTGCGCATGCTGCAGCGTCTGCAGCACCGCCGCCGCGATGTCCCGGTGCGCACCGGCATCGCCCGCCATCGTGTTGTAGTAGCCGAGGTCCTTGCTCGCGTTGGCGATCGAGAAGCGCAGGCTCGACGTGTCCTTGGCCGTGAGATAGGGCCGCAGCCGCTCCAGCGCCACGCCGCCGCCGCCGCCCTTGGCCAGGATCTCCACGAACATCTCGGGCGCCACGCCATGCTGGCTCGCGCAGGCCGCTGCCTCGGCGATCAGCGCCACCGTGCCCAGAGAGACGAAGTTGTGCAGGAGCTTCATGCCGTGGCCCGCGCCCACCGGGCCCGCGTGCAGGATGTTCTCGGCAAAGCACGACAGCAGCGGGCGGCATTCTTCGAGCAGGGCCGCATCGCCGCCCACCAGCAGGTTGAGCCGGCCTTCGGCCGCTTCCTTCGGCGTGCGCGTCATCGGCGTGTCCAGGAAGCGGCTGCCCGCGGCCTGCACGGCCTGCGCCATGCGCAGCGTGGAAGCGGGAATCGCGGTGGAGCAGTCGATGACAATGCTGCCCGGGCGCAATCCCTGCAGCACGCCGCCTTCACCCGTGAGCACGGCCTCGACCTGGGGCGAGCCCGTGAGCACGAGGATGACGATGTCGGACTGCGCCGCCAGGTCGGCCGCACGCGTGAAGCTGCGCGCGCCGGCGGCCTTGAGCGCGTCCAGCGGCTGGTTGCCCGGGTGCTCGAGCACGGCCAGCGGGTAGCCGTGCTTGACGATGTTGCTGGCAATGCCGTGGCCCATCATGCCGATGCCGATCATGCCGATGTTCTTTTTCAAGGAAGTCTCCTGGGTTGCGAATGTGTAGAGGATGCCACCGCCTTCAGCCGAGCTGCCGGCACACGGCCTGCGTGATCTCGCTGCAGCGCGCCTGGCCGCCGAGGTCGCGCGGCACCGTCTGCCCTGCGGCCAGCACGTCCTCCACGGCGCGTTCCACGCGCGCGGCGCCTTGCGCCAGTGCGTCGTCGCCATGGCGCTCGCCGAGCCAGCGCAGCATCAGCGCGCCCGAGAGGATGGTAGCAATGGGGCTGGCCAGGTCCTGTCCCGCGATGTCCGGGGCCGAGCCGTGCGCGCCCTGGAACAGGCCATGCGTGTCGCCGAGCTCGGCCGAGGCCGCGATGCCCAGCCCGCCCACCGTGCCGGCGCCGAGGTCGGAGATGATGTCGCCGAACATGTTCTCGGCCACGATCACGTCGTAGAAGTCGGGCTTCTTGAGCATGTGCACGGTGATGGCGTCGACGTAGGCGTAGTCGATCTCCACGTCCGCGTAGCCGCGCGCCACCTCGTCGCAGATGGCGCGGAAGAACGCATAGCTGCGCAGGATGTTGGCCTTGTCGCACACCGTCACGCGGCGCCGGCCGTCGCGCGGTGCGCCCTGGCGCCGGCGGGCGAGTTCGAACGCGAAGCGCGCCACCCGTTCCACGCCCTTGCGCGTGACCACGAGCGTGTCGGTGGCGACCTCGCCGCGCAGGTTCACGCCGGCGCCGCGGCTGGCGTACAGGCCTTCGGTGTTCTCGCGCACGATGACGTAGTCGATGCCGCCGGCCTCCCAGCCGGCCAGCGGCGAGCGCACGCCGCGGTACAGGCGGATCGGGCGCACGTTGGCGTACAGGTCGAGCCTGAAGCGCAGCTGCAGGTGCAGGTCGTTGCCGACCTCGGTGCCATCGGCGTAGGTGATGCCGGGCAAGCCGGCCGCGCCATGCAGGATGGCGTGCGCGCTGCGGCAGGCCGCGAAGGTCTCCTCGGGCAGCACGGCGCCGGTCCGCGCATAGTGCGCGGCACCGCCGGGCCAGGGGGTGAAGTGCAGCCGCGCGCCGCAGGCGTGGCGCAGCACGGCAACGGCCGACTGGCAGACCTCGGGGCCGATGCCGTCGCCATCGATGGTGGCAATGTCGTAGGTGTTCATGGTGGATTGCGTGAAGAGCGGGAACACACGGGCGCGCACGGCCGCGGGCCGCGCGCACGAACGGAAACCGCAGCGGCTGCGAAACGGGCGCCGGCACGGCGCACGCTCAGCGCCGAACCTGCGCTTCTTCCTCGATGCGCTGGTACAGCGCATTGGAGCGCGTGACGTGCGCGCGCACGGCCGCCACCGCAGCCTGCGGATCGTGCGCCTCGATGGCATCGACCAGGCGCGCGTGCTCCTGCAGCGTGAGCCGCTCGGCGCCGGGCGCGCGCACCAGGGGCTGGTAATAGTCGCCGGCCCACTGGAACACGGCCTCGATCACCGCGGGAAAGATCGGGTTGCCGCTGATGCGCGCGATCTCGCGGTGAAAAGCCATGTCGTGCGCAAGAAAGCCGTCCATGTTCACGAGCGAGGCACGCTGCTCCTCGATGCGCGCGCGCAGCGCCGCCACGTCCTCGGGCGTGGCCAGCTGCGCCGCCATGCGCGCGGTGCCTTCCTCGAGGAGCAGGCGCGCCTGCTTGAGGTGTTCGAGCATGTCGGGCTGCGCCTGCAGCATGTGCCGCGTGCCGCTGGCGATCTGCGCGATCAGGTCGCGCGCAGTGGGAATCACCACCCGCGCGCGCTCGCCGTGCGAGATCTCGACGATGCCCGAGTGTTCCAGCGCCTGCAGCGCCTCGCGCACCGCGGGCCGGCCCACGCCGTACACGTCCATCAGCTCGCGCTCGGGCGGCAGCTGGTCGCCGGGCCGGATCTCGCCCGTGCTGATGCGCTGCATCAGCCGGTCCACCACGTCCTGGTAGAGCTTGCGTTTCTGGATCGGGTTGACTGCCGTCATGGATTGGATGTTCGCAAAGGGAGAAGGGCACGGGGCCGCGCGGCTGCCTGCAGGCCATTATCACTTGGCCACACCGTCGCGCGCGGTGCCGAAGAAGTCCTCGGCGCCCATCTGGCCGCCCTTGAGCACGAGTTCCAGCCCGTCGCGCCGCGCATCGCGCGAGGCGGCCCGGCACAGGGGTGCGCCGGGCGCGAGCCGCGCGGCCATGGTCAGCGCCTGCACGCCCAGGGCCGAGGCCACTTCGCCCGAACTGTCGCCGCCGGCCACCACCACGCGGCGCAGCGCGGGGCAGCGGTCGAGCAGCGCACGCGTCACGCGCGCGAGCGCCTGGCCCGTGCGCGCAGCCGCCTCGGCGCGCGTGAGGCCGGCCGCGCGCGCGCTGTCGTCGAAGGCCTGCACGGCCGGGTCGTCGGGGCCGCGCGCGGTGTACAGCAGCGGGCTGTGGCCGCGCGCCAGGGCCTGGGCCGCGGCTTCGGCGACTTGCCCGATGGCGCGCTCGTCGCCGGCCAGCAGCGGTGCAATGTCCAGCCGCTGCGCGGCAAAACCGTGCCCGGCAGCCCAGGCGATCTGCGCGGCCGTCGCGGGCGAGCAGCTGCCGCTGACCACGGCCAGCCCGCTGTCGGCCGCGCCGGCCTGCGGCAGCGGCGGCCGGCCCGCGAGCAGTCCGCTGGCCTGCCAGTGCGCGGCCAGTGCGTCGTCGAGCCCCGAGGACGAGGCGCTGAACAGGCCCGCGCCGCGCTGCTCCCACACCAGCCGTCCGGCTTCTCGCAGGGTCTCCTCGTCGAGCACGTCGATCAGCACCACCGGCACCTCGCCAGCATGCGCCTCGGTGATGGCGCGCAGCGCGGCATCGGCGCCACCGCTCTTGAGCTGCGTGAAGTCCACGAGCGCGCGTGCGCGCCGCGTCTGCGCGCCCAGGTGCATGCGAAGGTCCGACTCGTGCATGGGCGTGACGGGATGGCGCGACATGGTCGGGTGCCGGTCCAGGCGATGGCCCTCCCCGTCAGCCACGGCGAACAGGTGGCCGAAGGCCTGGTGGCGGCGCAGGCGCGGCGCACCCACCACCATGGGCGACCAGCGCCCGCGCATGAGCGGCACGCCCAGGTCGATGGCGCAGCCGATCGAGCCGATCGCGGGTGAGGAGTCGAAGGTCGAGCAGATCTTGTACTGCAGCACCGGCGCACCGAGCCATGCGAGCGCGGCGAGCGCAGGCGCGAGGTGCTCGCGCATCCACGCGGGATCGCGGCTGCGCGCCTGGCCGGCCAGTCCCACGGCGCGCACGCCGGGAAAGCGCGCAAGCATCTGCGCATCGGGCGTCTCGAAGAAAAGCACCGTGGATACGCCTGAATTGGTCAGCGCCTCCAGCGCGTCAGTGGACCCGGTGAAGTCGTCGCCGTAGTAGGCCAGCAGCAGTCCGTCCTGCATCACCAGACCTCGAGCGCCTGGGCGAGCTCGGCGTGCGCGGTCGCGTGCGTGGTCAGCGGCACGCCGGCCACGGCGGCCTGCCAGGCCTGGCGCATTGCGGCCACGCCCGCGGCGATGCCCCCCGGGTGGCCGAGGATGCCGCCGCCGGCGGCATGGATGAGGTCGGTGGTGCCGAGCGCCGCATAGGTCGGCGCGGCCTGCAGCCCGGTCTGGCCCGAGCTGAAAACAGGCATCGCGGCCATGGGATTGCGCGCGGACAGCGGTGCCAGCACGGCGCGCGCCGCGGCGATCACGCTTTCGTCGCTCTCGCTGAACTTGTTGGCCAGGCCGTTCACGTGCAGGTGATCGGCACCCGCCAGGCGCCACAGCGTCTGCCAGGGCGCGAAGTCCCAGCCGAGCGCGGGGCAGCGGTTCAGGTAGCCCCAGCCATTGCGGTGCGCATGGATCGGCAATTGCGCATGGCGGCGCAGCGCGAGCAGCCCGGCGAGGCCCACCGAGTTCAGGCTGACCATCACGCAGGTGCCGCCCTGCGCCAGCACCAGGTCGTGGCGGCGGCGCATCTCGTCGACCTCGCCCGTGAGGTTGAAGGCCACCATGGGCTTGCGCCCGGTGCGCTCGGCCGCCTCGCGGACCACGACCATGACGGCGCGCACGCGCTCGTCGAACGGGCAGTGCGGGCCGTCGGCCTGCAGCTCGTCGTCCTTGATGAAGTCGATGCCGCCGGCCACGAGTGCGCGCACGGTCTCGGCCGTCTCGGCGGGCGACAGGCCCACGCTGGGCTTGACGATGGTGCCGACCAGCGGGCCGCGCGCCACGCCCGAGAGCGCGCGCGTGCCCGCAATGCCGAAGGCCGGGCCGGGGCAGCCGTCGACGAAGGCCTGCGGCACTGCCAGGTCGAGCAGGCGCAGGCCCGAGACCTGCCGCAGCTCGAACAGGTTGCCCGCCACGGTGGCCATCAGGTTGGGCAGCGAGACGCCGAAGTTCGCCAGCGGCCACGACAGGTCGAGCACGCACTGCGTGTAGCTCGCGGCGCGCTGGCGCGTGGGCAGGCTTGGCGTGCCCACGCGGCCGAGCACGTGCACGCGCTCCACGTGCGCGCCCGAGCGCTCCTTGAGCGCGGGCGTCTCGCCGGGCACGGCCGTGAAGGTGCCGCTGGACTGCTCGCCCGCGATGACTTCGGCGGCGCGCTCGGGGTTGTCGCCGGTTTCCAGCCAGTAGCGTGCGCGCACGCGGCCGTCGGCTGCGGAAAGTGCGGGCAGCCCGGTCATGGCGAATCGCAGTGTTCGAGGAGGAGGAAGGGGCGGGGCAGGACCATGGATCGGTGTCTTTCTCTCTACTTGAATCCGAGCGTGCGTGGCAACCAGGTGGACAGCATCGGCATGAAGGTCAGCAGCACCAGCACGGCGCCGTGCGCCCAGAGGAAGGGCACGAGCTCGCGCACCAGCTGCGCCATCGGCACGCGCGAGACATTGCAGGTGACGAACAGCAGCCCCCCCACCGGGGGCGTGATCATGCCCAGCGTGAGGTTCACGATCACGACCATTGCGAAGTGCACCGGGTCGATGCCGAGCTTGAACGCCACCGGTGCCAGGATCGGCACCAGCACCATCACGCCCGGCAGCGGCTCGATGAAGATGCCGAACAGCAGCAGGAAGATGTTCACGATGAGCAGGAACATCCACGGCGACAGGTTCATGCCGACCAGCCACTGGGCGAGCATCTGCGGAATGCCTTCGATGGTCAGTATCCAGGCGAACGAGGCCGACATGCCGATGATGATGAGCACCGAGGCCGACAGCAGCGCCGAGCGCGCGAGGATGTCGGGCAGCGCCTTCCACTCCAGCGTGCGGTAGACGAACTTGCCGCAAACCAGCGCGTAGAACACCGCCACCACGGAGGCTTCCGTCGGCGTGAACCAGCCCGCGCGCATGCCGCCCAGGATCACCACCGGCAACAGGATCGCGGGAATGGCGCGCCAGGTCGTGGCCAGGATCTCGGCCAGCGGCGGCATCGCGCCTTCGCCGCGGTAGTTGCGCTGGCGCGAGACGCGGAAGTTGACGATGCACATGGCCACCGCGATCAGGATGCCGGGCATGATGCCGGCCGCGAACAGCGCGCCGACAGACACCGCGTCGTCCTGCAGCGCGTAGATGATCATGATGATCGACGGCGGGATGATCGGCCCGACGATGGCGGTCGACGCCGTGAGCGCTGCCGCGTAGGCGCGGCCGTAGCCGGCCTTGTCCATCATCTTGATCAGCATCGAGCCCGGGCCCGCGGCGTCGGCCAGCGCCGAGCCCGAGATGCCCGAGAAGAAGGTCAGCGACACCACGTTGGTATAGCCCAGCCCGCCGCGCTTGTGGCCGACGAACTGGCCGGCAAAGCGCAGCAGCACCTCGGTGAGCGAGCCGCCGCTCATGAGCTCGGCCGCGAGGATGAAGAAGGGCACGGCCATCAGCGGAAAGCTGTCCATGCCGGTGAACGTTTCCTTCAGCAGCACCATCAGCGGATAGTTCTCGGCCAGCACCAGCGTGGCGGCCGTGGCCAGGCCCAGCGCAAAGGCCACCGGCACGCCGATGGCCAGGAAGAAGCAGGCCGAGAAGACGAGGACGAGGGAAGCGCTCATAGCGAGGCACTCGCGTTGGCGTCGAAGTGGCCGTCCGCCGCGAACTCGCGCCGCAGCGCATAGCCGCGCACGATGAACAGCAGGTGCACGATGAGCAGCACGCCGCCGATCACCATGGCGCTGTAGACGTAGGCGAACGGGATCTGCGTGACCGGCGTGAGCTGGGACATGGTGCGCTCCATGTAGAGCCAGCCGTACCAGACCATGAAGCCGAAGAAGGCGAACAGCAGCAAGGCCACGAGCGCGCGCAGCGCCACGGCGGCCGGGGGCGGCAGCGCGTCCTGCAGGTTCTCCACGGCGATGTGGCCGCCGTAGCGCAGCACGGGTCCCGCGCCGAGGAAGGTCAGCCAGATCATGAGGTAGCGCGCGACCTCCTCGGCCCATTCGAGCGAGGCATTGGTGAGGTAGCGCAGCGCCACGTTGACGAAGATGATCACCGACATGGCGGCCAGCAGGAGGATCAGCGCCCAGCGGTTGGCACCGAGCAGGTAGCGTTCGAATGTTTGCATGGTGTTGGCGAACGTAGGTCGGCCCCGCCCGCTGGGCGCGGCGGGGCCGGTGGCGTCAGTGCACGTCCTGGATCTTCTTGATGTTGTCGGCGCCGAATTCCTTCGCATAAGCGGCGTAGGCGGGCTTGAGCGCATCCTGGAAGGCCTTCTTGTCGACGTTGCGCACGACCTGCATGCCCTCCTTCTCGAGCTGGGCCACGCCGGTGGCGTCGTCCTCGTCGACCTTCTTGCGCTGCGCGGCCACGCTCAGGCGCGCGGCATCGGCAAACACTTTCTTGTCGGCGTCGCTGAGCTTGTTCCAGACCTTCGGGGTGAGCAGCAGCAGCGCGGGCGAGTACACGTGGCCGGTGAGCGAGAGGTGCTTCTGCACCTGCGAGAACTTGGCCGTGGTGATGATGGGGATGGGGTTCTCCTGCCCGTCCACCGTGCCCTGCTGCAGCGCGCCGAACACTTCCGGGAAGGACATGGGCGTGGGCTGCATGCCGAAGGTGCGGTAGCCGTCCATGTGCACCTTGTTCTCCATGGTGCGCACCTTCAGGCCCTTGGTGTCCTCGGGCTTGAGAATCGGGCGCTTGCTGTTGGTGAGGTGGCGAAAGCCGTTCTCCGTCCAGGCCAGTGCAACCAGGCCCTTGCTCGCGAACTTGGTCAGCAGGTCCTGGCCGATCGGGCCGTCGAACACCTTGCGCGCGTGTTCGTAGTCGCGAAACAGGAAGGGGATGTCCACCACCTTGATTTCGGGCACGAAGTTGCCCACGGGGCCGGTGGAGGTGATCACCGCGTCCTGCGTGCCGAGCTGCACCGCCTCGATCTGCTCGCGCTCGCCGCCGAGCGCCGAGCTCGGGAACTGCTGGCACTTGTAGCGGGCCTGCGTGCCCTTCTCGATCTCGGCACAGAAGGTGGTGGCGCCCACCCAGTAGTGCGAGCCCTGTGCCGGCGTGTAGCCGATCTTGAGCACGGTCTGCGCCTGCGCGCCGGCGGCGGCCAGCGTCAGGAGCGCGGCGGCCAGGGGCGCGCCCAGGATGGGGCGAAAGCGGAAGCGATGGGTCACGGTTGTCTCCTCGTGGGGTTGTCGATGCGGTGAATGCGGTCGCGCGCCCGTGTCGGCGCTTTGCGGTTGGTGGCGGAAAACCTGCGGCGCGCGTGCGCTCAGGTGATGCGCTGGATGCTCTCGGCGATCTCTTCGCGATCGAACACCTTGAGCCAGTCGTCGCGCAGCAGGCGCGGCTTGCCGAAGGTGATGGCCTTGTTGCAGGCGTCGGAGAACACGCCGGGGATCTCCTTGAAGATCACGGCGGCGAGGATGGTCATGTGGCCCAGCAGGAAGTCGCGCGCGCAGTCGTGCGGCACCCCGCGTGCGACCACCGCGTCCATGGCCTCGCGCATGGTGTCCAGCAGCGTGGCGCAGACGGTCTCGGACAGGCCGGGCTCGAGCAGCGCCATCTGCTCGACCGTCACGCGGTAAGAGCGCAGGATGGGCGCGTAGATGGTCCTGGCGATCTCCTCGCCCAGGTCGAAGTCGGCCGGCGTGCCCTGCATGAGCGCGCTCACCACGGATTGCGGTGCGTGCGCGCCGCCGAAGAAGTCGGGCTGGCCGTTCCGGTGCAGCGCGTCGCTGAAGATCGGCGGGTGGCAGGGATGGGCGACGAAGTACACCAGGTCGGGCCGCTGGGGCAGGTGGCCGGCAAAGGGCGCGGCCGCATCCAGCGTCATCACCATGGTGCCGGGGGCGAGCTGCGGCGCGATCTGCGCGGCGACCTTGCCGATGGCGGTGTCGGGTATGGCGAGGACCACCACCTGCACGTTGTCCAGCGCGCGTACCGGGTCAACGCATTCCACGCCCAGTTCGTCGCGCAGGCGCTGGCGACCGACGTCGCTGACCTCCACGTGGCGCACCTCGAAGCGGGAGTTGCGCAGGTTCTTCGCGAGCCGGACGCCCATTTTTCCGCCGGCGCCCAAGAGGGCGATGGAAGTCTTCATACCGAATTTCTCCTGAGGTCGTATAGTGGCATGATGGTATGATGACATCATGAGTCGATGAGCCGGTACTAACCCGTAGGCTTGCCATCGGGGGGAGCCAAGGCTCGCGGCCGGCTACAGTCGGCCGCGAACGAGCATTCAGCAAACGGGCCGAATTCGGACGATGACTCGCGATGACGAGAGTCGGGTCTTCCGAGCCAGTTCCCAACACTCGTTTCAACCCGACATGAACTCAACTTCCGTCCGCCAAGCTGTTCTGGCCGATCTCGAGGAACTCGCGACGCTCTTTGACCAGTACCGACGGTTCCAGGGACAGGCAAGCGATGTGGCCGCCGCACGTTCGTTTCTGTGTGACAGGTTCGATCACGGAGAGTCGGTTCTTCTCATCTGCCTTGACGGCGCAACGGCCGTGGGATTTGCTCAGCTCTATCCGAGTTTTTCCTCCGTCTCGCTCTCCCGCGTCTTTGTCGTGAATGACCTTTTCGTCCAGGAGTCGGGGCGTCGCAAGGGCCTGGCTTCCAAGCTGCTCTCCGCCCTCGAGTCATACGCCTGGTCGCTTGGATCTGCTCGCTTGACGCTGAACGTCGCGCGTGGCAACACCTCGGCCCAGAGTCTCTATGAGGAGAGAGGCTGGAAGCAGGACGATCAGTTCTTCATGTATCACCGCTTCCCGGAGGACCATTCATGAGGGACGCGCCGCTCCCTGACCGGGAAGACCTATGGGGATCACCGCGCGCCGAAGCCGACCTGGTGGAAGGAAGGATCGGGCGTCATCGCGTTGGCGCCGCAGCGGGCGGGCGGTTCTTGCGGTAGGAGTTCTTCAGAAGAATCTTGCCGGCGCGAAAAGTAAACAGATCGCAGCCTTGGACTTCGACGCGGGCTCCGTCCGCGCGTGTTCCCGTGAACGTCCACTCCGACACGCCGCGGTCCCCATGGACGAAATGGCGCGCGTTCCCCCAGTGGGCATCGGGAAAGACAGCCCAGACCTCCGCAAAGGCAGCTCGCACCGCCGCACCGCCGACGTATCGGGTGCCGCAGGCATCGGCGCCGGCGGAGGCTTCGAAGACGCAGTCGGGCGTCATGAACGACATGAGTGCATCCACATCGTGCCGGTTCCATGCATCGGCAAATGCCTGCAACACTTCCGTGGTCACTTCGGGATTCACCGTTTGCATGATGGGCACCTCCGGCCGGCGGGCGGCTTGAAGGCCGAGATTAGTCCGATCGAATCCGGCCATCAAGCTCTCGGGGCCCTCACTCCGCCTGTATCCCCGCCTCCTTGACCACCCTGCCCCACTTGGCGAGGTCGGACTTGATCAGCGCACCGTACTCCTGCGGCGTGCCGCCCTGTATCTCTATGCCGGCAGCCTCCAGCTTCGCCCGCACATCGGGCAGCTTGAGCGCCGCGTTGATCTCGGCATTCAACTTGGCGACGACAGCCTTGGGCGTGCCGGCCGGCGCCAGGAAGCCGCCGTTCGTGTTGGCGTCGTAGCCCTTCAATCCCTGCTCGTCCGCGGTCGGTACGTCGGGCAGCGAGCTTGTCCGCTTGCGCGTCGACACCGCCACGGCGCGCACGTTGCCGGCCTTCACCTGCGGCTGGATGGCACTGATGGTGTCGATGAAGAGCGCGGTACGTCCGGCCAGCAGGTCCGGGTGCGCGGCGGACGAGCCCTTGTAGGGGACCAGCAGCATCGGCGCGCCGCTCGCCATGCGGAACATCTCGGCCGCCATTTCCTGCGCACTGCCGCGGCCGGAGGTGGCGACCTTGGCCTCGTCCGGATGGGCCTTCATCCAGGCCACGAACTCGGGCAGCGTCCTGGCCGGAAGCTGCGGGTAGATGGCGAACACCAGCGGCACCTCGTGGCTGTAGACGATGGGCTCGAAGCTTTTTTCCGGATCCCAGCCGAGGTTCCTGAACAGGAACTTGTTGATGTTGTGGCTGCCGCCCACGATGCCGATCGTGTAGCCGTCGGGCGCCGACTTGGCGAGAACGTCCGTGCCGAGGTTGTTGGAAGCGCCGGGCCTGTTGTCGACGATCACCGGCTGGCCCATCGACACCGCGAGCTTGTCCCCGACGACGCGGGCAATGGTGTCGATTGCGCCGCCCGGCGGGGCGGGCACGATGATCTTGATGGCGCGGGCCGGGTAAGCCGCCTCGGCCGATGCGACGATCGGCATCGCGGCCAGCGACGCCGAGACTGCAAGGATCTTGATCAGGGATGTGAGCTGCATGGATGTCTCCTCTTCGGGGTGGGTCTGTCGTTTGTTCTGAAAGGCCGGCTTGCCGCGCTCACTCGATCGTGATCTTGCGGCTGCGGATGATCTGGGCGTAGCGGCCCTTGTCGTCGGCGATCAGCCTGGCAAACTCCTGCGGCGAGGTGGCGCGCGGCACGCCGCCCAGGCCCACGAAGCGTGCCTTGACCGCTTCGTCGGACAGCACGGCGCGCAGGTCGGCGGCGATCTTGTCCACCACCTCCGGCGGCGTGCCCGCCGGCGCCAGCAGGCCGATCCAGGAGATCGCGTTGAAGCCGGGAATCACACTTTCCGCGAGCGTGGGGACTTCGGGAAACGCCGGCACGCGCTTGTCGCCGGTCACGGCCAGCGCACGCAGCTTGCCCGCCTTGATGTGGCCGGAGGCCTCCAGCACCGTCATGAACGACAGCTGCACATGGCCCGCGAGCAAGTCGGCGATGGCCGGGCCGCCGCCGCGGTAAGGCACATGCAGGATGAAGGCACCCGTCTGGTCCTTGAACATCTCGGCCGCCAGGTGCGGCGCGCCGCCGGCGCCCGAACTGCTGTAGCTCATCTGGCCCGGCCTGGACTTGGCCAGCGCCACAAAGTCAGCCGCCGTCTTCGCGGGAACCGACGGATTGACCATCATGGCCAGCGGCAGCTCGGCCACCAGGGAGACCGGGGCAAAGGCCCTGTCGGCGTCGTAGGGCAGCTTGGGATACAGCAAGGGATTGATCGCCTGCGTCCCGATGTTGCCCAGCAGCAGCGTGTAGCCGTCCGGCCTGGACTTGGCGACGAAGTCGGCACCGATCTGCCCGGCGGCGCCACCCTTGTTCTCCACCACCACAGGCTGGCCCCAGCGCCGGCTCAACTGCTCGGCAATGACGCGGCCGCCGGTATCCGTCCCGCCGCCCGGCGGGAACGGAACCACCAGCGTGACGGGGCGCGAAGGAAAGGTCTGCGCGAAGCTCGGCGCGTGAATCGCGCAGAGGACAAGGGCCAGGGGAATCGCAAGGCGTCGAGTGAACAAGGGTGTCTCCTTTTATAGGTTTGGGTGCGGTCGCTGCGCCGCGACCGCAGGGGCTCAAGTGGTGAGGCTCATGGCGGGCCGCTCGCCTGCCAAGGCTTGGGCGACGCTCGCCAGCACCATCTCGGCCATGGCGGTGCGGGTCTCCCAGGTGGCGCTGGCGCGGTGGGCCTGCAGAGTCACGCTGTCGGACTGGCGCAGCGCCAGCGGCACGCGCGGTTCGTCGACGAACACGTCCAGGCCCGCACCCGCAATGCGGCCGCCGGCCAGCGCTTGCGTCAGGTCGGCTTCGTTGACGAGCCGGCCGCGCGCCACGTTGACCAGGAAGCCCCGCGGGCCCAGCGCGTCGAGCACGGCCGCGTCGACGATGCCTTCGGCCTGGTCCGCGGCTGCGCACAGCACCAGCGCGTCCGATTCGCGCGCCAGGTCCACCAGGCCCGGTACGAAGCGGTACGCGACGTCGTCCATGGCGCGCAGGTCGGTATAGCGGATGGGGCAACCGAAGGCGGCCGCGCGCACCGCGACGGCACGGCCCACCCGGCCCATTCCGACGATGCCGACGCGCATGCCGCTGAACCGCCGGGCGAGCGGAATGGCGTTGGGCTGGGGATGAAGCTCCCACTGGCCGTTCCGCACGAAGCGGTCGCCGGCACACAGGTTTCGGCAAGCCGCGATCAGCAAGCCGATGGCCAGATCGGCCACGTCTTCCGTCAGCGCACCCAGGGTTGCGGTGACGGGCAGGCCGCGATCCCGGCAGTACGCCAGATCCACGGCGTCGGTGCCGACGCCATTGACGGCCACCACCTTCAGAGCGGGCAACCGCTCCAGCATCGCCCGCGAAATGCCGGTGTGCCCGCCGGTGATCACGGCGTCGATCGACGCGCCATGTTCACGCAGCCAGGCCTGTGGATCGGGCAGCTCGAAGTGCTTGTGCACGACGTAGAGCGACGCGAGCTTGTCGTTGATCGCAGGGATCAGGATCGGATTGAGTTGAAGGACTTGGGGTTTCATATCGCTGGTCGAGAAAGCTCTTCACGGAGCTGGACGCATGCTAGTAATAGATTGACATATAGGTCAATCTTGATCCATATAATCAATAGAAATTGACTTTGTCGACGCACCATGGCTTCCTGGATTTCAATGACCGAGGCGTGCAACCTCCTGGGTGTGCAGCCGCAGACGATCTACGCGTACGTGAGCCGCGGCAAGCTGGAAGTCATGCCCGACCCGGCCGACACGCGGCGCAGGCTGTACCGCGCCGAGGACGTGGCCGGCCTGGCCAGGCGCAAGCAGGCCGGCCGCAAGCACGAGACGCTGGCCGCCAACACGCTGTTCGGGTCGGAGCCCAGCATTCCAACGGCCCTGTGTGCGTTTTCTCGCGGGCGGCCGTACTACCGGGGCCGGGACGCCGTGCACATGGCCCGAACGGCCACGCTGGAAGATGCGGCTCAACTCTTGTGGGCCGCCGAGCGCACCGTCGATTTCTCCTGCTCGACGCCCATGCGCTCCGGCAAGCCCGGGCGAGGCGCGGCCTTCGCCGCCTTGGCCAGCCTGGCGGCCGCCGGGCATTCCACCGGTGGGCGCCTGACCCGGGTGCTGCATGCCGAGGGCCAGGGCCTGGTGGGCCAGTTGGCCAACGCGTTCGGCGCTTCACCAGACCACGAACCGCTGCATCTGCGCTTTGCGAAAGGGTGGAAGCAATCTTCCAAGGTGGCTGATCTGCTGCGAACAGCCTTGGTGCTGCTGGCCGATCACGAACTGACCAGTTCAGCCTTTGTCGCGCGCATTGCCGCGTCTACCGGCGCTTCCTTGCCGGCATGCCTGCTGGCCGGGTTGACCACTCTCTCAGGCCCCCTGCATGGCGATGCCTCGGGCCGCGTCCGGGCACTGTTCAGCGAGGTGGAGCGACTGGGAGAGGACCAGGTGCTGGCCCACTACCTGTCGAATGGTTTGTCGCTGGCCGGATTTGGCCATCACCTCTATCCCGATGGCGATCCCCGCGCCGCCGCATTGCTGGCCTTGTTCGAGCCTCCCAAGGTGATCGCGCGCTTCATCGCAAAGGTGACGAAGCTGACCGGGTTGCAGCCCAACATCGACGTCGCCCTGGCCGCCATGGTCGCTCACCATCGACTTCCTGCCGATGCGGCCTTTGGCCTGTTCGCAACGGCGCGCAGCGTCGGGCTGTTGGCGCACAGCCTGGAGCAGTTGGGTGTGGCGCAAGTCATCCGCCCGCGCGGGCGCTATGTGGGGCCGATGCCCGAGCCCGCATGACCTGTCCGCATCGACGCATTTGCCTGGCGCCGAGCCTCGGGCAGCTGCCCGTCAAACCGGCGCGTAGCTACCCGTGCCTCCCGGCCAGGCCGTCAGCACTTCATATCCCTCGGGCGTTACAGCGACCATGTGTTCCCACTGGGCAGACAGGGACCTGTCCTTGGTCACGACTGTCCACCCGTCGGGCAATTGTCTGGTTTCGCGCTTGCCTGCATTGAGCATCGGTTCGATGGTGAAGACCATCCCCGGTTCCAGCTTGAGCCCTGCCCCGCGCTGCCCGTAGTGCAGCACGTTCGGTTCATCGTGGTAGATCTGGCCGATGCCGTGGCCGCAGTATTCGCGCACCACGCTGAATTGCTCCCGGTGGGCGACCGACTGGATGGCATGGCCGATATCGCCCAGAGTCGCTCCAGGCTTGACCTGCCGGATTCCGGCCCGCATTGCTTCGTACGTCGTCTCCACCAGGCGCCGAGCCAACACACTGGGGGCTCCGACGAAGTACATGCGGCTGGTGTCGCCGAACCAGCCATCCTTGATGACGGCAACATCGATGTTGATGATGTCGCCCTTCTTCAGGATCTTGGTCGGAGACGGGATGCCATGGCAAACCACCTGGTTGACGGAGGTGAGGATGGTTTTGGGATATCCCTGGTATCCCACGTTGGCTGGCATGGCGCCCTGCACGTTCACGATGTGGTCGTGGCAGATTCGGTCGAGCGTTTCCGTGCTCACCCCCGGCACCACGTAGGGCTCGACCACACCGAGAACCTCTGCGGCAAGCCTGCCGGCCCGCCGCGCCATCTCGAGTTCCCCGGCGGACTTGATGGGAATGCCGTGAGCCACTAGTGTTTTCCAGCCGAGGATCCGCGGGGCTTGGCAGGCTGGGTGGAGACAGCCACGGCGATGTCCAGGCCCCCAGCGAGTTCAGCCTGTATCAATAGTTGGCAGATTTCTCGATAGTCCAACTCCGGGTGCATCTCGGTCAGCATGCCGACTCGCATCCAGTGCTCTGCCTGCGCATTGATGGACCTGCTGAGGGCGTTCCCCGCGACTCGCAGGTTCTCGTGCATCAGGTCCGAAATTTTCACGATGCCCATCATTTGCCTTTGTATGAAACGTGGATGAATTATATACGTTTCGTATTGTCCTGAATTATCCAGGATGTCGGGGGTGGCGCGTGAAATGCGCATTCGCGGCAGAAACCGCGGCTTCATCGTCATTGCCGCGCGAATCCGCAACTCCTAGACTCGCCGCTTCGGTCGCGCATGCAGGAGACGCAACATGTCGAAGCTTCGATTCAGGATCTCGATGTCGCTGGACGGGTTCGTCGCCGGTCCGAGCCAAAGCTTGCAGGAACCGCTCGGCATTGGCGGCGAGCAATTGCACGAGTGGGTGTTCCCGCTGGAGGCGTGGCGGCGTCCGCATGGCATGGATGGCGGCGTGGTGAACGAGAGCACGCCCGTGATGGAGGAAGAACTTGCCAACATCGGTGCGACCATCATGGGCCGCAACATGTTCGGCGGCGCTCCGGGCCCGTGGAGCAAGACAGATCCCTGGACCGGCTGGTGGGGCCGCAATCCGCCGTTCCATCACCCGGTGTTCGTGCTCACGCATCACGCGCGCGACCCGTTGATCATGGAGGGCGGCACGAGCTTCACGTTCGTGACCGACGGGATCGAGAGTGCGCTGGACCAGGCCCGCCGCGCGGCGGGCGGGAAGGACGTGGCGCTCGCGGGCGGCGCGCGCGCTGCGCAGCAATATTTGAAGGCCGGCCTGGTCGACGAAATGCAGCTTCACCTGGTGCCGACGTTACTCGGCGGCGGCGAACGCCTGTTCGACGGCGTCGAAACCCTGCATGCCCTCGACATGGTGAAAACGGTCGTGGCGCCGAACGTGGTTCACCTGAAATTCGTGAGAAAGTAGAAGCGTGCGATGCAGTGTCTTGCTGCAGGCAGAGCTTGGGCCTAGCATGCCGTCCATCAGCAACCACACGCTTGTCAGGAGAAGCCATGCAGCTTCGCACCGCACGCATTTTTGTTCGAGACCTGCCAGGCGCCTCCCGTTTCTATGAAGAGGTACTGGGCTTGCCACTCAAGGCCCAAGGAAGCGAACAGGGGTTTTGCGTGTTTGACGCGGGGCCAATGAGCCTGGTCGTCGAGCATGTCGATGCGGATGCTCCCGTGGAAGACCAGGTCCTTGTGGGGCGCTTTACAGGGCTGTCTTTCGACGTCGCGGACGTGCAGTCAAAGTACAGGGAGCTGTCGTCGCTCGGCGTTGCGTTTACCGGGCTTCCGGAGCGACAGGACTGGGGCGGGATTTTTGCCACGCTTCGTGACCCTTCCGGCAACGAGCTTCAGCTGGTGCAGCAGCCGTTGCGATAGCCGTGTGGCCGACCCGTACTTGCTTGCCAGTTCAGGAACAACTTGGCCGTGCGTCGAAAGGACACACACGATGACCATCACCATCACCGCCTTTGAACGCTCGCCCGACGGCGGCAAGGGTCTGGCGCGCGACACGCGCGTGCGCTGGGCGCTGGAGGAAACCGGCCTGCCCTACGAGGTGCGCCTGGTGTCCTTCCGCGCGATGAAAGAGGCCGCGCATCTGGCGCTGCATCCCTTCGGCCAGATCCCCACCTACGAGGAAGGCGGCCTCGTGCTGTTCGAGACCGGCTCCATCGTGCTGCACATCGCCGAGCGCCACCCGGGCCTGTTCCCCGCCGATGCCAACGCAAGGGCGCGCGCCATCACGTGGATGTTCGCGGCGCTCAATACGGTCGAGCCTCCCATCCTCGAACTCGTCACTGCCAAGCTGGCGGAAGGCGACAGGCCCTGGAAGGCCGAGCGCCTGCCCCTCGTCGAGGACCGGGTGCGCGCCCGACTGAACCAGCTGGCCGCCCGCCTCGGGGATGCCGACTGGCTGGACGGCGGCTTCAGCGCGGGCGACCTGCTGATGGTGTCGGTGCTGCTGCGGCTCCGACCGTCCGGCCTGCTGAACGAGTTTCCAAGCCTGGCCGCCTATGTCGCTCGCGGCGAAGCGCGGCCGGCCTACCAGCGGGCGTTCGCCGCGCAACTGGCGATCAACGCTGCCCCCTTGCCGGCGGGCTGATGGAGCGCCGTTGCCGGCGCGGACGAAGCGGTGCACAGCCGTCGTCCTGGCCGCCGGAGGCAAGCCGTTAAAGGTGGGTTCGCCGGACGCTCAATACCGCGCCAAAACCACATTTGCATTGCCACAAGCCGAAACCATTTGTATCCTCCTTGCCGAGGGAACCAAGGTCTGGATGGCGTGTTGAAGACACCGCGCGTTCGACACGCGCTCGCGCGGCCGCTGTGCCGGGCGGGTGCGCTCTTCTTCCGCAACGCTCCGATGATGCAAACCACGCACCAGAAAATCGTCGTGGCCGAACGCTACTTCCGAACCGGACAGCTCCAGGTTTGCGAGGAGCTACTGCGCCAACTCATCCGCCGCGGCAAGGCGCTTCCCAGGGCCTGCGAGCTGCTGGCCTACATCTGCGGCAACCGCGATCAGTTGGAGGAGTGTGAAGAACTCCTGCTCAAGGCGTCGACCCTGCGCGGGTGCTCGGCAGAAGCGCTCTTCTATCTCGGAAAGGTCCAGTTGCAGCGCGGGCAGGCGCGTGCCGCCCTGAGGTCGTTCCAGCGCGCCATCGCACGGGGTGGCGATTTCTTCGAGGCCTGGCACGAAACGGGCGTCGCCCACAGCGCCCTCGGCGACCACGAGCGGGCGCTGGCAGCCTTCCAGCGCGCGCTGGACATCGATGCCGGTTCCCCCGTGCTTTATGCCAACCTCGCAAGGACCCTGGCCGAGCTGCACCGCTTCGACGAGGCGCTTCGGCACTGCGACCGGGCGCTGGCGTCGGATCCGGAACTGGTGCGCGCGTGGGCGGATCGCGGGCTCGCGCTGGCCGAACTCGGACGCGGATCGGAGGCGCTGCGAAGCTGCGAACAGGCCCTGGCGCTGGCGCCGCAAGACAGCGCCGCGCTCATGACCCACGCCATGATCCTCGCGCGCCTCGGCCGGCATGCCGAGGCCCACGCCGTGCACGCGGAGATCGCGAAGCTTCCTCCCGATAGTGCCTACGAGCGAGGCCACTGGCTCTACAACACGATGCTCATGTGCCGCTGGTCGGGGTGGGCGCCGATGGTGGCCGACATGCTCGCGCGCGTCGGCGCCGGCGAGAAGGCGGCCGTCCCGTTCTCGTTGCTGGCGACGCCCGCATGTCCGGCCACGCTGCTGGCATGCGCGCGCACCTACGCGCAAGACCAGTATCCGAAGCGCGAGGGCACCGCGGGCTTCGCGTCGTGTCCATCGAAGCAGAAGCTGCGCGTCGGCTATTTCTCGTCCGACTTCCGCAACCACGCCACGTCCCAGCTGATGGTGCGATTGTTCGAATGCCACGACCGCCAGCGCTTCGAGTTGTTCGGCTTTGCCTTCGGGCCAGCGACCACGGACCCGATGACACGGCGCGTCGCGGCAGCGTTCGACCGCTTCATGGACGTCGCCGATCGAAGCGATGCGCAGATCGCGTCGCTGGCGCGGGCCGAAGGGATCGACATCGCGGTCGACCTCAATGGATTCACCGAAGGCGCGCGGCCGAGCATCTTTGCGCGCCGTGCGGCACCGGTGCAGGTCAACTACCTCGGCTTTCCGGCCTCGATGGGGTGCGACTTCATGGACTACATCGTTGCCGACGCGACGCTGATCCGCCCCGACGAATACGGCCACTACGCGGAAAAGGTGGTGATCCTGCCCGGGTCGTACCAGGCCAACGACGACACCAAGGCCATCGGTGATGCGGCCTCGACCCGCAAGGACATGGGCCTGCCGCCGCAGGGCGTGGTCTTCGCGTGCTTCAACAACAACTACAAGATCACGCCCGATGTCTTCGAGGTCTGGATGCGGCTGCTTCGCCAGGTGCCCGGCAGCGTCCTGTGGCTGTTGAGAGGCAGCGATGCGGCGGTGGCCGGCATCGAGGCCGAGGCCATCGCGCATGGCGTCGAATCCGGGCGCGTCGTCTGGGCCGAACGCCTGCCGCTCGCCGACCACCTCGCACGCCACGCGCACGCCGACCTGTTCCTGGACACCTTCCACTACAACGCGCACACCACCTGCAGCGATGCACTGTGGGCCGGTCTACCGGTGCTGACGCTTGCCGGCCGTACCTTCGCATCCCGGGTCGCGGCGAGTCTGCTGAACACCATCGGGCTTCCCGAGCTCGTGACTAGGTGCGTGGACGAGTACGAGGCGGCGGCACTGTCCCTGGCGACCTCGCCGGAAAAGCTCGCCGACCTGCGCCGCCGCCTTGACTGCAACCGCACCGAGACTCCCCTCTTCGACACCCCGCTGTTCGCAAGGCGCATCGAAACCGCCTTCGCGGCCATGTGGGACCGCCATCGGCTCGGCTTGCCGCCGGACCACATCCACGTTGCCGCCTCATGACAAAGTCCCTGCCGCTCGTTTCCTGCCTTTGCGTCACGCGCGGCCGCGTGGCGATGCTCAAGCGCGCGGTCGCGTGCTTCCGGTCCCAGACCTGGACAAACAGGGAGCTGGTGCTGCTCTACGAGTCCGACGATGCCGCGACGATGGCCTACGCCGCCACCCTGGCCGACGATCCGTCCGTCCGTTGCGTCGAGGTCCTGGCCTCGCCGAAGCAAACGCTCGGTGCGCTGCGCAACCTGTCGATCGAGGCCGCGCGAGGCGAATTCGTCGCCCAGTGGGACGATGACGACTGGCACGGCCCGGCGCGACTCGCGGTGCAGGTCGGAGCGACCCAGAAGCACGGGCGCCCGGGGTGCGTGCTGGTGCGCTGGACCATGTACGACGCCGTCGAGAAGCGCGCCTACGTCTCCGGCCAGCGCGCCTGGGAAGGCAGCCTGCTTGCGCGACGCGACGTGGTACCGCCGTATCCGGAACTGCCGCGCGAGGAAGACACGCCGGTGATCCAGGCGATGCTGCGCCAGCGCCTGCTGGTCGGACTCGATTTCCCGGAGCTCTACATCTATACCTTCCACGGCACCAACACCTGGGACGTCCATCACTGGAAGGAAGGGTTGCTGCCGTCGGCGCAACCGCTCGGGCCGGACGAGCTGCGGGACATCGAGAAGGTGCTGGGCGTGGAGTCATCGCCGGCGCTTGGGGCGGGCGGTTGAGCTGTGCGCAAGGCCGGCCGAGAGACGATTACCGGTGGCGCCATGAAATCCCTCGATCTTGGTCCACGGCCAGGGCGGCAACGAATTCGGCCGCGTGGCAGGATGGGGGCACTCGGCCATTCCCAAGACTTTCTCATGGCATCAGCGGCGCGTGTCCATCGTTTGCTTGTCGTGGCTTCCAAGCGCTTCAATCCGCCCGGCTGACAAGGACATCGCCTGGCTCGGGTCCATTGACGATGGCGCCTGCCGCATCGCGTCGCACCTTGATGCCAACTCCGCAACGCTCCGGGTCCATCTGCCACACCCAGCCGTAAAGAGCGCGCGGGCTGTCCTTGGGCGACATGAGCGGCATGTTCATTCGCAGCCCGTCGTTCTTTCCCAGATCCACCCAGACCATCACGGTGGAGTCTTCCGGGTCGTTGTCGGCGCCGACCTCGATTATCGTGGCCCTCAACGGCTCGCGGTGCACCAGTGCCTGCAGCGCAGCCGGCAGGTCCTCGAACGGCGGAGCGTCCATTCCGTCGGAGTTCTCGACAGGAAAAGGATCGTCCAGCCGCACGGGCTGGAAGTAGTGTTCGGAGCTGCCCATCGTTGCGCGCCCGCCGATGGCCGTTGCCATGTCCTCGAGGCGGGCGGCCTGCAACAGCAGCGGCTGTCCGCCGCTGCGCATCAGGTACAGGCCGTCATCGTCGGCATCGCTGCCCAGCGACTTGCCGGTGAACACCAGGTCGAGCCGCAGCAGGCAGTCGCCTTCTTCGGTATCGAGCACCCGATACCGCCCGCTGTAGTGCCGGATGCCCGATGCTTCGCCCGTCTTGTGATCGTTCTTCCAGAAGAGCAGCCGATAGTTGCCATCCGCGTCGAGCCCGACCAGCCGGCGCCAATCGATGTAAGTCGACAGATAGAGCCCGCTCGGTTGGCCGTCTTTTCTTTCCATGTCCTTGAAGGACTCGCGGTAGTTGGTGGGCAAGGCTGCGCGGATGCTGTCCGGCGGCGGCGCGGGCGGCGCCTGCTCGTGGTCGACCTGTGCGCGAAGCTTCTGGTGAAGCGCGAGCGCGTTCGTCCTGGTGATCTTCAGCATCTGCATGGACAACAGCATCGGATCGACGTGGTACGCCTCGCCGGGAGCCAGCGTTCCTGCTTGCTGCTGCGCGGTTTCGAGCATGGCCGGTTGGATGAACTCATCGGCCTGGCTCGGGTCGCTCAGAATCTTGTTGAACAGATCCGCCAGGTCCCAGCTCAGGATGCTGATGCTGCGAGTCACGGGGTTCAGCGCCGCGACGTCCTCGTCCGAAGCCGTGAGCTTCCTGTAGAAAAGAAGCGTGCCGAATGGCGTCAGCGCAATGGGCACGCGCACGGTGGCGCTGGGCGGCGAAACGATCCATCGGTCGAGCGTGGATTGCCATGCCTGCGGATCGATCAGGCAGATCTGCCGGCGGCCGTAGAGCCCAAGGCCGTGCTTGCGCCACAACTCGAGCAGCGCGGCGGGCAACTGCCCCTCGTACCTGCCCAGCAGGTCCTTCGTCGCCGGTGCGCAGTCCGCGTGCGGAGGGTTCGCCCTGATGAATGGATGGAGCTTGGTTCGGCCGAACATGGATTTCGATTTCGGAAATGGGTTTGAATTCTTCGCAGAGGCACAAGCCTCTTGGCGAAGGGTGATGCGCGGGTCGGCCATCAATGGCAGACGGGCATCGCCGAATTCAGGGACCGTTGGCCTCACCGCCGGGCAGACTGAAGGAGTCGGGTCCCGGGAATCTCTTGTCAGGCCTGTGGATCGGGCGCCTGTGAAGGGACGCGAAGCTCATGCAGCATGCGGCCCCGATCACAGGAATCAACCACACCAGGGCCAACTGGAGTTGGCGTTGCAGCGGCGAATAAAAATCGCTGCGCAATACTACAACGACCGTTGCGACCAGATTTCCCGCGAGCACTGCGACGGCAACGAAAGCGAGTATGAAGTACACATGTCCGGGCAATGTGGTTTCTCCAAGAGCTTTTTGGGAATGTAGCCAGGGGTGCATGCCGGCGTCAACCGATCGGCATGGTCTGGCATATAGCATGGCGATGTTCATGGTCGGGTGAACTTGCTCTGTGCTTCAGGCAAGATGTATCCGGGACGCAATATGGCCGCAGCACGTTACGAGCCGATCAACGTGTACAAGCCCGTGGCGGCAAACATCGGAGTTGTCGATGGGCCCTTTGAATACCTGACCGTGGCTGGTGTCAGGCTGCCGCTGCCGTTCACCACCCGCATGACGGTAGTGCGCCTCTCGAACGGCGATCTTTTCCTTCACTCGCCGACGAAGTTCGATCGCAGGCTCGCGGACGAGCTTGAGCGCATCGGGACTGTCCGACATCTGATCTCTCCCAACCAGTTTCACTATGCCCACATTGGAGAATGGTTGAAGGCCTTTCCGGATGCCGTCGCATGGGCCTCGCCGGGCGTGCGCAGAAGGAGCAGAGCGCGGCACGTGGAGATCCGTTTCGGGAGAGACCTCGATCGGGACCCGCCCGACGAATGGCGCAACGAACTGGACCAGACGCTGTTTCCGGGTGGCTACTTCAAGGAATACATCTTCTTCCATCGGGAATCAGAATCTCTCATCGTGACGGATGCCATCGTCAACATCGAGTTGGACAAGATGGACGAGCCCTGGCGAACGTTCACGAGAATGAGCGGGATGTACCACCCACGGGGGCAGTTGTTCTTCGGGATGCGCCTGCCGCTGTTGCTGCAGCGGAAAGAGGCAGCTGCGACCATCGCGAAACTTCACGCTTGGCGGCCTCGTCGCATCTTGCTCAGTCATGGGCGCTGCTTCGACGTGGGTGCAGACGAGGTCATCCGCCGAATCTTCGGAAAGCATCTCGGGAGGTGAGGGTCAGGCGATACCGTGCTTTTTCAGTTCAGCGTTTTCGTCCCCGGTGATCCAGCCAAACACCTTGCCCTTGGTGCCGTCGACCCGAATCAGATACACGTTGGTGAAATCAATCACCTTCAGGGCACCATCGACATGGTAAGTGGCACGCCAGTCGACATGCGCCAGACCATGGATCTCATCGATCGGCGTCACGCGCAGATCGCTCACTTCCATCTTCTTCGTGCCCATCTCGCGATAGCGTGCGAAGCCGTCGGCCATCACCTTCCTGAGTTCATCGTCGTTCTTGCCCGACATGATCCCGGATGGCGATGCGGCAACGAACGTGTCGGTGTACAGGTCGGCAATGGCTTCGAGATCGGGCTCGGCGGTCAGCGCATCGTTGAAATGCCGCGCATACCGCTCGAACAGCTCTTTCACCGCTTGCTGCATTTTCATGATTCGTGCTCCTTCAGGTAGTGGCAGGCAGTCCGATCCGTGCCGGGGGGCCGATCGGCCGCCGACCTGACGCTTTTCGCCAATCGCCAGGAGCGGTGCTGCCATTGCCGCGGCGGCCCGCGCCGCCTAGATTGCAGCCCACATGATGACCTCTTCCCCCGAATCCCTGGCAAGCGCATCGAAAGGCGCGCCGCTCGCCGGCGTGCGCGTGCTCGACCTGACCCGCCTGCTTCCCGGGCCGCTCGGCGCCATGCACCTGGCCGACCTCGGCGCCGACGTGATCAAGATCGAAGACACCGGTGCCGGCGATTACGCGAGCCCCAGCGTGCGCGCGCTCGTCAACCGCAACAAGCGCGCGATCCGCATCGACCTGAAGCACGCGCAGGGCGTGGCCACGCTGCTGCGCCTGTGCCGCGAGGCCGACGTGCTGGTGGAGGGCTTCCGGCCCGGCGTGATGCAACGGCTTGGCGTCGGCTATGAAGCGGTGGCGGCCGTGAACCCGCGCATCGTCTACTGCAGCATCAGCGGCTTCGGCCAGACCGGGCCGCTCTGCGACACGCCGGGGCATGACCTGAACTACTCGGCGCTGGCCGGCGTGGCCGACCAGATCGGCAATGCCGCGGGCCCCGCCCTGTCGAACCTGCCCGTGGCCGATCTGCTGGGCGGCACCATGACCGCGGTGGCCGGGATTCTGGCCGCGCTGTTCGATGCCGCACGCAGCGGTCGCGGGCGGCATGTCGACATCGCGATGGCCGATGGTGTGCTGGCCCATGCGGTGCTGCCGCTGGCCGGCCTGCACCAGCACGGCAGCGTGCCGCGCATCGGCCACAGCGCGCTGACAGGCGCGCTCGCCTGCTACGGCTACTACCGCACGGCCGATGGCCGGCAGCTGGCGGTGGGTGCGCTCGAGCCCAAGTTCTGGAACGACCTGTGCCGCCTGCTCGAGCGCCCCGACCTCGCGCCGCTGCACCGCAGTGGCGATGCCGCCACCGAGGAACGCCTGCGCGCGGAGCTGGCCGCCATCTTCGGCGCGCGGCCGCTCGCGCACTGGCGCGGCCTGTTCCACGACGGCACGGGCTGCGTGACGCCGGTGCTGCGCATCGACGAGACGCTGGCGCATCCGCATTTCCGCGCGCGCGGCATGCACGTTGCGGCCGATGCCGCAGCGCCGCCGCAGCTCGGCTGTCCGATCAAGATGACCGGCTTCGAGCCGGCCGTTGCGCGCCCCGCCCCGCGCGCCGGGGAGCACACCGACGAGATCCTGCGGCAGGCCGGGCTCGACGCATCGGCCGTGGCCGCGCTGCGGGCGGCCGGCGCCATCGATTGAGGCGCTGCCTCCCGGGGCGCTGCCTACAATCCCACCGGCCGAGTTGCAGCAGCGGCCGCCACTGATGACGCTCACCCACCACACCGTTGCCATCCAGCAGGTGCACAGCATCCTGATGGGCGCGCGCCACCGCGGCGTTGACGCGGCGCGCGTGCTGGCCCGCGCGGGCATCGCGCCGTCGCTGCTGGAGTCGCCGCTGGCGCGCATCTCGCAGCGCCAGTACGCGTTGCTGATCCGGGCGCTGCGGCGCGAACTGCGCGACGAGATCTGGGGCCTCTTGAGCTGCCCGCTGCCGCCCGGCAGCTTCGGCCAGTGCATGCGACAGCTGGTGCGCAGCGCCACGCTCGGCGAGGCCCTGCGCGAGGGCTTCGCTTCGTACCACCTGCTGCTGCACGACTTCGTGCCGCGCCTCACGGTGCAAGGCGGCAGTGCGCATGTGCAGTTCGTGTTGCGGCGCGCCTCCGATGCACGGCTCGACTACGCGGTGAAGGCCTTCATGCTGTTCGCCTTCAACGCCTCGTCATGGCTGGTGGCACGCCGCATTCCGCTGCTCGAGGTCGACTACACGGCGGAACAGACCAACACCGAGACCTCGCGCGTCTACCAGGTTCCGATCCGCTACGGCCAGGCGCATGTCGGCATGTCGTTCGAGGCGCGCTGGCTCGACCTGCCGGTGGTGCAGTCGCCGCAGAGCCTGCGCGAATTCCTCGCCGGATCGCCGGCCAACCTGATCGTGAAGTACCGCGACACCAGCAGCCTCACCGAGCGCATCCGCCGGCTGCTGCGCAAGGGGCTGGGCAGCGAGCTGCCGTCGCTGGAGGAAGTGGGCGAAACGCTGGCCGTGACGCCGCAGACGCTGCGCCGGCGCCTGCGCGATGAGGGCCGCGGCTTCCAGCAGATCAAGGACGAGCTGCGGCGCGACGCCGCCATCGAATACCTGCTGCACACGCCGCTGCCGCTGCTCGACATCGCCAACCGCGTGGGCTTCTCGGAGGCCAGCACCTTCCACCGCGCCTTCAAGCAATGGACCGGCGTGGCGCCCGGCGAGTACCGGCTGACGCACGGCCCCGAACGCTGAGCGGTTTCGCCAAGCCCTTTGGCGCTTCCCGCCATGGGTGCGGCGCGCGGTGCGGCCTAAGCTGTGCCGCATCTTCGTTACCCGTCGGTGGCTCCATCGTGTACCTGACCCAAGGCCTGCATCGCGCGCTCCAGCGCAACCCCGGCATGGCGGCCCTCACCCACGTGGGCGACGCCGGCGTGCGCCGCCAGACGCATGCGCAGATGGCGGACGGCATCGCGCGCCAGGCGGCCGCGCTGGCCCGGCGCGGCATTGCGCGCGGCGACCGTGTGGCGCTGCTCGCGCCCAACAGCGACCAGCTGGTGCGGGCCATCCTCGCGTGCTGGTGGCTCGGCGCCGTCGCCTGTCCCTTGAACATCCGCTGGAGCACGCCGGAACTCGCGCATGCGCTGCAGGACAGCGAAGCTTCGCTGCTGCTCGTGCACGAAAGCCTGCGGGCGCTGGCACCGGCCGATGGGCCCGCACTTGCACAGCTGGATGCGCTCGAAGACGAAGGCTCGGCGCTGGAACCCTTGCCCGACACGCGCACCGGCGGCGACGCGCTCGCCGCCATCCTCTACACCGGCGGCACCACCGGCCGCTCCAAGGGCGTGATGCTGAGTCACGCCAATTTCTGGACCGCATCGATGACGCGCGGCGCCGAGCTCAACAACGCGCCCGATTCCATCTCGCTGCTGGTGGCGCCGCTGTTCCATGTCGCCGGGCTCGGCCGCCTGGTGGGCCAGTTGATCGTCGGCGGCGGCTGCGTGACGATGGCGCAGTTCCGGCCCGCCGCGGTCATCGACGCGATCGAGGAGCACCGCATCGGCGACATCGTCGTGGTGCCGAGCATGCTGCAGTCGCTGCTCGACGATCCGGCGTTCACGCCCGGGCGCGTGCGCAGCCTCACGCGCATCGCCTTCGGTGCGGCGCCGATGCCGCCCGACCTGCTCGACCGCGCGCTGGCCGCCTGGCCGCATGCCGAGTTCTTCCAGGCCTACGGCCTCACCGAAACCGCAGGCGCCGTGTGCATCAACCTGCCTTCGAACCACCGGCCGGAGGCGCGCGCGCTCGGCCGGCTGAACTCGGTCGGCCGCGCCGGCCTGGGCGCCGAGATCATCATCGCGGACGAGAGCGGCCGCGAACTGCCGCGCGGTGAAGTCGGCGAAGTGCTGGCGCGCGGGCCGATGGTGATGCAGGGCTACTGGCGCAACCCCGAGGCCACGGCCGCCGCGCTGCGGGACGGCTGGCTGCGCACCGGCGACGCGGGCCGCATGCTGCCCGACGGCCACCTGTTCATCGTCGACCGCCTCAAGGACATGATCATCAGCGGCGGCGAGAACGTCTACTGCGCCGAGGTGGAGGCCGCACTGCGCAGCCATCCGCAGGTGCGGCAGGCGGCGGTCATCGGCGTGCCCGATGCGCGCTGGGGCGAGGCGGTACATGCGGTGGTGGTGCTGGCCGACGATGCGCGTGCCGACGCAGATGAACTGCGCGCCTGGTGCCGCGAGCGCCTGGCCGGCTACAAGTGCCCCCGCGGCATCAGCTTCCTGCGCGAGCTGCCGCTGTCGGCCGCGGGCAAGGTGCTGAAGAACGTGCTGCGCGAGCGGCTGCAGGCGTGATGCAACCCGTCATCGGCGCGGACCACCGAAACCTGTTCGGCCAGGTGCCGTTCATGCGGCTGCTGGATGCGCGCCGCGAGTTCTCCGAAGGCGGCCGCGCGCGCCTCGTCATCGACGCGCGGCCCGAGCTCGGCAACGTCATCGGCGCGGTGCACGGCGGTGTGGTGGTCACGCTGCTCGACGTGGCCATGGCAAGCGCGGCGGTGTCGCTGTTCGACTTTGCGCGCACCGCCGTCACGCTCAACCTCAACACCAGCTTCCACGCGCCGGGCCGCGGCCGGCTCACCGCCGACGGTGAGGTGGTGCAGCACGACGCCAGCGTGGCCTGGTGCCGCGCCACGGTCAGCGACGAGGCCGGCCGCCTGGTCGCGCAAGCGCAGGGATCGTTTCGCTACCTGCCGCTGCCGCAGGCCGCCTGAGCCGCATGCGCCACCGCCAATTTCAAACGACAGGAGACACGACACCATGAACCGCAGCTTCCGCCCGCTCAGCCGGCGCGCCGCGCTCGGCGCACTGATCGCCCTCGGCGCCAGCGCAGCCGCGCCGGCCTTCGCCGCCGACCCGTATCCGAGCAAGCCGATCCAGCTCGTGCTGCCGTTTCCGCCGGGCGGCTCCTTCGACCCGATCTTCCGCACGCTGGCCGAGGCCGCCTCCAGGGACCTGGGCCAGCCCATCGTGCTGATGCACAAGCCGGGCGCGGGCGGCGTCACCGGCACCGCATCGCTGGCGACCATGAACGAAGCCGACGGCTACACGATCGCGGTGATGCACAACTCCGTGATCCGCGCGCCGCTGGTGCAGAAGGTGAGCTGGGACCCGCTCAAGGACTTCAGCTACCTGATCGGGCTGGCCGGCCTCACCACCGGCATCGTGGTGGCCACCGACGCGCCCTGGAAGACGCTGCCCGAGCTGCTGGCCGACGCCAGGAAGCGCCCCGGCGCCGTCAGCTGGGGCAACGTCGGTGCGATCAGCATCAACCGCATCTACGCCGAGCGGCTCGCCAGGCAGGCGGGCACCTCCTTCAACCTGGTGCCCTACAAGGGCGGCAGCGAGGCCTTCCAGGCGGTGATCGGCCGCCATCTCGACGTCTATGGCGACCCCGGCTTCGGGCCCCAGGTGCAGGGCGGCAAGGTGCGCCTGCTCGCCACCTTCACCGCCGAGCGCCTGAAGCGCTACGACGCGCCGACCGTGAAGGAACTGGGCCACGACATGGTGATCGAGTCGCCGGTGGGACTGGTGGCGCCGAAGAACCTCGATCCGAAGATCGCCGCCAGGCTGCACGCGGCCTTCGTCAAGGCTGCGGCAGACCCGGCCTACCTCCAGCAGCTGGAGCTGTTCGACATGCAGCCCAAGCTGATGACCGGCGAGAGCTATGCCGACTACGCCCGTGCGCAGTTCGAGCGCGATCGCAAGATGCTGGCCGAGATCGGCTTCAAGCCGGAGTGAACACAGCGATGAACACCATGGATTTTTCCGCCTTCGATTTCTCGGGCCGCCACGTGGCCGTGGCCGGTGGCTCCAGCGGCATCAACTTCGGCATCGCGCAGGCCTTCGCGCGCGCCGGCGCGCGCCTCACGGTGCTCAGCCGCTCGGCCGACAAGGTGGCCACGGCCGCGCAGCAGCTCGAAGCGCTCGGCACGCAGGCGCTGGGCATTCCGGCCGACGTGCGCCAGCCCGAGACGCTGGAAAGCGCCTTCGCGCAGGGCGCGCAGCGCTTCGGCCCCATCGACGTGCTGGTCTCGGGCGCCGCGGGCAACTTTCTCGCGAGTGCACTCGACATGTCGCCCAATGCCTTCAAGACGGTGGTCGACATCGACCTGCTGGGCAGCTTCAACGTCGCGCGGCTCGCGCATGCGCACCTGCGCCGGCCCGGTGCCTGCGTGATCCAGATCTCGGCCGGCCAGGCCTTCACGCCCACGCCTTTCCAGGCCCATGTGTGCGCGGCCAAGGCCGGGGTCGACATGCTGACGCAGGTGCTGGCGCTGGAGTGGGGGCCGCAGGGCATCCGCATCAACTCCATCGTGCCCGGGCCAATCGCCGACACCGAAGGCCTGAAGCGCCTCGCGCCGACCGACGACACGATGGCCGCGATGGCCCAGCGCGTGCCGCTCAAGCGCCTGGGCCGCATCGAGGACATCAGCCGCATGGCGATGATGCTCGCGAGCGACTGGGGCTCCTACATCACGGGCGCCGTCATTCCCGTGGACGGCGGACTTGCGTTGACCGGGCCGCGCGACTTCACGGCGGCGGCTGCCGCGTCGAAGCGGGAGTCCGCGTCATGAGCCTGCACCTCGCGAGCGCGCCGCAAGGAGGCGATGACCGGCCGCGCAGCGGACCGCAGCGCCATGTGCCCTTCTCCGAGCACCTGGGCCTGCGGGTCGAGCGCGCCCAAGGCGGCGAATCCCTGGTGTCGGTGGCGCTGCGCCCCGAACTGCTGAACAACCACGCGAGCGGCCATGGCGGCGTGCTGATGACCCTGCTCGACAGCGCCATGGCGCATGCCGCGCTCTCGCGCATCGACTATGCACGCGAGGTTGTCACCGTCGACATGCACATCGCCTTCATGCGGCCCGCGGGCGGGCTGCTGCAGGCGCAAGGGCGCGCCACCGGCGGCGGCCGCTCGGTGTGTTTTTGCGAAGCCACCGTCACGGACGCCAGCGGCGACGTGGCGGCGCGCGCGATGGGCACCTTCCGCTACCGCGATATCGCATGAGCGCAGCGCCGAGGGTGCCCCACTGAGCGTTTCGGCCAATCGTTTTGGGCCGATCCGCGATTGCCGAAGCCTGCGCACCGGCGGAGACTTCATTCCATCGTCACCGCGTCCCGCACAGGAGTTTCCATGACACGTATGCAGCGCCCCGTCCATGTGGTCGGCGTGGGCATGATCCCCTTCACCAAGCCCGGTGCCAGCGACCCTTACACCGTGATGGGTGCGCGCGCCGCGAAGCTCGCGCTCGACGATGCCGGCGTCGACTACGCGCTGGTGCAGCAGGCCTACGTCGGCTATGTCTACGGCGACTCCACCGCGGGGCAGGCCGCCATCTACGGCGTCGGCTTGAGCGGCATTCCGGTCTTCAACCTCAACAACAACTGCTCCACCGGCTCCAGCGCGCTGTTCCTCGCGCGCCAGGCGGTCGAAAGCGGCATGGTGGAATGCGCGATCGCGCTCGGCTTCGAGCAGATGCAGCCCGGCGCGCTCAAGGGCGCCTATGACGACCGCCCCTCGCCGATGGCGCGCTTCGCCGAGGTGATGGCCGAAAAGCAGGGCTACGTGCCCGAAGCGCCGCGCGCCGCGCAGTTCTTCGGCGGCGCGGGCCGCGACTACATGGCGCAGCACGGCATCCGCCGCGACACCTTCGGCCGCATCTCGGTGAAGGCGCGCCAGCATGCCGCGCGCAACCCGCTCGCGGTGTTCCGCCAGACGCTGACGCTGGACGAGGTGATGGCCTCGCCGCTGGTGTTCGATCCGCTCACGCGCTTCCAGTGCTGCCCGCCCACCTGCGGCGCAGCCGCGGCCATCGTCTGCTCGGCCGAGTTCGCGCAGAAGCACGGCCTCGACATGCGCGTGGTGATCGCCGCGCAGACCATGACCACCGACACGGCCTCCACCTTCGAGAGCAGGGACATGCGCAAGCTGGTCGGCTATGACATGACCGCCGCCGCGGCCCGCCAGGTGTACGAAGACGCCGGCATCGGCCCCGAGGAGCTCGACGTGGTGGAGCTGCACGACTGCTTCACCGCCAACGAGCTCATCACCTACGAGGCGCTGGGCCTCACGCCCGAGGGCACGGCCGAGCGCTTCATCGTCGAGGGCGACAACACCTATGGCGGGCGCGTGGTGACCAACCCGTCGGGCGGCCTGCTCTCGAAAGGCCATCCGCTCGGCGCCACCGGCCTTGCGCAATGCGCGGAACTGGTGTGGCAGCTGCGCGGCCAGGCCGAGCAGCGCCAGGTGGAAGGCGCGCGCCTCGCGCTGCAGCACAACCTGGGCCTGGGTGGTGCCTGCGTGGTGACGCTCTACCAGGCGACCTGAATGATCGACCGCCGCCACATCGGCCACACGCTCCCGCCCTTCCAGGCGGAAGCGGAGAAAGGCCGCCTGCGCTTCTTCGCCAAGGCCACGGGCCAGACGGACCCGATCTACATCGACGAGGCCGCCGCGCGCGATGCGGGGCACCCGGGCCTGCCGGTGCCGCCCACCTTTCTCTTCTGCCTGGAGATGGAGGCGCCCAACCCAGCTGCCATTCGCGAGCTGCTCGGCATGGACTACCGCAGCCTGCTGCACGGCGAGCAGGGCTTCAGCTACCACGCGATGGCCTATGCGGGCGACATGCTCACGTTCTGCCAGCGCATCGACGACATCTACGACAAGAAGAACGGCGCGCTCGAGTTCGTCGTGCGCAAGACCCGTGTCAGCAACCAGCAGGGCGAACTCGTGGCCGAGCTGCGCTGCGTGACCGTGGTGCGCAATCCATGACCGGAAGCCTCACGATGACGACCGCCACCTTTCCCGACTGGAATGCACTGCAGCCCGGCGACGCCCTGCCCCCGCTCGAATTGCCGCCGATCCGCCGGCTCGACCTGGCGCTCTACTGCGGCGCCTCGGGCGACCACAACCCGATCCACGTCGACATCGACTTCGCGAAATCTGCCGGCATGCCCGACGTGTTCGCGCACGGCATGCTGTCGGCGGCCTGGCTCGCGCGGCTGCTGACCCACTGGGTGCCTCAGTCGGCGATCCGTTCGCTCGACCTGCGCTTTGCCGCCATCACCCATGTGGGCGAACGCATCCGCTGCACCGGCACGGTGGCCGAGAAGTTCGAGCACGAGGGCCGGCGCAGCGTGCGGCTGAAGCTCATGACGGCCAACCACGAAGGCATCGCCAAACTGAGCGCCGAGGCACTCGTCGCCTGGCCCTGACACACCCCCGAGGAGACAACACGTGAACAGCAGCAACAGGAAACTCGAAGGCAAGGTGGCCATCGTCTCCGGCTCCGGCCGCGGCATCGGGCGCGAGATTGCGCTCAAACTGGCGAGCGACGGCGCGCGCGTGGTCATCAACGACCTCGACGCCGAACCGGCCGCGCAGACCGTCAATGACATCGTGGCCGCGGGCGGCAGCGCCATCGCCTGCGCCGGCAGCGTGACGGACGCCGGCTTTGCCGACCGCTTCGTGCGCACCGCGGTCGACAGCTATGGCGGCCTGGACATCGTCGTCAACAATGCCGGCTACACCTGGGACAACGTGGTGCAGAAGATGAGCGACGAGCAGTGGGAGGCGATGCTGGCCGTGCACCTGACCGCGCCCTTCCGCATCCTGCGCGCGGCCTCGAACTTCATCCGCGACGCGGCCAAGCGCGAGGCCGACGAAGGCCGTGAAGTGTTCCGCAAGGTGGTCAATATCTCGTCCACCTCGGGCGTGTACGGCAACGCGGGCCAGGCCAACTACGCAGCCGCCAAGGCCGGCATCAACGGCCTGACCAAGGCCATGGCCAAGGAATGGGGCCGCTACAAGGTCACGGTCAACAGCGTCGCCTTCGGCCTGATCAAGACCCGGCTGACCGAAGCCGATGCCAGCGCGGGCGCGAGCATCGACATCGAGGGCCGGCAGATCAAGGTCGGCGTCAACCCGCAGATCCTCAAGAATGCCGAGGCGCTGATTCCGCTCGGCCGCGGCGGCACGCCGCAGGAGGCGGCGGGCGCGGTCTACCTGTTCTGCATTCCGGAGTCGAACTACGTGAGCGGCCAGGTGCTGGTCTGCGGGGGCGGCCGGCCGTGAGCCGCCGGGCCGCTCCCAAGGCGAACAGCACCGCAGCGCGCAGCGCGGAGGTTTCCATATGAACGTCACCCGGCCGTGGATGAATGAAGAACTCGAGATGCTGCGCGCCAGCGCACGCCGCTTCTTCGAGCGCGAGTGCGTGCCGCATGAACCGCGATGGCGCGCGCAGCACCACGCCGACCGCGAGATCTGGACGAAGGCCGGCCGGGCCGGCCTGCTGTGCGCCAGCATCCCCGAGGCCTACGGCGGCGGCGGCGGCAGCTTCCTGCACGAGGCGGTGATCTGCGAGGAGCAGATGCGCGCCATGGCGCAGAGCTTCAGCAACAACGTGCACAGCGGCATCGTCGCCCACTACCTGCTGGCCTACGGCACGGAAGCGCAGAAGCAGCGCTGGCTGCCGCGCATGGCCAGCGGCGAGCTGGTGGCGGCCATCGCAATGACCGAGCCCGGCGCAGGCACCGACCTGCAGCGCATCAAGGCGCAGGCACGGCGCGACGGCGACCACTGGCGCATCAGCGGCAGCAAGACCTTCATCACCAACGGCATGCACGCGGGCCTGGTCTGCGTCGCGGCCAAGACCGATGCGGCGGCCGGCGGCAAGGGCATTTCTCTGCTGATGGTCGAGACCGAAGGCACGCCGGGTTTCCGCCGCGGACCGCTGCTCGACAAGATGGGCCAGAAGACGCTGGACACCACCGAGCTGTTCTTCGACGACGTGCGCGTGCCGGCCGACAGCCTGCTGGGCGGCGAAGAGGGCCGCGGCTTCGCCCAGCTCATGCAGCAGCTGCCGCGCGAGCGCCTGCTGATCGCGGTCGGCGCGGTGGCGACCATGAAGCGCGCGATCGGCGATACGCTGGAATACGTGCGCGACCGCCAGGTGTTCGGCCAACCGCTCTTGAAGATGCAGAACACCCGCTTCAAGCTGGCCGAGTGCGAGACGCAGGCGCAGGTGGCGCGCGCCTTCGTGGACGACTGCATCGCGCGCCTGATGCGCGGCGAGCTCGACGTGCCGACGGCCGCCATGGCCAAGTGGTGGACCACCGACGCCTGCTGCCGCATCGTCGACGAATGCCTGCAGCTGCATGGTGGCTACGGCTTCATGAACGAATACCCGATCGCGCGGCTCTATGCCGACGTGCGCGTGGGCCGCATCTACGGCGGCGCCAACGAGGTGATGAAGGAAATCATCGCCCGGGCGATGGAGAAGCAATGAACGCCAGGCCGCCGCACTTCCGCTTCTGGCCCAAGGGCGTGGCGCGCGAGCTGCGCGTGCCGCGCGCCACGCTGCTGGATTACCTGGACACCGCGGCGCGCCGCTATCCCGACAAGCCGGCCATCGTCTACTGCGGCGCGGCCACTTCCTATGCGCAGCTGCGCCAGCGCGTCGATGCGCTGGCCGGCTACCTGCAGCAGCGCCTGGGCGTCGCGCCCGGCGACCGCGTGCTGCTCGCGAGCCAGAACTCCCCGCAGTTCGTGACGGCCTTCTACGCCGTGCTGCGCGCCGGCGCCGTGGTGGTGCCGGTGAATCCGATGAGCAAGGCCGCGGAGGTGCGGCACTATGCGGCGGACAGCAGTGCGCGCATTGCCTTCGTCGCGCAAGAGCTGCTGCCCGCGCTCGCGTTCGGCGAAGGCGAAGGCGAGCTACGCGCCGCGCTCGTCCATGCCTATGTCGACGCGACCGATGCGTCGGCGAGCGACGACACGCTGCCCGACTGGGTCACGGCGCCACGCGCACCGCTCGACAACGCGTGCCTGCACGACTTCGAGCAGGCGATCGCGCTCGGCCTCGCGCCCGCGGCATTGCCCTTGTCGCCCGACGACCTCGCCGTGCTGCCCTACACCTCGGGCACCACCGGCCACCCCAAGGGCTGCATGCACACCCATGCGACGCTGCTGGCCTCGCTCGCTTCCTCGGCGGTGTGGAAGCAGCTGCATGTGGAGACGGTCACGCTGGCCGTCGCGCCGCTCTTTCACATGCTGGGCCTGCAGAATGGCATGAACCTGCCGATGTTCCTGGGCGCCACCGCGGTGATGATGCCGCGCTGGGACCCGGCGATGGCCGCGCGCCTGATCGAGCGCCATGCGGTCACCGCCTGGTCGGCCCCGCCGGCCATGGTGATCGACCTGTTCTCCCATCCCGAAGCCGAGCGGCGCGACCTCTCGAGCCTGGCGCTGCTATCGGGCGGCGGCGCCGCGATGCCCGAGGCCGTGGCCGCGATGCTCTCGCAGCGCCACGGCCTCTCGTACAACGAGGGCTATGGCCTGACCGAGACCGCGTCCTTCCTGCACGCCAACCCACCCGCGCGCGGCAAGCGCCAGTGCCTGGGCATGCCGACGCAGGGCGTGGATTCGCGCATTGTCGACCCGGTCACGTTCGAGGAACTGCCGGCCGGCGAGGTGGGCGAGCTGGTGACGCGCGGCGCGCAGCTCATGAAAGGCTACTGGCGCAACCCGGAAGCCGACCGCGAGGCCTTCATCGAGATCGGCGGCCGGCGCTTCTTCCGCACCGGCGACCTGGCGTCGATGGACGAAGACGGCTACTTCTTCCTGCGCGACCGGCTCAAGCGAATGATCAATGCCTCGGGCTACAAGGTCTGGCCCACCGAGGTGGAGAACGCGATGTACGAGCATCCGGCCATCCACGAGGCCTGCGTGATCGCGGTGCCCGACGGCAGGCGCGGAGAGTCGGTCAAGGCGCTGGTGGTGCTCAAGCCCCAAGAGCGCGGCCGCATCGGCGAAGACGACATCGTCACCTGGTGCCGCGAGCGCATGGCCGTCTACAAGGCGCCGCGCGTGGTCGAGTTCCTCGAGAGCCTGCCGAAGTCCGGCACCGGAAAGATCCTCTGGCGCGAGCTGCAGGAAGCGCACCGCGCTGCCGCCCAGGAGCAAGCACACCCATGAACGATTTCTCCGCACTGCGCTGCGAGCGCCACGGCAGCACCGCGCTGCTGACGCTGGACACGCCCGCCAACCGCAACGCCTTCACCCCCGCCATGCGCGAAGAACTCGCCCGGGCCATCGCGCAGGTGCGCGGCGACTCCGAGGTGCGCGCACTGGTGCTCGCGGGCGCCAACGGCCAGTTCTGCTCGGGCGGCGACCTGCGCGGCATTGCCGACGCGAAGCTCGACAACGCCGGCTGGCGCGAGCGCATGCAGGCCACGCAGCGCTGGTTCAGCGAACTGATCCAGCTCGACAAGCCCGTGATCGCCGCGGTCGATGGCGCGGCCTACGGCGCGGGCTTCAGCCTCGCGCTGGCGGCCGACTTCGTGCTCGCGAGCCCGCGCGCGCGCTTCTGCATGTCGTTCCTCAAACTCGGCCTGGTGCCGGACTGCGGCGCCTTCTACACGCTGCCGCGCGTGGTGGGCGCCCAGCGCGCCCGCGAGCTGATGCTGTCGGCGCGCGAGGTCGGCGCCGCCGAGGCGCTCGAACTCGGCATTGCCATGGAACTGCACGAACCCGAGCAACTGCTGCCGCGCGCGCTGGCGCTGGCCGAAAGCTTTGCCGGCGCCTCGCCGCTGGCCGTGAGCCTGGTGAAGCGCGCCACCGGCGATGCGGGCGCGCTGGCCGCGCTGCTCGACACCGAGGCGAACGTGCAGGCGCTGGCCTTCGGCAGTGCCGAGCACCGCGAGGCGGTGACCCGTTTCTTGAACAAGAAGCCGCTGCCCTTCCAGTGGCCGGCCCACAAGGAGCAAGCCCAATGAACGACCACGGCATCGGCGTGCAGGCCTTCCACCAGCGCGAGCTGGATGCCGGCCGCTTCCTGCTGCAGCGCTGCGGCGGCTGCGGCCGCCACGTCTACTACCCGCGCGAAAGCTGCCCGCACTGCGGCGGCGCGGCGCTCGAATGGAAGGCACCCGGCGGCCTCGGCACCGTGCATGCCGTGACGACCGTGCGGCGCAAGCCGGCCGATGGCGGCGACCTCAACGTGAGCCTGGTCGAACTCGACGAAGGCGTGCGGCTCATGAGCCGCATCGAGAACCTCGCGCCCGAAGCGGTGCGCATCGGCCAGCGCGTCCGCGCACGGGTGCTGGTGAAGGACGGCCGCGGCCTGGTGCTGTTCGATGCCGTCGAAGGAGCCACTCGATGAGCGCCGGACTCAAAGCCTTGCGCGGCAGCGCAGCCATTGCGGGCGCCGCCACCTTCGGCTGCGGCGAGACGCCGGGCTTCACCGACATGGAGCTGCTGGCGCGCGCCGCGCGGGCGGCCGTGGCGGATGCAGGCCTCGACATGCGCGACATCGACGGGCTGTGCACCGCCAGCGCCTCGGCCGCGATGTGGGCCCTGCCGGTGGTCGAATACCTGGGCCTCGATCCGCGCTACATCGACGGCACCATGCTGGGCGGCAGCAGCTTCATCGCGCACCTGCTGCCCGCGATGCAGGCCATCCGTTCCGGCCAGTGCAGTGCGGTGCTCATCTGCTACGGCAGCGCGCAGCGCAGCGCCGCCTTCGGCCGGCGCGAGATCGTGGCGGCGCGCCGCTTCCTCGATCCGCAGCCCTACGAGCATCCCTACGAGCCGATGCTGCCGGTGTCGGCCTACGCGCTGGCGGCTTCCCGCCATATGCACGAGTTCGGCACCACGCGCGAGCAACTCGCTGACGTGGCGGTGGCGGCGCGCGCATGGGCCGGACTCAACCCGGAGGCCTTCATGCGCGAGCCGCTCACACGCGAGGAGGTGCTGGGCGCCCGCATGGTGTCGGACCCGCTGAGCGTGCGCGACTGCTGCCTGGTCACCGACGGCGCCGGCGCCTGCGTGCTGGTGAGCGCCGAGCGCGCAAGGGACCTGCCGAAGCAGCCGGTCTACGTGCTGGGCAACGCCACGGCGGTGTGGAACCGGCAAATCTCCTCGATGGCAGACCTCACCGTCACGGCGGCGAGCCAGTCGGGCCGCGAGGCCTTCGCGATGGCCGGGCTCACCCCCAGGGACATGGACGTGGTGCAGCTGTACGACGCCTTCACCATCAACACGCTGCTGTTCCTCGAGGACCTGGGCTTCTGCCCCAAGGGCGAAGGCGGCCGCTTCGTCGCCGATGGCGCCATCGCACCGGGCGGGCGGCTGCCCGTGAACACCAACGGCGGTGGGCTGTCCTGCGTGCATCCCGGCATGTACGGCATCTTCGCGCTCATCGAGGCCGTGCGGCAGTTGCGCGGCGAATGCGGCGAGCGGCAGGTGAAGAACGCGCACACCGCGCTCGCGCATGGCAACGGCGGCATGTTGTCCAGCCAGGCCACCGCGATCCTGGGCACGGCCGAAGCGCTGCGTTGAGTTTTTCCCACCCCCGAAGAGGAGACAAGCCCATGAAGACAACATCGATACTGGTACGAAGGCTCTGCGCGGCCGCAGGCCTGGCGCTTCTGCTCGCCGCGCCGGCGCTGGCCCAAACAGCCACGCAAACGGCCGCGCAGCCCGCCTATCCAAGCCAGCCGCTCAAGCTGATCGTGCCCTACCCCGCCGGCGGCGCCACCGACTCCCTGGCGCGCACCATCGGCCAGAAGCTGCAGGAAGCCTGGGGGCAGCCTGCGATGGTGGAGAACCGCCCCGGCGCCGGCGGCACCATCGGCAATGGCTTCGTCGCCAAGGCGCCGGCCGACGGCCACACGCTGCTCATCGCCATCACCGCGCTGATCCAGCAGCCGCCGCTCATGGACAAGCTCGCCTACGACCCGCTGAAGGACTTCGCGCCCGTCACCATGATCGCGCGCAGCCCCAGCATGCTGGCCGTGCCGCTGGACTCGCCCGCAAGGAACCTGAAGGACTTCATCGCCATGGTGAAGCAGAGCCCCGGCAAGTACAACTTCGGCAGCTACGGCGCCGGCACCTCGTCGCACATCCAGGGCGCGCTCTTGAACATGCAGGCCGGCATCGACCTGGTGCACGTGCCCTTCCAGGGCGCCGCGCCGCTGGTCACCAACCTGGTAGGCGGCCAGCTCGCCTCGGCCTTCATCGACAGCGCCACCGCCCGGCCGCATCTCAAGTCGATGCGCCCGCTGGCCGTGACCGGCACGCAGCGCATGCCCGGCCTGCCCGACGTGCCCACTTTCGCCGAACTGGGCTTTCACTCCTTCGACCCCTATGGCTGGTTCGGCGTGTTCCTGCCAGCCGCCACGCCCGCGCCGGTGGTGCAGAAGCTGTCCGATGAGATCGACCGCATCGTGCACCTGCCCAACGTGAGCGCCAAGATCGAGGCGCTGGGCCTGCAGGTAGGCGGCGGCAAGCCGGAAGCGTTCCAGAAAGTAGTGCGCGCGGATGCCGCCATCTACGCGAAGATCATCAAGGACGCGAACATCCGCCTGGCGCAGTGAGCGCGGATGCAGCGCGCGCCGCTGCGGCTACGCCGGCGCCGTGCCCTTGACCGCCCACGCGAGCGCGGCATAGGAGCGAGCGCCATCGGCTTCGCCGTCGAGATAGGCCGCTTCGACGGCGTCGCGCAGCCGTGAGCGCGCGGCCGCATCCAGCGTGGCAACGTATTCCGCGCCGGGCCCGTCCTTTCCCTCGAAGGGTGCCCAGTAGTCGGCGAACGAGGCGAATTCCATGCGGATGGCGAGCGTCGTCTCCTCCACGCGCTTGAACCCGGCGTCGCGCCAGGCCCGCGCCAGTTCGCCGGGCCGCGTCAGGGGCCGCGTGTAGTTGCGGGCGCGGCGCTCGCCGGCCTCCGGGTCGAGCACGGCGGCAGTGTCGAAGAACAGGCGGTTGGAGACCCAGCCGCCGCGTGCGTCCCACACTGCCGCGCCGACCACCGCTCCCGGCTTGGCGACGCGGCGCATCTCGGCAATGGCCTTGCCTGCCTCCGGAACGAAGTGCAGGACCAACAGCGAGAGAACGCGGTCGAAGCTCTGCGCGGGGAACGGCAGCGCACAGGCGTCGGCCACCTCGAAAACAATGCGCGCATCCTCGTTGTGGCGCCTGGCATGTTCGATGTAGGGCTGCGCGATGTCCACGCCCCGCACTTCGCCGGCGCCGGTGCGGCGGGCCACGGCAAAGGCCAGATGGCCGGTGCCGCATCCGACGTCGAGGATGCGGTCGCCGTCCGCGGTGCCGACAAAGTCCAGGAAGGGCAGCGCGAGGAGGCGGCTCCAGCGGCCCATCAACCGTTCATAGCCATCGCCGTCAGCGGCGACGAAGGTCGAAGACGTGGTGCTCATGGAAATCCCTCCGCACGGCCGGGCGCATTGGAGATGCCGTGCAGGCAGATGCTATGCCTCGGCCGATGGCTGCGTCAACGCCGATGCGCCTGTCGGTTTTCAGCCTGGTTCGAATTTCTGCAGCACCGATGCTTGGATAGAGGTGCGGAATCGAAGCGGGCAAACTCTCAGGCTGCCCGACCAAGGACCCTGGAACGGAGCACTTGAAAAAATCCGTGCGCACGTCGGCCTCGGCGATTTTCCAACGAACGGCGAATGACGGCCTATGGCATAGGCCGTGGCCAGACGGGCATCAGTCGTAGCTGGCGGTCAGGCCGACCGACGAGTACGCGCTGCGTCCGTGGATCGCGATGTAGAAGTCACCGGGCAGGGGATTGCTGATCGCGATGGCTTCGTTGCTGCCGTTGACGTAGGGGCGATAGTCCCAGGCCGTCAACGACGGGAGTGCGCCGAGGCGGACGTACATGTCGCCATCACCACCGCCGACGGGGCCGGCCATGTTGATGTTCAGCTGCGCGATGCCGGGGGGGACCGTGATCCTGTAATAGCTCCAGCTGTCGGTGTCGCCTGCCAGGCCTTGGGCGGCCTGGTTGTTCAACAGTTGCGTAAGGGGCGGCCGGGTGTCCATCTTGAAGGAGTGCACCATGACGTCCCATCCGGTCGCAGCAGAGGTGCTGAGCCATGCCACTGCAAAATTCCCCACCGGATCCATTGCCAGGAGCGGGCTGGCTCCAAATTGGGGTTGCGGCGGGTCGACTCGAAATTCATCGGCAATTGGAGTTCCATCGCTGCGAAATTGTCTTGCCGCCAACGTAGAGCTCTGGGGGCCACCGACCACGCCACTTGATGCAATCCATGAAACGACAAAATCTCCATTCTCTGCAATCCCCGGATTTGGCCCGGGTTCGCCTTCGTGGATGCGTTGGTTGACTCGCACCAATCCGCCGGGGTTGCCATTCGCGTCATAGGGCCGCGCGTATATGTTCCAGGTGTAGTTGTCATCCTGGGAAGCGCTCCACGTGATGATGGATTTGCCCCCGGGTTCCACGGCAATACGGCCGCCTGAACTGTATATCGATCGGATGGCGCTGACGACAAGTGCCGGGGTCAGCGCAACACCTGCGCGGCTGAAGCGCTGCAACATGATGTTGGATTGGTTTGCCGTCGGACCGGGTCTGGTCGCAAATGACAATGCGATGTTTCCCGCATCGTCGGTGGCAATCGAACTCGGGCCGGAGAGTTTGTCCGGGGCATCCGATGCAACGATGACTTCAGGACCGATGGGCATCCCGCTGGGGTTGAATCGCCTGATTGCAATCGTCCGAGGCGCCCCTTCCGAGGCCGAGCGCGAGTAGGCTGCAGTGATATTGCCATCCGTATCCATGCTGGCGACTGTGCTCGATGAATCCGGGGTTGTTTGAAAACTGGAGAGCAGATTTCCGTCTCTGTCATAAGCCATGACTCTCCCAGGGTGGCTTCCAAAGACGAAATTACCGGCGCGATCAACCGAAAAGTTCGCATACGTCGGAGGCGCCTGGATCTGGTGTCTTGTCAGAAAAGGCGTTCCTGAGGACCTTATTCTTTGAGCGTATGTGGCATTTGCTGCGGCGTCGAACCAGATCAGAAGTTTTTCTCCGTTTGAGCCTGCGGAGAAGTAAGTCGGACGCTGATTGCCGGCCGTGGCGGTATTCACCATGACGGGATCGCCGAGCGGCGCGGCCTGCCCCTGAGAAGCAGTGACAAGTCCCGACAGGCAGCCCACTGACATCAAAAGTCGTCTCAGCAAGGTATGAGGCATGGATTCCTTCTTTCCCAGTTGTGATCTCGATGATTTGCTCTTCGATTGGCGGCTCGAAGTCATGATGTCTTGGTCGATGAAGTTGTCAACGTAGAGTTAAGTTGCCATCGGCGCTCCGCGTGGGTCCTTCCAGCAGCGGTGATGCACGGGTAATTCGAACCACGATCCCAGACATCGAGTTCGAAATGCACGGCTGCTCTCCTTGGGCGAGCGAATGACCGATTCGCAGTGATTGCCGGTATTCGAAGGGTTCGCGCAAATAGGTACTATCGACCAGGAGCAGTCGTTCGACTCAAGCCTCCAGTCGGGGCAGAATGACCGGCGTTCACGCACGAACGCTCACGGCCACGCCGTGCCATAGCTCCTCGAACTTGGTCACTACATCGGCTCCTCATTTCAACTTCGTCGGTGACTCATCCTGGGAGCGAACGTCAACCTCGAAGCTGGCAGCGTCGTCTGCAACTACCGCAATGAACGGCCCGAGCATGAAATTCTGGTTCGCCTAGGCTCGACGCTTCGTAGCATCGACTCCGAGAAGTTCGGCGCGATGCTGCGCGTATTGGCGCCAATGCCGTGCCCGCTCCCGGGACGCTTCTGCTGCCTTCGGCTGTCGTTCGAGCAGACTACGGCCGCTTTGAATGGGCCTCAGCACTCATCAAGCGAGTTGGTGAGACGCAATGTGCCAAGCAGAAGAAGCGTTGCCTTTGCTGGGACTCGATCGGATCCGTTGGCTCCAGCACATCAGAATGCTGTCACATTCCATTCGTAATCCATCGCGACTTCACTTAGCAGGCGTAAGCGCCCTGCCGGTTCGCATGCCAGTGCGGACAGAATCTTCTCGTTCATGCGACGCATTGTTGCCTTGGCTTCGTCAACGAATTCGGAGGAAAGTCCCTGGTCCTCATATCGCATCACAAATGCGCGTGCGGCAGTCCCGATGACGAAGTAGAGGCTCGCGTTGTCTGCATCCGCTTTCATGAGATCAATCGCTGACCTGTAGAGCGCCTTGAAGGCGTCGGTGCCCAGACTGGAGTCGTTGAATTGATCGCTGATTTGCCTGAAGTTCATGACGTTTCCTTTATGAGTGACTCATTGGCGCCCACCCCACCGCGAGCTTGTGACCACGCCGAAGGGTCCGATAGAAATTCATCCAGTTCGCCCAATGCGGCGGCGCCGAAGTCGTTGCGCGTCCGAGCAACGGCCAGGATGTCGCGCCAAGTGGCCAGCGCATGCACCTCGACGCCCAGCGTTGCAAGAAGCGCCCTGGCACCGAAGGTGCCGTAGTCGAAGATGACAAAGGCGTCCTGCACCTTGGCGCCGGCGCTGCGCAATGCGCCGATGAACGCGACTTTCGATGCACCCGCGGCCATCATGTCGTCCACCAGCAGCACCTTGGCGCCTTTGCGGATCACGCCCTCGACCTGGTTCATTCCAGCCGCCCGCTTGCGGACGTACTGCAAAGGCAGCTCGCGCGCCTGCGCAATCCAGGCGGCGAAGGCAATACCGCTGGCCTCGCCGCCTGCAATCGACGCAACCTCCCGCATGGCCTCGCCGGTCTGCAGTCGGTCGATGGCACGGGCGACGAGGTCTCTGCGAACAGCCGGAAATGAAATGAGCCGCCGGCAATCCATGTAGACAGGGCTGACCCAGCCGGACGGCAGGCGAAAAGGCTCGTCGGCACGAACCGTCACGCAGCCCGAGTCGATCAAGCAGGCGGCAACCGCCTGTGCTGGGTCTGGGGAAGCATGCGATGAGCTCATCCGTGGATTCCGATCTATTGAAGACGTTCGAGCAGCTTTCGCAGGTGCTGCGCACCCGCTTTGCCCTTGTAGGCAGACTTCCAGAGCTTGGCGATCATGTCCTCATACATGCGTACCGCCTCGGGAGATGCGGTGACGGTGGCGATACCATTCCTGACATTGGGCAATTCGCCGAGGCGGAACGGGCTGACCGCGAGCACGCTGCTTTCACGACCAGAAAACACCTGGAAGGTCGATGCCGGCATAGCGTCATCGATCAGTCCGATCTGCACGTCGATCGGCTCGCTTTCCATCAGGTCGGCGATTCGATCCACCTCGCGCCTTGCCGCGAGCCTGCGCACCGCCCGGGTCTTTTCTGGCAAGTCGACCCTGCCCACCAGGCCGGTCTGCACGAAGCGTTCGAGTTCGCGCAAACCGATCAGGCTGACGATGTGGGGCCTGCGCTTCTGGAAGAACGCGCGCCGCTCCGCCATGATCTGCAGCATCTTGTCGATGTCTGCCGCGCTGGGCGCCTTGGCTTGGCTCCCGGGCGAAGCTTCGACCAGCATCTCGCGCAAGAGCGGCAAGTAGCCGTCAGAGGTGAGCAGCAAGGAGATCGGCTCGAAGTGCGCCAGGATGCGATCGGCGGACTCTTCCAGCTGGCGCATTCGTTCGAACAGGCCAAGAGCGGTCGGGTAGTACTCGACTTCGACGCCGAGCAAGGACGCCATGGAGGTGTTCAGCAGCGCGGCCAGACGCTCCAGGGTCTCGATCTTGACGATCTCGCCCTTCTCCAGCCGATAGACCACCGCCCTGGAAATGCCCAGTTGTTCCGCGACGTCCTCGGCAAGCAAGGACGCGCCCACGCGATACGCCCTCAACCTGTTGCCCAGGGCCGCATAGTCGATGGACGACTTGTAGTCTCGGTCGGCAGCTTTCATCTCGTTTTTCACTCCCGGAGTCGAAAAAGAGACTATAGAGGATCGCGCACCGAAGGTCATCAGGAGGCGCTCCATGCGAGCTTGGTGCCGCCCAGGAACGGATGAATCGTGGCACCGCCCGGCACCGGAATGTCTTCAGGCACCAGATAGTCGGTGCGGGTCCACGTCACCTTGTCTTCATTCGGTGGCAAGCCGTAGAAGCGCGGGCCATTGAGGCTGGAGAAGGCTTCGAGACTGCCGAGCGCCTTCTCCTCGTCGAACACGGTGCAATAGCTGTGCATTGCAGCGGGCGCGTTGAAGATGCCAGCGCAGCCGCATCCCGCTTCCTTGAGCGCGCGGAAGTGAGGCGCCGAATCCGTGCCAAGAAAGAACCTTGGATCTCCCGAGGTGGCGGCCTTGCGCAGCGCCAGGTGATGGCGCTCCCGCTTGAGGACGGGAAGGCAATAGAAATGCGGCCGCAGCCCGCCAGTGAACATCGCGTTGCGGTTGAACATCAGGTGCTGCGGGGTGATCGTCGCGCCCAGGCGGCCGCTCGTATCGGCCAGCACGAAATCGGCGGCCGACTCGGTCGTGATGTGCTCCAGCACGACCTTGAGGGCAGGGAAGTCTTTCAGCAAGGGGCGAAGGATGGTCTCGATGAACACAGCCTCACCGGGGTCTAGCGCCGCGAGAATCCGCTCGCGGTAGTCCCGTGCCAGCGCAACCGTGGTGATCGGTGGCTTCAGGTTGGGCATGACGATGGCGCGAGCGAACTGCTTCGTCGTGTGCCGCAGCAAGGCTTTCAGGACCTCGCCGTCGCGCAGATGCAGATGCCAGTCGTCGGGTCGGCGCAGGGTGATGGATCGCGTCATCGGGCGCCTCATGCAAGTTGTGCGAATGAACTGTGCATGGCCTGCACGCCGAGCATGAAGTCGCCCATGTCCATGGCCTCATGCGGGTTGTGCGACCCGTTCTGGTTGCGCACAAATAGCATGCCGCTTGGAATACCGGCATTGGCAAACAGGGATGCGTCGTGCCCTGCGCCGCTGGGAATCACTTCAAAGCGTGTGCCCTGGTCCGAGCAGGCCTTCGAAAGAACGTCGCAGATGGACGTGTCCATGGTGGCGGGATCGCTCAGCAGGCGGCGGTCGAACTCGAAGCGAACGCCGCGCTCGCGCTCGATGGCCGTGCATTCGGTGCGCATCAGCTGGTAGAAAGCTTCCAGCGTGTCGGTGCTCTTGCTGCGCGCCTCCAGACTGAAGCTGACGTGCCCCGGGATGCGCGAGATCGAGTGCTCAGACGGATCGGTGGTCACGATGCCTGTCGTCACGACCAGGTCGGTCCCACGTTCGAGGAGGACGCGCCAATGTTCGTCAATGCGCATGATCAGGTCGGCCACTGCAAACATGGCGTCGTGACGTAGCCAGCGCGGCACCACGCCGGAATGCTGCGCGTCACCGTGGCACACGACCCGGTTGTGACGCACGTTGCCCCGGATGCCGGATACGACGGCCAATGGCAGCTGGCGCGCGATCATCACCGGCCCCTGCTCGATGTGAAGTTCGAGATAAGCCTTGACCCTGGATCTGTCGATGAGGACCTGTTGCGTGCGGATCGCCTCGATGTCGGCCCCGCAGGCCAGCATGCAGTCGGCCATCGTCTGGCCGGTCGTGCGTTGCTTGAGATCGAGGTCGGCCGTACTGATCTTGCCGAACAGCGCGCCCGAGCCTATGTAGGCCTTGCCGAACCATGCACTTTCCTCGCCACGGAATGCAACCACCTCGAGCGGCCGCCGGTAGCGCGTGCCACTGCGCTTCTGCTCCAGCAAGCACAGCAGTCCGGCGACAACGCCGGCGTAGCCATCGAAATTCCCGCCTTGCGGAACAGAGTCGATGTGGGATCCGGTCCACGAGACCACCGGCGAGGCGCCGGACCCGGGCAAGCGAAACACCAGATTGGCCGCCCGATCGGCATGCACGTCGAGCCCCTGCTGCTTCGCGAACTCGCGCAGGTACTCGGCTGTTGCCGATTCGCCGCGTCCATAGCTCTCGCGTGTGACGCCGATGCCATCGAAGGACAGATCGCGCACGTCCGAAAAAAGCATTTCAGCAATGGACTGAAGGCCGGGAACATTCATGGACGCGGCCTTCACCCCGATTGCTGTGCAAAGCGCAGCCAGCGGTCCGACAACTGCCGGTCGAGCTTGACCTGGCCGGTCAGCTCGCGAATGTTCTCGACGCCGATCTCCTGGCAAAGGGACTCGAGCCCGTCGATGATCTTCTGCATGGCGCCGGGATCGATGAACGAAGCGGTGCCGACCTGGACCGCGCTCGCGCCGGCCAGCATGAACTCGACCGCATCCTCCGCGGACGAGATGCCGCCACAACCGATGATCGGTATGCGCACGCTGCGGTAGCACTGGTGCACCATCCGCAGCACGATCGGTTTGATCGCCGGTCCCGACAAGCCCCCCATGACGTTGCCGAGCTTGGGCTTGCGGGTGCGGACATCGATCGACATGCCAAGCACCGTGTTACCCATCACCAGGGCGTCGGCGCCGGCCTCCTCGGCCGCCTTGGCGACGGCAGCGATGTGCGAGGCGTTCGGCGTGAGTTTGGCCCAGAACGGGTGGCTGGTGCGCCGGCGGATCGCGCCGACCACCTTGTAGGTGGTCTCGGGCGTCATGGCGAAGGCCATGCCATCGGCCTCCAGGTTCGGGCAGGAGATGTTGGCTTCGATCACCGCGACCTCCGGCAACGACATCTCGGCCACCGCATCTGCGAATTCGTCGACCGTGTCGGCGGAGATCGAGACGACGACCGGTGTGTCGTAGCGCGTGTAGGCGGGGAGCACCGACTCACGGTAGTAGGCCAGCCCCTTGCTCGGGATGCCGATCGAGTTGAGCATGCCGCTGTAGGTCTCGGCCACGCGCGGCGTCGGGTTTCCCGCGCGGCATTTCGGGGACACGCTCTTGATCACGAGCGCGCCAAGATTGTTCAGATCGAGCGCTTCGGCGTACTCGATGGCGAAGCAGCCCGAAGCGGGCATCACCGGGTTGCGAAGGCCAAGCTCTCCGACCCTGACAGACAGATCAGCCAAACTCCACCTCCCCGACGACGTCGCTGATGGGAAACACAGGGCCTTCGCGGCAGACACGAAGGAATTGCTTGTCGCCGTCCTTGTCAAACAAGCGCACGCACGAGAGGCACACGCCCATTCCGCACGCCATTCGTTGCTCCATGGCGACCTCGCCGCGCGTACCTGGAAAGTCTTTCAGCAGCTGTTGCAGGCGCATGAGGATGCGATGCGAGCCGCACGTGTAGACCACGTCGTGGTGCTCGGCGCCCAGCAGGCGCCGCACCAGCTGTTCCATGGCCTCGACCGAGGAGCTTCCGTCGCTGTCGAATACGCAGTGAACGTCGGCATCGACGCCGCGCAGGAACTCGTCGCGCATCAGGTCCTTCGGTGTGCGGGCCGACATGACGGAGGTGATCCGGATACCTGCCTTTGCCGCATGCTGGAGCAGCGGCGCCATCGTCGCCAGGCCTACGCCGCGCGCCACGACCATGATCCGCTGGAAACCCGGCTCCAGTCCAAAGGTGTTGCCGAGCGGCCCCACGATGTCCATCTGGCCGCCGACTTCGAGATGCGACAGCGCATGGGTGCCCGCACCGGTGACGTTGTAGAGAAACTCGACGGTTCCGGCCTCGGGTCCCACGCCGTAGACGCTCATGGGCCGCAGCAGGAACGGACTCAGGTCATGGGTGCTCGGGCACTTCAACTGGTAGAACTGGCCAGGCTTGGTGGCGGCGGCGAGGTCCGCTTTCGCGGTCAGCTTGAGGTATTTGTAGCGGTCGTTGACCCAGCGGTGTTCGCGGACTTCGCAGCGATGCGAGGCGACGCTGTATGCATTGCGCTGGAAGCAGTGCTGTGCCGTTGAAGAGCATTTCAACGCGACCGGCGCAAAGCCCGGCGATTGTTTTTCAATGGAGGCTTGCATCACTCGAGTTCCTTGCCTTTGAGCTCCGGAATGAGGAAGAGCGTTGCAACCATGTCCAGCACGTAGATGGCGGCAAGCAGGGCAATTGCCATCTGGAAGGAGTACGCCGACGCCAGTGCCCCGACGACTACCGGGCCGAATCCACCGACGCCGCGCCCGATGTTGAAGAGCACGTTCTGCGCCGTGGCACGCGCCTCGGTCGGGTAGGCCTCGGACATCAGCGCACCGTAGCCCCCCAGCATTCCGTTCACGAACATGCCCAGCACCGCGCCTGCCCACAGCATCGTGATTGGATCGCTCAGTTGCGAGTAGGTCAGCACCATCGCGACGGCGCCAGCCTGGAACAGGAGGAAACTGGGTTTGCGGCCGATGCGGTCTGCGATCTGGCCGAACACGAAGATGCCGGCCATCATCCCGAGGATGGTCACCGAGGTCCACATCGCCGACTTGGTGAGATTGAAGCCGAGCTTGTTGGCCAGGAAGCTGGGCATCCAGATCATGATGCCGTAGTAGCCGAAGTTCTGGACCGCGCAGAGGATCACGATGCCGAGGCTGGTGCGCGTCGTGCGCCTGTCCTTGACGAGCAGATGGAACGCCTTCAGCTTGGCGTCCTTGACCTTCGCCTTGCGAACGAAGACTTCGGGTTCGTGCAGGCGATTGCGAATGACCCAGGCCACGACGGCCGGAAGGATGCCGACCATGAACATGCCGCGCCATCCGATGTGCGGCAGCAGGAGCGGCGTCAGCAAGGCGGCTCCAAGCACGCCGAGTTGCCATCCCAGTGCCACGTACGAGGACACCCGTGCCCGCTTGTTGGCCGGCCATGTTTCGGCGGCCAGCGCCATGCCGATGCCGAACTCGCCTCCGAGGCCAATTCCGGCGATCGTGCGATACGCGAGCAGATCCCAGTAGCCCTGGGCGAAGGCGCACAGGCCGGTGAAGACGGCAAACAGCATGATGGTCCAGGTCATCACGCGAATGCGGCCGAAATGGTCGCTCAGCGAGCCGAACACGATGCCGCCGGCGACGGCACCAATGAGCGTCCACGTCACCAACGAGCCGGCCTGGCCGGCGCTCAGGTGCAGGTCGGCAGAGATGGCCGGGAGCATGAAGCCCAGGATGAGCAGGTCAAACCCATCCATCGCATAGCCGATCGCCGAGCCGGCAAGCGCTTTCCATGCATAGCCACTGACCTTTTCGCAGTCCTGCGGGATTGCCGCTGATTTGAGAGTCGTATCCACGTACATCGCTCCAGCAAAGGCGCCATTCGCACCCAGAGGTTGTTCGGCCGACGGGTGACTCCCATTAGCTGGGGCCTAAGCCGGTTCGAATTTCGATATTAGTCTCAAAAATGATATTTGCAAAGGATTTGGCATTGGGTTAAACCCCGGACGGCTCCTTGCACTCGCGAGGCCTTGCGCCTCGGCCGTTCGCTTGCCGCCGCGTCGAGACAATTGAACGAGAGGCCGAGGAAGACCCTCGACTTCCGCAAACCGGGCGATATGCGCACCTTCCTGGAGGACGGCGATGCCGTCATCTTGCGCGGCTACTGCGAACTTGAGGGCTTCCGGCGCATCGGCTTTTGGCGAGTGCCGCGGCACCGTCGCGCCAGCGCGCGGGTAGCAGTTTCCAGCTTGCGGAAAGGCGAAGAATCTACGACCCCGACGCGTGCGAACACCTATGACGCCTTCACGCCGCATACCTGCCATTGCACCTCGGGTGTCGAGGGACAGCAGCGGGCCCTTTGCGTTGGCGGGCCGTCCGGCTACAGTCGGCCAGGAGCAGAAGTACGTCCCGGGCCTCCAGTTTTCGTGCGAAAGCGTGCCGACGGTCCGCTATCCGTGGATACATTCACCCAGACGCGAAAGGCAGCTGGAGCACGCCTGTTCAGATAGGCCAACAGATGTTGAGGGAAACGTTGTGAAATTCGTATGTCCATGCGGAGCTGTTGTGCGAGACAACACTGACTATCAGGAACACAAGGCCTACTTCATCCCCGACCAACTGTACGAGGGCGCTGCGGAGAGAATCGAAGCAGGCGGTGAAGTCTGGGCGGAGATGAGACGCGTAACTCGTCCGATGTACCAATGCAGCGATTGCTGCCGATTGTTCCTGAGTGATGACGCTGGAAACTTGGTCTCCTTCAAACCGGACGACAGCACCCGGTTCGGGATTCTCAAGGGCAAACTATGAGTCGCAATTGACCAGCAAGTCTCGGCCAAAAGCCGCCCTTCAACGTCGCCCTCCAGTTCCACAAAAGCGCATGAAAATCCCGTAGATCTTCAACCTGTCCTGAGCTTGCCCATGCAGGTGCGTCGGGTCGCGACGTCACGTTCAGGCGCGGATATGCAGAGGCGCGAACGACTTCACCAAATCATCCAACGCCTTCAACTGCGCGAGGAATGGCTCCAACTGGTCCAACGGCAGAGCGCTGGGACCGTTGCATTTAGCCTGCGTTGGGTCAGGATGAGCTTCAAGAAAGAGGCCCGCTAAGCCCACCGCTAGGCCCGCACGCGCCAGTTCAGCCACTTGCTCGCGTCGCCCGCCAGAGACGGCAGTGACCTGCCCGATTTAATCGAGACAGTTTTTCCTGGAAGACGGCGGGTTGCAGTTCTTTGCGGAGTTCCAGTTTGAACTCCGCCGGGGTCAAGTATTGCAGGCTGCTGTGGGGACGGACCTCGTTGTAGTGATTGCGCCAGGCTTCGATCAAGACAGCGGCTTCGCGGCGCGAGCGAAACCACTCGATGGACTGGCACTCGTCGCGGAACTTGCCGTTGAAGCTCTCGTCGGTGCCGTTCTGCCAAGGCTTGCCCGGGTCGTTGAGCACAGTGGCGATGCCGGCGTGCGCGATCCACTCCAGGATGGCCTGGCTGACGAACTCGGGCCCGTTGTCCGAGCGCATGAACAGCGGTGCCCCGTGCAGGCTCACCAGGCGCGGCAGCACCTCGATCACCCGTTTGGACCGGATGGCCCCGGCCACATCGATGGCCAGGCGCTCGCGGGCCTACTCGTCCAGCACCGTCAGGCATTTGATCTGCTGGCCGCTGGCCGTGGTGTCGAAGACGAAGTCGTAGGCCCAGACCATGTTGGCCTTGAACGGCGTGGGATGCGCGGGCGCACCGAGGCGATGCGCTTGTGCGGCCGTTTCCGGGGCACCAGCAGGCCTGCCTGGCGCCACAGGCGATGTGTGCGTGACCAACTCAGCTCGAAGCCGCTGCGACGCAGGAACACGCGAATGCGGCGATAGCCGTAGCGCGGATATTGGGCCGAGAGTGCCTTCATCGCCGCGAGCACCGGCGCATCCTTGACTGGCCGGATCACCTGCAGGATACGCACCATCTTTGGTGCCGGTGCAGGAGCACCTCAGGTCTTCTCGAAAGCGGGCCTGAAGACCGCGGCCGCGAAATCCGCGAGCGTCGTCGGAGTGATCTCGGCCGGGCCTTTGTCGTACTCGCCATCCAGACGTCCCGTGGAGAACGCCGCGCTCATCTCCACCAGCTGCGCGGCGGCATTCGCGGAGAAGCCCTGCTGCATCAGCGCTGCCCTGCCCTGTTCCGGATCCGATTGGACATACGCGAGATCCGGCTTGCCGATGGCCGCGCCGAGCACCGCTGTGGCATCTTTCATCGTGTAAAGGCTTGGCGCGCGCAGATGGAGCACGTGCTTGCCCTTGCCTGAAGGCGTACGCAACTCGCGCGCCACGACTTGCGCGATGTCGGCGGTTGCCACCATCGGCAGCGGTGAGTCGGGCGCAGTCATGTCCGCATACGCGCCGATGGTCCGGATCATCTCGATCGCGATCAGGTGGTTCTCGAAGAAGTAACCAGGTCGCAGGTGCAGCACGTCCACATCGGCGAGTTCGTTCAGGCGCCGCTCCTGCCGGTGCAGGCCCGCGATCGGACCGGTCCCCGAGCTCAGGTTCGCGCCGACGCTGCTGAGATTCACGACGCGTTTCAGGCCGGCCGCAGCGATGGCGCGCGTGATTGCATTGCCCAGCCGATCCTGCTCGGCCGCCATGTCGTGCGCTGCGTAATCGGTAGGGATCATCGTGTAGGCAGCCGTGGCGCCCGCGAATGCGTGGGCCAGGAAGTCCGCATCGCCGATGTCGCCAGCCGCGATCTCCGCCCCCGCAGCCTTGACGGAGGCGAGCGATCCCGTATTGCGACCGACAACGCGTACCGGTGTCCCTTGTCCGAGCAGCAGTGCCGCGACTTTGGATGTGATGTTGCCGTTGGAGCCGAGGAGCACGTACATGGCAGTTCCCTTCATGGGTGATGTTGCGATGGGTGCCATGGTGCGCGTCGCGGTTGTTTTGAGAAAGCGCCTGCGGGAGAATTCATTGTCCAGTTCCGGAGAACAATCGCATGAAGGCTCCCGCCATCTCCTTTGGCCGCCTGGCGGCCTTCGTTGCAGTCGCCGAGGCTGGAACCTTCACTGCGGCTGCCGAACGTCTGAACACGACCAAGTCCGCTGTCAGCCAGGCGGTGGCGGTGCTCGAACGGGAGTTGGGCACGCAGCTGCTGCAGCGATCCACGCGCAAGCTCGCGATCACCGAAGCTGGCGAGGCATTTCTCTCCGACTGCCGCCAGCTGCTGGCCGGCGCCGAGGCCGCGATGGAGCGGGCACGCACCGGGCACGCGCAGCCTTCGGGGACATTGCGGCTCACCAGCCCCCAGGGATCGGCCGGCATGGTCGCCAGCTGGATCGCGACCTACAGCGAACGCTATCCCGCAATGCGCGTGGACTATGTGCCCACGGACCGCAAGCTCGACCTGATCGCCGAGCACTTCGATCTCGCGATTCGCGTCGGACCGATGGCTGATTCCGGCCTTCGCGCGGTGGTGCTCGAGGAGCTCGGGCTTTGGACTGTCGCGGCGGCCAGCTACCTTGCCCGGCATGGCACGCCGCGCAAGCCTGCGGAGCTTGCGGGCCACGAGTGGATCGCGCTGTCGCTGCTGCCCGCCCCTTGGTCGATCGATTTCGAGCGCGGCGGCCGCAAGGTCCGTGTGAAGCTGCGTGGCTCGATATCGGCGGCGAGCACGGACGCCGTGCTGCAGCTGGTGAGCCAGGGCGCAGGCATCTCCTTTTTTCCCAGTACGGCAGATCTGCGCGCCGAGGTGGAGGCCGGGCGGCTCGTTCGTCTTTTTCCTGGCTGGGCGTCGGGGCGCATGTTTCTCTATGCGGCGTATCCGGGCAACATCGCTCCTCCCGCGAAGACGCGCGCGTTCATCGATCTTGCGAAGGAAGCGGTGCGATCTGCGGGTTCGTAGGGTGCGGCGGCCGAAGACGGCTGGCTTCGCAGCACAATGGCCCCGATGACACGCACCATCGAGCTCACCACTGGCCGCAACTGGCCGGAGCTGACGCTTGGCGTCCTATCCACAACAAAGGGCATGCATGGATTCACCGCTAGGAACCGTCATCATCTACGCCAGAGACATGCAAAAGGCTGCTGCTTTCTATGCCCGGCATTTCGGCTTCCTTACCAATGGTGAGGTCATCGAGGGCCTGATCGAACTGAAGCATCCGGGCGGCGGCGCCGGCATGCTCATCCATCAGGCAGCCAAGTCCGTGAAGCTTGGGCAAGTGGGCGTGAAGCTGAGCTTTCATGTGAACGACGTGGCAGCCTTTGCCGCACAAGCCAAGCTTCGAGGTCTCGTATTCGGTACAGTGCACGAAGTCAACGGGTATGCGTTCGCGAATGCCAAGGACCTCGACAAGAACTCCATCTGCATCTCGAGCCGAGCGCATCGTGCTACCACGGCTTGATGGCAATTGACGGCCAGGAGCGGTTCTTCGAGAGTTGCCATGAACGTTGAACACTTGAACCTTGAGTTGCCCGCTTGGGCCTTGCCTCGCTCGCTCTCGCTCGTTGAGGAGTACGAAAGAGAGTTTGACCTCAAGCTACCTGCGGACTATCACGGCTTTCTTGCAGCCCATGGGGGCGCACTGGTGAATGCAACCTGTCCGTTCATGGAGCCTACACCGCTTGGAGATGTGACCCCTGTTGATCGGTTCTACGGATTCATGCAAACAGGTCGGTCCGATGATGTCCGCCAAGCTACGAGGATGATTGATGGAGCACCAGATGTTGTTGCGGTTGCTTCTGATCTGATGGGCGGCATGCTGTGGATGAAATGCACAGGGGACGATACCGGCTGCATCTATTTTCATGACCCACAGCAGCGCTGGACCTGGCCTGATGAACAATTTCGTCGGACTTTCCGGCTGGCGCCGTCCATTGAGCGTTATTTGGAGTTGCGTACGGCAGGCTCCTTGCCGAAGAAGAGGCGTGGCTACGAGAACGTTTACCTTGTTGCCCGGTCATTTAGCGACCTCATCGAAAAATTGGTGCAAGTCGAAGACGTCGACTAACCAGCTTCGGGGCACCCGACCAACGAGCAAGGCTTCTTAGTTCTAGCAAGGGAGCTTCTATGGATTTCGAGTCGCTGCTGGGGCGGCAGTTGAAGGACGACAAGGTTGTTGAAGTATTGGATGCGCAGGACATGCAAGTCGTCTCCGATTTCGACCGGACACACGAGAACCTTGAGGATGTTTATTGGGCTGCAGCACAAGCCTCCGGCTTTCAGTTCCGATTCGACCAAGACCAGAAGCTGGACGTTGTGTTTCTCTATATCGAGGCCAGCGAGGGTTTCAGGCCTATCGCGCGTGACGAAGCGGGCATCCCCTTGTATGAGAGCTTCGATGAAGCGAAGCAGGGCTTCACGCGGGAGGGAATTCCTTTCAGGGAGAGCCCCGGGGAAAAATGGTGGGTCAAAGGCGATTTTGGGTCCAACACGCGGCACTATCCGTTTCGGGACGACACGCTGTTTCGTGTCACGCTGAGCACCAAAGCGGCATAGGCCTCCAGAATGAATCATCAATTTGACGAGTTGAAGATTGCTCTGAGGCACTTGTCATTCTTGAGGGGCGCAATGCTTTTGGCCCCAGAACGGATCGTCGGTTTGTAGTGCTTTGGCTCTCTGATTCGACGGATCCCGTGATGAATAGGTCGGCCAGAGAACTAAACAGCGACGCAGTATTTTTGGCCTACTCGTCCGAGTACGCAGAATAAGGCCCTGTTGATCGATTCAACCGCCTTGCCTTCACAATGCGCTGATGCCCTCGGAAGCCGACCTCAATCTTGCCGAAATTCCCTACGAGTCGGGGAGCCTCCAGTTCCGCTACACGCGCTACATGGCACCCGGCGGCGCCCACTGGATTCGACACGGCCTGTTCGTTGCCTACCACGAGAACGGCGTCATGAGTTCCGAAGGCAGCTACTTCGAGGGGAAGGAACATGGCGCCTGGCGCGACTTCCATGCGAACGGCCAGCTGGCGTCCGAAGGCAACTACCACCACGGCCAGGAGGTCGGGACGTGGCGCTTCTGGGGCCCTGACGGAAGTGAACAGCCTCCGACGAAGCACGACGACTGTCGACCAGCTTCGGACATCGCTCGGTAAGACACCGCGGGAACCGGTCATTCGCCCAAGCAAGGAGGACAGTTGTGCATTTTGAACTCGATGATGGGGAAGCTCTGCACGAAGAAGCACCAGAGACGTTCTACATCCCTCCTCGGGAGCAGCGAGCTAACCTCCAACCTGGTCAACTCGCCAAGCTGGTGTTTCGCATCGAGCATGATGAGACAGTTGACGTTGAACGGATGTGGGTGATCGTCGAAGAAGTCACCGCTACCGGCTACGTCGGTTCGCTGAATAGTCAGCCGGTGTCCACGGACGAACTGCAGATCGGCGCTTTAGTCCCATTTGGCCCTGAACACATCATTCAGATCTACGACGACGAGTGACGGGCGTTGCTGCTGTCGACCAGTACCGGTCATTTGAACGGATGTCGGTCTCAGGTTTCTCCCGGCTTCCAGTCTGGGCTGAAGCCACCCAGCGTGGGGTGGTACATCTCGTCGCCATCGTGCTGAGTGAACTCGACGTTCAATCGGTCCTCACGCAGGCCCAGCAGTTCGATGCAATGAGCGCACAACGCTTTGGCTACCGCCATCCGAAGTTCGGCTGGCCGGCCCCGGCGAATGTCCAACATCAGCAAGGAAACGGGAACAGGAACCTTGCCCACTTCGGCGATGCGCCAGATAGCACCTGCGCCCAATTCCCGAATCGCTACGGATATCCGCCGAATATCAACGCTCATCATCGAAGCATAGGTCTCGCACATCCGAGCCGCGAGCTGTTGCTTCAAGTCCTCGGGATAGCTGTCGTTGACGTCGAGTTGCAGGTAAGGCACAGGATTTCCTTGGAAAGTCTAGCGCTGGCGGCCTGCAGGCTGATCACTACAGCGCACACCGGACTTCGCCAATTGCCGTCAAGGCAAGACGGCAGCGGATCAGACTTGATTAAGTTTGAATGCTTCCTTGCGCTCACGTCGCTCAGCGTCGAACGACTTGCTGAGCGTCGCGGAAAGTTCTTCCCTGCGCATCTCTTTCCCGCATTCCTGGCACATCGGGCCCAATCCCGGATCCTTTCCGCACGGAACGTGCGTGTAGCGAATGGCCACCTCTTGCTTCTTGGACTTGCACCAAGTCTCACCCCACGCGCGAAATGCCAGAAGTACGGGGTAGAACCCGATGCCCATCCCGGTGAGGTAGTACTCGTTCCGCAGCGGCCTTGTGTTGTACGGCCGGCGTTCGATCATTCCGTCTGATTCGAGTTTCTTCAGCCGACCTGCCAGCATCTGTGGCGTGGCCTGTATCTGCGCCTGAATCTCCTCGAAGCGATGGTTCCCGAGGAACAACTCGCGCAGCACCAGAACTGTCCAACGGTCGCCGACGATCTTCTGAGCCAACGCGACCGGGCAGAGGGTGTCCTGTACCACCGATGGCGACGCGCTTCTAGCCATTGTTTTCCTCGCATTTCATGTGGCTATGATAATCATAGGTAAAGTTGCCGTGCTCGCGAGAGGGCCTATCAACCAGTCGCGAGCCGCGGAATCAGCTGATGCACCGCGAATAGAAGCTACTGATACAGAAAGGTTTTCAAGATGTCTGAAGCTACAAAACTGAATCTTGCCGCAATCGCCGACCGCTACGCTGCGGCATGGCTCTCGCACGATCCCCAAGCCATTGTCGCGCTGCATGCGCCTGACTCGGCCTTCCAGGCCCATGGCCGTAGTGGAGAGGTCAAGGGCAAGGCGGCGCTGCTCAAAGAGTTCGCCGGGGTGTTTGAGCTCTATCCCAATTTCGGCGTCGAGGTACGCCGCCTTCTTCTTGGCGACAAGCACTGGACACTCGATTGGGATCTGACGTTCCAACCGCCCGGAAAAGAGCCCAGAAAGTTCCATGCGCTCGATGTCGTGGAGGTGGATGACGCTGGACTTGTCACAAGGAAAGATACCTTCTTCGATTTTGCTCAAGCCAAAGCAGCACTCGAAGCGAAGTGAGGGTCAAAACATGACGAACGCAAAAACCTCCACCGCTGCTCCCGTGACACCGCTGTTCGATCGACCATTGATCAACGCGCTGCCGGTCGAGCATCTGTGCGATCTCAGCATCGACCTGGAACTCGGCCAGGTGATCAAGACTCATCTCGGCACCCGCTTGACCTTCGTGGTCAAGGGCGGACGCTTCGAAGGCCCCCGCTTCCGAGGCGAAATGCTGCCGGGCGGCGGCGATTGGGTCCACCTTGGTGCTGACGGGATCAGCCGCATGGATGTTCGCGCCACCTTGCGCACCCATGATGGCGTTCTCATTCACTATGACTCGCAAGGCCTCCTCAGGTACCCGGCGGATGGCCGTGAGCGTCTGGCCAAGGGCGAGCGGCTGTCCTTTGATGAAACATACATCCGTCCAACGCCCAGGTTCGAGACGTCCGACGAGCGCTACGCCTGGCTTTCCGGAATGGTCACCGTCGGCTACGGCGAATACGGCCCTGGCCGCATCGATCATCGGATGTATTGCATCCTGTGACGTGACCTGCGCGGAGCGCGAAGAGCATCCTCCCGCTGGGCGGCGAAGCCCCTCGCCTTGATCGCCTTGGACTCTGAATCGGTGCGCAGGGCTTGGGCAAGATGCGATCACACTCCAATCGCAGCATTCCAGAACGCGTTCGCGGCCTTCCCCAAAAGCTCGCTGTCGCGATAGAGCCTTATTTCCAAGGGCACTTCCCAATCGTTGCTCGCCGCGGCGACAAGCCGGCGCTGGTCGATATCGTCCTGCACCAGTGTCAGCGGCAACCACGCGATCCCCCTTCCGTCCAGCACCATCGTTCTGAGGACAGAGGCGAGATGGGCCGTGAAGACGGCTTGCGCCGGAACCGACTCCAGCCTGCGACCGATCACTGCGCGCATGATGCGTCCCAGTCCTGATTCCTCCGTGTACTGGAGCATGGGTACTGCAGGTCCGCCTTGGCGCGCGAGCTGATAGCGCGCGTTACCCTCCTCGTCCGGCGCCGACACCGCCATCAGCAGATCCTCACCGATCCGGGCCGACCTGTACGGCTCTGCATCCAGCGCCCCTTGCGCCTTGCTGTGCGCGTGGCTCAACACAAACTGGACCTTGCTTTGCAGCATCAGTGCTTCGCAACGCTGAAGCACGTCGGACATCAGTTGCACCGGCCCGAGCGTCGTATTCGATTCGAGGCTTCGCAACCATCGCGGCAGAAAAGTGAACGAGAGCGCATGCGTGGACGCGATGCGCAAGGTGACCGAACTGGCCTCGGCGACCTTCTTGGCGTCGCCCGGCACCCGCGCGACTCTGGCGATCAATTCCTGTGCCACACCGATGAACCATTCGCCGACTTCGGTCAGCTTGGCGGGCTGCGAACTCCTGTCGAAAAGCTCGGCGCCGATCCACTCCTCCAGCGCGCGAATGCGCCGGCTGAACGCGGGTTGGGAGCTGTGGCGGTCCTCCGCGGCGCGCGAAAAATTTCCCGTGGCAGCCAGGGCCACGAAGTCTTCAAGCCAGATCAGATTCATGTGCGGTTCGTCCAGTGCATGGAAGCAGCGAAAAGGAGCATTGGCCCAAAAATCCCGCGCGGCGGACCATAGAGGCTCTCAATCAAACACCCTCTGGAACCAACCATGAAGATCGTCGAAATCCGCGAGAAAACCATCCCCATCAGCTCGCCCATCCGCAACGCCTATATCGACTTTAGCAAGATGACGCTGAGTCTTGTCGCGGTGATCACCGACGTGATCCGCGACGGCAAGCCGGTCGTCGGCTACGGTTTCAATTCGAACGGCCGCTATGGCCAGGGCAAGCTGATGCGCGAGCGGTTCATCCCGCGCATCCTCGAAGCGGATCCGGCTTCGCTCGTCGACGACACGGGCGACAACCTCGACCCGCACAAGATCTGGAACACGATGTTCACCAACGAGAAGCCGGGCGGCCATGGTGAACGCTCCGTGGCGATCGGCACCATCGACATGGCGGTGTGGGACGCTGTGGCCAAGATCGAGGGCAAGCCCCTTTTCCAGTTGCTGGCCGACCGCTATGGGGACGGCAAGCCCAATCGCAAGATCTTCGTCTACGCAGCGGGCGGCTACTACTACCCTGGGCAGGACCACAGGAAGCTCCAGGACGAGATGCGCAGCTACATCGACCGCGGCTACACGGTCGTCAAGAAGAAGATCGGCGGCGCCTCGCTCGACGAAGACCTTCGCCGCATCGATTCGATCATGGAAGTGCTGCAGGACGGTCAGAAGCTCTGCGTCGACGCGAACGGGCGCTTCGACCTTGAAACCGCCATCGCCTACGCCAAGGCGCTTTCGCAATACGACCTGTTCTGGTACGAGGAGCCGGGCGACCCGCTGGACTTCGAACTCCAGGCGGCGCTGCGCAACTTCTACAAAAACCCGATGGCCACGGGCGAAGATCTCTTCTCGATGCAGGATGCGCGCAACCTGATCCGCTACGGCGGCATGCGCCCCGACCGCGACTGGCTGCAGTTCGACTGCGCGCTGAGCTACGGCCTGGTGGAGTACCTGCGCACGCTCGAGATGCTCAAGGAGCACGGCTGGTCGGCCAGTCGCTGCATCCCCCATGGCGGACACCAGATGTCGCTGAACATTGCCGCCGGGCTCGGACTGGGCGGCAACGAGTCCTACCCCGACCTGTTCCAGCCGTTCGGCGGATTCCCGGATGGCGTGAAGGTCGAGAACAGCTATGTGACGCTGCCTGACCTGCCTGGCATCGGCTTCGAAGGCAAGGCCGATCTGTATCGCGAGATGCAGGCGCTGTCGGCCTGACGCCCGCAAACCCAAGGAGACAAGACCATGATCCATCTTTGGCGCTTTGGCGCCGGCCTCGCCGTGCTCGGATTCACTTCGTTGGCGTGCGCAGAGTTTCCCGACAAGCCCGTCACGCTGGTCGTGCCTTTTGCCGCCGGCGGCCCGAGCGACAAGATCGCCCGGGACCTGGCCGAGGCGCTTCGCAAGCCTCTGGGCCAGACCGTCGTCGTCGACAACGCCGCCGGCGCGGGCGGCACCATCGGCTCGGCCAAGGTTGCCCGTGCCGCGCCGGACGGCTACACGCTGCTGGTGCATCACATCGGCATGGCAACCGCACCGGCCCTGTACCGCAAGCTCAGCTACAAGGTGCCGGAAGATTTTGAAACCCTGGGTCTTATCAACGAAGCGCCCTCGGTGCTGATAGGCAAGCCGAGCCTCGCTGCCGGCAACTTCGCCGAGTTGCGCCAGTGGATCGCGTCGAATGGCGGCAAGGTGAACCTCGCCAACGCGGGGATAGGTTCCGCATCGCACCTGTGCGGCCTGATGCTCCAGGGCGCACTGAAGACGAGCATGACGCCCGTGCCCTACAAGGGGACCGCGCCGGCGATGACGGACCTCATCGGCGGCCAGGTCGATGTGATGTGCGAACAGGCGACCAACGCGGTGCCGCAGATCGAGGGCAAGAAGGTCAAGGTCTACGGCGTCACCAGCTTGCAGCGGCTACCGCTCGCGGCACTGAAGGACACGCCGACCCTGTCTGAAGCCGGACTGAAAGACTTCAACGTACAAGTCTGGCACGGCTTGTACGCACCGCGCGGCACGCCTCCCGCAGTGCTCGCCAAGCTCAACGCCGCACTGCGCACCGCGTTGAAAGATCCTGATCTGATCAAGCGGGAAGAGGCGCTCGGCCTCACAGTCGTCAATGACGACCGACTCGACCCTGCCGGCCACAGGAAATACCTTGAAGCCGAAAAAGCGCGGTGGTCGAAGGTGATCAGGGACGCCGGCGAATACGCCGACTGATGCGACGAGGGCAGCGGGCCGACCGACCGCTCAGGGCTGGAAGCCCGAGCGCCGCACCACCGGCTCCCACTGCTGGCGGAAGGCCTTGAGCATCTGCACGGTCTCGGCCTGCGTGCTGACGACGGGCGTGATGTAGGCGGCGTTGGCGGCTTTCTGCAGCGCCGGTTCCTGCATGACCTCGCGGATCTTGCCGGCCAGCAGCTGCACCTTGGCCGGCGGCATCGAGGCCGGGGCAAAGAAGGTGTTCCAGCCGTCGGCATCGATCTTCATGCCGGCCTCGCGGAAGGTGGGGATGGTCGGCGCAAAGCTCACGCGCTTCTTGCCCGACACGGCGAGGATGCGGATCTTGCCGGCCACGTGCTGCCCATAGAGCGAGTCGAGCGTATCGATGGCGATCGGCAGGCTGCCGCCGCTCAGGTCGGCCGACAGCGGCGCCGAGCCGCCATAGCCCTTGATCTGCGGCTGCACGCTCAGCGCGTCGCCCACCATCAGGCCGAAGAAGTGCGGCAGGCTGCCGGTGGCCGGCACGCCGAAGACGGCCTCCTCCGGATGCGCCCAGAGCCGGCCCACCAGGAACATCGCGCGGTCGAGCTGCAGCTTGTTGCCCACGGCCAGTGCGAAGTCGTAGCTGCTGACCTGCGACACCGGCACGAAGTCCTTCTCGGCGTCGTAGCCCGCGTCCTTGAACACGAGCGGTGCCACCACCATCACCGCCGGGTTGCCGAGCATCAGCACGTTCTGCCCCGCGGCCGCGCGCCTGACCTCCTTGGCCGCGAGCCGGCCGCCTTCGCCGGGGCGGTTCTCCACCGTGACCGCCACGCCAAGTTTCGGGCCCAGCCGCTCGGCGACCAGGCGCGCGATGCGGTCGGTGCTGCCGCCGGCGGTGTAGCCGACCACGAGCGTGAGCGAGCCATCGAGCGCGGGCGCCTGGGCGTGGGCGAGGGGAGCGGCACCGGCGGCGAGCGCCAGGCACCATGCCGCGAGCTTGCGCCGGCAAAGGAATGCGGTCATCGGATCTTCCTGCTTGCAGTGGTGGCGAACGGGCGCGCGCGGGGCTTCACGGCGACAATCGCCAGCCCACATTCGTTTCTTCCCGTGTCATTTGTTACATGGTTATACACTCACAACAGACAGTTGATCTAATCCATCATCTGGGCGACGGAGGAGATATCCTCTTTTAAATTCAACAACTTAGCGTTGTCATTCATACACCAAACTTGGCCCCCCTCGACTTCCTCGTTGCTGAGTTCGCCGCGGTCGAACTGCGCCAGCCACATCTGGATGAGGTTGGCCGACAAGGCGTACTTGCTCTGGGCGTCACGCCGAAGCGAAGCCCTTCGTATGGTCGAAGACCACTGAAGACAGCCTTGCCAGCGTCGTGAGGTTTTACCTGCGAACTTTCCAACTCACCACACTACGGGATTTCTGCGTTTTCCAGTCTTGCGCCAGCCAGATCCTTGAGTGAGAGTTGCAGGCCGACGCCGGTATCCGGCCACGCGATCGCCAAGCCGGGGTCGTTCCATGCGATGCACCGCTCATGCACTGGCGCATAGTAATCAGTGGTCTTGTACAAAAACTCCGCCGTCTCGCTCAGCACCAGGAATCCGTGCGCAAACCCCTCAGGCACCCACAGCTGCCTGTGGTTGTCCTCGCTGAGCTCCACCCCCACCCATTTTCCGAAGGTAGGCGACGACTTGCGGATGTCCACGGCCACGTCGAACACTTCGCCCTGCGCCACACGCACCAGCTTGCCTTGCGGCTGCTGAATCTGATAGTGCAATCCGCGCAGCACGCCCTTGGCCGAGCGCGAATGGTTGTCCTGCACGAACTCGATGTGCCGCCCGACCGCCTCGTCGAACGCCTTGCCGTTGAAGCTCTCGTAGAAGAAGCCGCGCGCATCGCCGAAGACCTTCGGCTCGATGATCAGCACCTCGGGAATGGCGGTCGGCGTGGCCTTCACGAGCGCACCTCCTCGGCCAGCAGATGGTTCAGGTACTTGCCGTAGCCATTCTTCTGCAGCGGCGCGGCCAGCCTGGCCAGCTGCTCGCGGTCGATGAACCCATTGCGCCACGCGATCTCTTCCGGGCAGGCGATCTTCAGGCCCTGCCGGTGCTCCAGCGTGGCGATGAACTGGCCGGCTTCCAGCAGGCTCTCGTGCGTGCCGGTGTCCAGCCAAGCATAGCCGCGCTGCATGATCTGCACGTTGAGCTGGTCCAAGTCAAGGTAGGCCTGGTTGACCGCCGTGATCTCCAGTTCGCCGCGCGCACTCGGCTTCACGGCCTTGGCGATCTCGACCACCTGGTTGTCGTAGAAGTACAGGCCCGTGACGGCGTAGCTGCTCTTGGGCTTGGCCGGCTTCTCCTCGATGCTGCTGGCCTTGCCCTTGTCGTCGAAGGCCACCACGCCGTAGCGCTCGGGGTCGTGCACGTGATAGGCGAAGACGGTGGCGCCGGAGGGCTTCGAATCGGCATCGGCCAGCAGGTGCGCAAAGTCGTGGCCGTAGAAGATGTTGTCACCCAGCACCAGCGCGCTCGGCGAATTTCCTACGAATTTGTCGCCGATGATGAAGGCCTGTGCCAAACCATCGGGACTGGGCTGCACCGCGTACTGCAGGTTGATGCCCCACTGGCTGCCGTCGCCCAGCAGTTGCTGGAAGCGCGGCGTGTCCTGCGGCGTGCTGATGATCAGGATGTCGCGCATGCCGCCGAGCATCAGCGTGCTGAGCGGGTAGTAGATCATCGGCTTGTCGTACACCGGCAGCAGCTGCTTGCTGAGCGCGAGCGTGGCGGGGTGCAGCCGGGTGCCGGAGCCTCCGGCGAGGATGATGCCTTTGCGTTGCGTCGTCTTGGTCATGGGGTGTCGTGTCTCTTGTCTGCCATCAGAAAGTTTCGCGCAACATGCGCGCAACGCCGGACTGCCAGGTGGGCAGCACGAGGTCGAAGGTCGATTGCAGTTTCGTGGTGTCGAGGCGCGAGTTGTGCGGGCGCGTGGCCGGCGTCGGGAAGGCGCTGGTGGGCACGGGCTCGACCGCTTCGGGCCCGGCCTTGAGTGCGACCCCCGCCGCCTTCGCCTGCTCGATCACGAAGCGCGCATAGCCGTGCCAGGTGGTCTCGCCGCCGGCCACCGCGTGATACAGGCCAGCCTTGGCCGGGTCCTGCAAGGTGGCGCGAATGGCGTGCGCCGTGACGTCGGCCAGCAGCTCGGCGCCGGTGGGCGCGCCGAACTGGTCGTCGATGACGGTCAGGCGATCGCGCTCCTTGGCGATGCGCAGCATGGTCTTGGCAAAGTTGCCGCCGCGCGCGGCGTAGACCCAGCTGGTGCGGAAGATCAGGTGGCTGGCGCAGTGCTTTGCCACCAGCTGCTCGCCTTCGAGCTTGGTGCGGCCGTACACGCTGAGCGGACCGGTGGCGTCGTCTTCCTTCCAGGGCGTGCGGCCGCTGCCGTCGAAGACGTAGTCGGTGGAGTAGTGCACCATGAGTGCGCCGATCTGCTGCGCGGCCTCGGCCACCACGCCGGGCGAGGTGGCGTTGAGGGTGCGCGCGAACTCGGGCTCGCTCTCGGCCTTGTCGACGGCGGTGTGGGCCGCGGCATTGACGATGACGTCGGGGCGCACTTTGAGCACGGTGTCGGCCAGCTGCTCGGGGCGGCTGAAGTCGGCGTGGAAGTCGGTGCTGTCGAAGTCGAGCGCGACCAGCTCGCCCAGCGGCGCAAGGCTGCGCTGCAGCTCCCAGCCGACCTGGCCGCCCTTGCCCAGCAGCAGCAGCTTCATGCCGCCGCCTGGGCCGCGGGTGCGGCGTCGTATTGCTTCTCGACCCATGCGCGGTAGGCGCCGCTTTGCACGTTGCGCACCCATTCGCCGTGGGCCAGGTACCACTCGACGGTCTTGCGGATGCCGCTGTCGAAGGTTTCGGCGGGCTTCCAGCCGAGTTCGCGCTCGAGCTTGCGCGCGTCGATGGCGTAGCGGCGGTCGTGGCCGGGGCGGTCAGTGACGTAGCTGATCTGCGCCTTGTAGGGCTGGCCGTCGGCACGGGGGCGCAGTTCGTCGAGCAGGGCGCAGACGGTGTGGACGATCTCGATGTTGGGCTTCTCGTTCCAGCCGCCGACGTTGTAGGTCTCGCCGAGCTGGCCGGCTTCGAGCACGCGGCGGATGGCGCTGCAATGGTCCTTCACGTAGAGCCAGTCGCGCACCTGCATGCCGTCGCCGTACACGGGCAGGGGCTTGCCGGCCAGGGCGTTGACGATCATCAGCGGAATGAGCTTCTCGGGGAAGTGGAAGGGCCCGTAGTTGTTGGAGCAGTTGGTGGTGAGCACCGGCAGGCCGTAGGTGTGGTGCCAGGCGCGCACGAGGTGGTCGCTGGCGGCCTTGCTGGCCGAGTAGGGGCTGTTGGGCTCGTACTTGTTCTCTTCGGTGAAGGCGGGGTCGGTCTTGGAGAGCGAGCCGTAGACCTCGTCGGTGGACACGTGCAGGAAGCGGAAGGCGGCCTTCTGCTCGGCCGGCTGCGCGCTCCAGTGGCCGCGCACGGACTCGAGCAGGCGGAAGGTGCCGAGCACGTTGGTCTGCACGAAGTCTTCGGGGCCGTGGATGGAGCGGTCCACGTGCGATTCCGCGGCAAAGTTCACGATGGCGCGCGGCTTGTGCTCGGCCAGCAGGCGATCGACCAGGGCGCTGTCGCCGATGTCGCCCTGCACGAAGATGTGCCGCGGGTCGCCCTTGAGCGACGCGAGCGTCTCGAGGTTGCCGGCGTAGGTCAGTTTGTCGAGATTCACGACAGGCTCATCGCTGTGCGCCAGCCAGTCGAGTACGAAGTTGGCGCCGATGAAGCCCGCGCCGCCGGTTACCAGGATCATGGCACCTTGAACTCACTTGTTGATTCAGATGTGTGCACACCTACAAAAAGCATGCCAAAACCGGCTTGCGCGACGGCTTGAATCGATGCGTTGAAAAGTAGTGTCAACATCGAAGTTGCAGCGAGCGAATGCGCAGTCAGGTGACGCGCATTCATGCATGGTTCTACTTCCTCGAAAAAACTTTCGACACCTCGCTCAAGACAAGACAGCTTCGTCGCGATGCTGCTCAACGCAGAGCGATCGACCTGACAAGAGCACTCAAAAGGTGCCCTCCTGCTGCATTCCGCCAGATGCCAGTGCACAACCGACAGTGCATGCGTGCCCTCCGATCGAGATCCGCCGTCCCTCGCAAATAAGTAATGCCATTCAGTGAGCCGTTTCGCGTGACAGGCCTCCTTCTGCACGCGATTTCCACAGGCAGTGGCACTACTTCCAGCGCGGCGAATTTGGCATGGTTTTTGTGTGCAAGTGAATAAGCAAGTGAATTCACTTTGCACATCCCATCCAAGGATCGATCCGCAATGCCAATACAAAGACTCCAGACCAACGCACGCATGAGCCAGACCGTGATCGCCAACGGCTTCATCTTTCTCGCAGGCCAGGTGGCGAGCGACACCGCGGCCGACGCCGCAGGCCAGACCGCACAGATCGTCGCCAAGATCGATGCCTTGCTGAAAGAAGCAGGCAGCGACAAGACGCGCATCGTGCAGGCCACGATCTGGCTGGCCGACCACAAGACCTTCGCCGAGATGAACACGGTGTGGGACGCCTGGGTTCCCGAAGGCCATGCACCGGCGCGTGCCTGTGTGGAATCGGCGCTGGCCTTTCCGCCCTACACGGTCGAAATCGGCGTCATCGCGGCCGTCTGACGGAGCCCCGCAATGCATACCGTGGTCCTCGGTGCCGGCGTGGCGGGTGTTGCTACCGCCTGGTATCTTGCCGCGCAAGGACGCCAGGTGACGGTGATCGACCGCCAACCGCTCCCCGCCGCGGAGACCAGCTATGCCAATGCCGGCATGGTGGCGCCGGGGCACTCTTACACCTGGGCGTCGCCGCGCGCGCCGGGCATTCTCTGGCGCTCGCTGCGCGACGACAGCCAGGCACTCCGGCTGAAGCTCAACCCCGATCCGCGCATGTGGACCTGGCTGTGGAAGTTCATGCAGAACTGCACCGCCGAGCGCTCGCGCCTCAACACCAGCCGCAAGCTGGTGCTGTGCCGCTACTCGCAGGAACTGCTGCAGCAGCTGACCGCCGCGCAGGACCTGCAGTACGAGCGCATCAGTCGCGGCGCGCTCTATCTCTACCGCGACGACGCTTCGTTCGCACGCGGCAAGTCGAACATGCAGATCCTGGCCGACGGCGGCATGCAGCTGGACCTGCTGGACGGCGACGGCGTGGTGGCGCAGGAACCCGCGCTCGCCGACGCGCGCCCGCACATCGCCGGAGCCATCTACTGCCCGAGCGACGAGAGCGGCGATGCGCGCATGTTCACGCGGGCGCTCACCGAACGCTGCCGCGCGGCGGGCGTGAACTTCATGATGGATGCGAGCATCCAGCGCATCGAGGCCGATGCCAGCCGCATCCGCGCGGTGCACACCGACCAGGGCGCCATCGCCGCCGACGACTACGTGCTGGCGCTGGGGAGCTATTCGCCGATTGCCGCACGTCCGCTCGGCTACCGGCTGCCGATCTATCCGGTCAAGGGCTACTCGGTCACCTTTCCGACCGACACACATCACAGGCCGCCATCACTGGCCGGCGTCGACGAAAACAACCTCGTGGCCTGGGCCCGCTTCGGCGACCGCCTGCGCTTCACCGCCACGGCGGAGTTCAGCGGCTACGACACGCGGCATGCACCGGCGGACTTCGGTCCGATGCTGCGCGTGGCCCGCCAACTGTTTCCCGACGGCGCGGACTACGAGAAGCCCGACTTCTGGGCCGGCCTGCGTCCGATGACCCCCGAAGGCACGCCCATCCTGGGCAGGAGCCGGCACGACAACCTGTACCTCAACACCGGCCACGGCCACATGGGCTGGACCATGGCCTGCGGCACGGCACAGATAGTGACCGACATCATGAACGGCCGCCCCCCGGCCATCGACGTCACGGGAATGACCTTGAGATGAACCACACAGCGACACTGGGCGAGAAGAACTACACGATCCTGCCGTTCGCAATGGACGAAGGCGTGATGGCGCGTGCCGCCATCGGCCTCGTGGTGCTGGAGACCGACCAGACCATCGAGCACGAGTGGCGACAGATCATGCAGCTACCCGGCGTGGCCTACTTCGAGGCGCGCCTGCCGAGCCCGGCCGACATCGGCCTGGCCTCGCTGGCCCGGATGGAGGCGCACATCACGCCGGCCACGCGGCTCATCGTGCCCGACGTGGAACTCGACGTGGTCGCCTTCGGCTGCACCTCGGGCTCGATCGTGATCGGCGAGGACAAGGTGTTCAAGCAGATCCGCGACGCACGCCCGGGCGTGGCCTGCACCACGCCGATCACGGCCGCCATGGCCGGCCTGCATGCGCTGGGCGTGCGCCGCACCGCCCTGATCACGCCCTACGTGCATTCGATCAACGAGGTGTTCAGGCAGCACATCGAGGCCGGCGGGATCGAGGTTCCGCGCATCGGGACCTTCAACCATGCCAACGACAGCGAGGTGGCGCGCATCGACCGCGCCTCGTTGCGAGCGGCGATTCTCGCGGCCGGCGCGGCGTCCGACGTGGACGCAGTGTTCGTCGCCTGCACCAGCCTGCGCATGGCCGACCTGACGCGCGAGGTCGAGCAAGAACTCGGCAAGCCCGTGGTCTCGAGCAACTGCGCGATGGCCTGGCACGCGCTGCGCCTGGCCGAGGTGCGCGATTCCCTCCCCCGCTTCGGACGCCTGTTCGAAGTTTGAACTTCCCATTTTCAAAAGCCCCATGAACCGCAGACCCGAATCCGTCGTAAGCGTTCTCCCGCGCACCCTGCGCCGCGCCGGCATGACCGTCAACGATGTGCACAAGCGCCTGAAGGAAATGGTCATCGTCTACCGGATCAAGCCAGGCGAACGCGTCAACGAAGGCGAACTGGCGGAGGAACTGGACGTGAGCCGCACGCCCCTGCGCGAGGCGCTGCACCGGCTGGTGGCCGAGAACATGCTCACGCTGGTGCCCAACCGCGGCTTCTACGGACGGCAACTCGAACGGCAGGAGGTCTTCGACCTGTACGAGCTGCGCGGTGCCATCGAACTCGCATCCGTCAACCTGGCATTGCAGCGTGCGCCGCACGACGACGTCGTTCTGGCGCGAGACGCCTGGCTGGATGTGATGCAGCACACGGCCGCGATGTCGACCTACCAGCTGCTGGAAGCGGACGAGCGGTTCCACCTGTCGATCGCGCAGCTCTCCGGCAACCAGGAGATCGTGAAGTCGCTGCAGGCCGTCAACGCCCGCATCCACTACTTCCGATGGAGCGACCTGGAAGGCAAGAGCAAGGCCATGGAAGACGAACACCTGGCGCTGCTCGACGCCCTGCTGCGCCGCGACGCGCCGCTGTGCCGCGACGTCATCAGCGGCCATGTAGCGCACCGCATGGAAGACATCGTCCAGTTCATCCAGCACAGCGTGGTGCGGCTGTACGCCGGGCACTTGTAGGCGGCCTGCGCCATTCGCACCCCTCATCGCACACCGATTTTTCAAAACCTGGAGTACGCCGTGATCAAACACTTTTCGTCCAGTCTCTTCGCCGCCCTGCTGCTCAGTGCCGGACCTACCGGCGCCTTCGCCCAGGGCACCGTCAACGTGGGCGCGGTGCTGTCCCTCACGGGCGCCAGCGCCACCATTGGCGAGGACGTGCGCCGCGGCATCATGCTGGGCGTCGACCAGGTGAATTCCAAGGGCGGCGTGCTCGGCAAGAAATTCAACGTGATCGTCGAAGACTCGGGCGGCAACGCGACGACGGCGCTCAACGCGGCACGCAAGCTGGTCGGCGTGGACAAGGTGCCGGTGGTGATGGGCGAATACTCCTCGAGCATCACACTGCCGGTGGGGCAGTACCTGGTCAAGGAAGGCGTCACGCACCTCAACATCAACAGCAGCAGCATCAAGCTGAAAGACCTCGGTGCTACCTCCTTCGGCCTGCTCGGGCTGGAGAACTATGCCAACAGCTTCTCGGCCTCCGACACCTTTGCACTGGGCTATCGCAAGGTCGCGGTGATTGCGCCCAACAACGCCTACGGCCAGGGCGTACTGCAGGGCTACAAGGAAGCCTTCGAGAAGCTGGGCGGCAAGGTCGTCACCGAAGTGCTCTATGCCGCGGGGCAGTCCACTTATCGCCGCGAGCTCGAACAGATGTCGCGCAGCAACCCGGACGCCTTCGTCTACACCGCGTACGGCCAGGAGGCCGCGGTGATCAACCGCGAAGCGCACGACCTGGGCCTGCGCAAGACACCCTGGTACGCCATCCTCCTGAGCATGTGCGTGTCGGACACGCCGCCCGAGATCGCCAACGGGCAGCTCGGCATGGAGCTCGGCGCGGTGCAGGGGCCCGCGGGCAAGGCCTATGCCGAAGCCTTCACGACGAAATACAAGGAAGGCTTCAAGACCGCCTACACCGGCTACGGCTACGACGCCGTGCTGATGACCGCGGCCGCGATGGAGAAGGCCAGGTCGGCCGATGCCGCCGCCATCCAGGCCGCGCTCAAGGAGATCGGTCAGTCGTACGCGGGCGTCACCGGCGTCATCAGCTTCGACGCCAACCGGCAGCGCCTCAACCCGCCCTACGACCGTCTCAAGTACGAAAACGGAAAGATCGCGCAGCGCTGACCGGACGCCACGCACACAAGGCCGCTCACATGTTCCAGTTCCTGATCGACGCCCTTCTTCGCACGGCGGACCTCGCACTGGTCACGCTCGGACTGAGCATGCTCTACGGACTGGTCAAGTTCCCGAACATCGCCCATGTCCAGTACGCGATGTTCGGCGCCTATGCGAGCTACGCACTGTACGCAGCGGGTGCGCCGCTGGTCGGGGCGCTGCTGATCGCCAGCGTCGTCACAGGCGTGCTGGCGCTGGGCCTGCACCTACTGATCTTTCGCCGGCTGCTGCGCGCGGGGCCGTCGATTTCCATGGTCGGCTCGCTGGCCGTGTCGATGCTGGCCATCGCGCTGATGCAGGGGCTGGCCGGCTCGTTTCCGCGCATGTTCAAGCTCGGCCACACGGCGCCGCTGACCATCGCGGGGGCCCACATCTCCTACACCCAGTTCTACTTCGTCTGCACGACGGTGGTGCTGCTGGTGCTGGTGATGCTGCTGCTGTTCTACACGCGCCTTGGCCGCGCCATGCGCGCGCTCACCAACAACGCCGCGCTGGCCAATGCCTCGGGGCTGAACGCCGAGCGCATCACCTTTCTCGTGAGCTTTGCGAGCGGCATGGTGGCGAGCCTGGGGGGCAGCATGCTGTCGCTGTCGACCGGCGCGCACATCAACTTGGGCAACGACCTCCTGCTGCCGGTATTTGCCGCGGCCATCCTGGGTGGGCTCGGCAATCCGATGGGGGCGATTGCGGGGGCGCTGCTCATTGCGGTGACCGAGACCGCCGTGACCAACCTCAATTTCGGCTTTCTCTTCGGCGTGGACATGAAGTTCCTGCCGGTGACCTACATCAACGCCGCCTCCTTCCTGATCCTGCTGCTGGCGCTGCTGTTCAAGCCCTACGGGCTGTTCGACCACGAGGTGCGACGTGTTTGACTTCCTCGTATTCTCCCTGACTGTCGCGGGCATCTACGCCCTCATGGCGCTGGGCCTGAACCTGCAGGCGGGCTATGCGGGTCTGATGAACTTCGGCCACATCGCGTTCGCGGGCCTCGGGGCCTACGCGACGGGCATTGCCTTCACGCTCGGATGGGCGCCGCTGGCCGGGGCCGCCCTTGGCGTGCTCGCGGCGATGGCGCTGGGTTGGTGCATCGGCCGCATCGGCAACAAGCTGGCCAGCGACTACTGGGGCATCGCCACGCTGGCGATCGCCGAGATCCTGCGCACCATCGCGATCAACGAAGACTGGCTCACGGGTGGCTCCAACGGCATCAGCGCCATTCCCTCGCTGTTCGACGGCCTGGGCCGGCCCTGGAGCGGGCTGGCCTTCCTGGGCCTCGTCATGTTGGCCGTCGCGGTGTGCGCCCTGCTGTGCCGCCGGCTGGGCGACGGCCGCTTCGGCCGCGCGCTGCGGCTCATGCGCGAGGAGCCGCAGCTGGCGGCCTGCATGGGCTATGACCTGCGCTCGCTCAAGTCGCGCACGCTCATGGCCGGCGCGGCCATCACCGCGCTCGGCGGCTCGCTCTATGCCCACTACATGAGCTTCGTGAGCCCCGACTACATGTTCCCCGCGGAGACCTTCCTGCTGTGGACCATGGTGATGATCGGCGGCGTCGGCAGCACGGCCGGCGTGCTCGTCGGGGTGGCGCTGGTGCAGGCGGCGAACGTGCTGGCACCCTTCGCCAGGGAAGTGCTGGGCTTCGGCTCGGACGTGGCGGGCGCACTGCGCCTGGGTCTCATCGGCCTCATCCTGCTGGCCTGCCTGCTGTGGCGCAGCGAAGGCCTGGTGCCGGAAAAGCTTCGGAAGATGCCATGACCGCAGCACCCCACGCCCTGCTGGAAATGAAGGCCGTCGCCAAGGCCTTCAGCGGCAACCACGTGCTGCAGGACGTGAGCTTCGGCGTCGCGCCCGGCGAGATCGTCGGCCTGCTTGGGCCCAACGGGTCGGGCAAGAGCACGCTGCTCAACACCATCAACGGCTTCGAGACCATCGACCGCGGTGCGATCCGCCTGGCCGGCCGTCGCATCGACGGGCTGCCGGTCCATCGCGTGGCCGCGGCGGGCATCGGGCGCACCTTCCAGCTGCCTTCGATGCCGCGCAAGATGTCGGTGCTGGAGGTGGCCGTGGCGGCCGCCACCGCGCACCACGGCATCTGGGCCACGTTGGCGCGAAGCGCGGCGGCGGGCCGCACCGAACAGGCCGCGCTGCACAAGGCGGGGCAGCTGCTCGACCAGTTGCTGCTTTCCACCGTGCGCGACCTCCCGGCCGCTGCGCTCTCGGGTGGGCAGAAGAAGCTGCTGGGCATCGTCTGCGCGCTGATGGCGCAGCCCCGGCTGCTGATCCTGGACGAACCGACGGCCGGCGTGCACCCCAACCTGCGGCGCGACATCGTGGTTGCCTTGCGGGCCCTCAATGCCCAAGGCATGACGATGCTGATCGTCGAGCACGACATGCAGTTCATCCGCGAGGTCTGCACGCGCTGCGTCGTGCTGGACCGCGGCCGCATCGTCGCCGACTGCCGCCCCGACGAACTCGTGCGCAACGAGGAAGTGGTTCGCGCTTACCTCGGGCGCATCGAAGAGCCCGAGCCCGAGGAGGTGCTCCCGTGATCCAGGTCAAGCAGGTGGTCGCAGGCTACACGGCCGAGGTCGACATCCTCAAGGGCATCACGCTGCACGCCGCAAGGGCCGAGATCGTGACGCTGCTGGGACCCAACGGCTGCGGCAAGTCGACGTTGCTCAAGAGCATTGCCGGCTTCGTGCCACCGCGCAGCGGCGTGGTGCTGCTCGAAGGCCAGGACGTTTCGAGGATGCCGGCGCACGACAAGATCCGTCGCTGCGGCCTGGGCTTCGTGCCGCAGACCGAGAACGTCTTCAGCGCGTTGACGGTGCGCGAGAACATGCTGGTCGGTGGCCACTACCTGGGCAACACGCAATGCGAGCAGCGCATGCGCGAACTGTGCGCGCTGTACCCGATGCTCGGCCGCAAGTTCGGCGCGCGCGCGGCCTCGCTGTCGGGTGGCGAGCGGCAGATCCTGGCGCTGGCGCGCGCGCTCATGCCGCGGCCGCACATCCTGCTGCTCGACGAACCTTCGGCCGGGCTCTCGCCCAAGATGCTGCAGGAGGTCTTCGAAGCCATCGCCGAGATCCGCCGCAAGGAGGCCGTCACGATCCTGATGGTCGAGCAGAACGCCATGGAGGCGCTGCGCATCTCGGACCGCGCCTACATCCTGTCGATGGGCACCGTCGCCCTCTCGGGTGCGGCCCGCTCGCTCATGCACGACCCGCAGGTGCAGGAACTCTATCTGGGCAGGCCGTCGCCGTGAAAAGCGCGCGCCAGGCATGCCGGACAGCACCCGAGGGTCGCGATCCGACCCCGGGCTCCGGACCCTTTACCAAGGAGGAACGGCCATGACCAGAGCGTCCACGCAATCCACGCTGCAGGCGAGGTCCTACGAGAACTTCGTCATCGTCATCGCACCGCTGCTGAACAGCGTCAGCGGCATCGCGATCGATCTCTACGCGCCCAGCATGCCCGCCATCGGGCGCGAGTTCGGCGTCAGCGCGATCGTGATGCAGGGAAGCATCTCGGTCACGCTGATTGCCTATGCGATCGGCCAGCTGTTTTTCGGCCTGATCGCCGACGGGCGCGGCCGGCTGCCGGCCATCCTGCCGGGCCTCGCGCTCTTCATCGCGGGAAGCCTGGTGGCGATGATGGCCGGCGACATCACGCAGCTGCTCATCGGCCGCGCGATGCAGGGCTTTGCCATCGGCGCCTGCCAGGTGGTGGCGCGCGCACTGCTGGTGGACAACATCCAGGGCGAGCGCTTCTATGTCGCGGTGGTCTACCTGAGCCTCGCCTGGGGTCTGGGCCCGGTGCTGGCACCTTTCATCGGCGGCCTGGTCGAGCAGTACGCGGGCTGGCGCTGGAACTTCGCGCTGTATGCGGGCTACAGCGCGGTGCTGCTGGCGCTCAGCCTCAGGCTGCAGGAGTCGCTCGCGCCCAGCCGACGCAAGAGCCTGCGCCAGTCGCTCGGCGGCTATGTGCTGATCCTGGGCAACCCGCGTTTCCTGTCGGCGACGCTGGCCCTGGGGTGCAGCCTGTCGGTGTTCCTGATCTGGAACATCATCGGTCCCTTCGTCATCCAGGACCGGCTGCAGCGAAGCCCGTCCTACTTCGGCACCACCGCGCTGCTCGCGGGCGTGTGCTACCTCGTGGGCACGCTGCTCAACCGCACGCTGATCCGGACCGTGAGCGGCCGCACCCTCATGCTGGCCGGGCTCGCCGCCTGCGTGCTGGGCATCTTCGCGATGCTGTGCACGCCAGCCGCCCTGGTGCTGCCGACCCTGCTGGCCGGCGTGATGCTGACGAACTTCGGCCAGGGCCTCCTGTTCTCCAACGTGGTGGCGCTGACGATGACGCTCTACCCCGATCGCGCCGGCGCCACCGCGAGCCTGCTGGGCTGCGGAATGATGGTCTGTGCCGGCATCAGCTCAGCGCTGGTCGGGCATCTTCCGGTCGGCACCAACCTGTCGGTCTCGCTCCCGTTCGCCGCGCTGCTCGTGCTGCAGGGCCTGGGCATCTGGGGCGCGCTCCGGTCCACCGCCTTGCGCAAGGCCGTCGATCATGAATGCCAAGTTTGACGCCCGCAGCCTGGACCACCGGCTGCTGCAGACCCTGCGGCAACGGGCGGTCGCGGCCGTGAACGAGGGGTGCAGCGTGGCCCAGGTCGCGCTGGTCTACGGCCTGAACCGGCGCACGGTGTTTCGCTGGGTCGCGGACTACCGGCGCGACGGGCCGCAGGCCCTGCTGGCCAAGCCCATTCCCGGACGGCCCAAGCGGCGCGACGCGAATGCCGTGTCGGAGCCGATGCAGCCGGCGCGCAGCGAATGAGCACCGCTGCATGCCCGGGCGTGCCTGCTTTTCCCCGGTGCAGTGCAAGCCCCGCAATACCGCTTCAAGTCGTGTTTTGGTGCAGGAAAAGAGCGCCCGGCGCTCGCGAGGCCTGAGCACGCAGCGCGCCCGAACACCGTCTCGTCCGGAGATGAAACCGCATTGTCCCGACCGACGGAAAAGTAGAGCCACTTGGTCGCTATTTGGTCCAGAGAATGAAATGACAAAGCTCGATGTGACATAACTTTTAAGGCCGATGTGGCAATTGATTTGCACCGCAGAGATTCCATTCATTTTCCCTGCTGCAGTGCAGCACATGGCATATATTTTGCTGAATAACGTTGCGGTTTATTTTTGACTCAACTGGCTTTTTAAACCTATTTTATTAGGAAAAATAATTCCATTGCCACCATTCGCAGGCGGGGTGCCGCAGAGGAGACTTTCTTTAACCCTACGTCACAGGATGAACAAAAATGTCTTGGAATGAAGCACTGATAGATGAGGAAATTTCCATCTTGCAAAGAATTCGCTCCGACGTAGGAGCGAGGGTATTGCCGCAGCGGCTTTATGAAGAATTCGTAAAGACCTACAAGAAGATCTCCACCGAACTGGTGATCTTCGACGAAGGTGGCAATGTCTGGCTGACCCAGCGGCCGAGCAAGGAAAGGCAGCCTGACGAGCCCTTCGCGGGGCAATGGCACAACCCGGGTGTCATGCACAATTTCAACGAATCCATCGACAACGCCTGGGAGCGGCTGTGCAAGGACGAATTGGGAACGGACGTGGTGGCCGACGGGCCTCAATTCATCAAGATCCTTGAATTCAGCGAATCGAAGCGGGGGCATTACCTGTCGCTGCTCTATATCACGCGCTACCGCAGCGGCAAATTGACGAGCAGCACGCCCTCCGGCTTTTACAAGCCGAGCGACCTGCCGAAGCCGATCTTCGAGCCGCACGAAAAACTGATCATTCCCGAAGCGATCAAGGCGGCAGCGTCCCTCGGGTGGCTGCAATGATGAATTCCGGAAAGCGCAAGGCGCGGTATGCGGGCGCCTTTTCGGTCGCCCCGACGATTTTCGACGAGCGCGGCGAACTCGATCTCGACGGCCAGAAGCGCTGTATCGATTTCATCATCGAAGCGGGCGCCGACGGGCTGTGCATATTGGCCAATTATTCGGAGCAATTCGCCCTGTCGGACCGCGAGCGCGAAATCCTCACCACCACGATCTTCGAGCATGTGGCCGGGCGCGTCCCGGTCATCGCGACCACCAGCCATTTCAGCTCCCAGATCTGCGCCGACCGCAGCAAGCGCGCTGCGCAGGCGGGTGCGGCCATGGTCATGGTCATGCCGCCCTACCACGGCGCCACCATCCGGGCCAGCGAGTCCGGGGTGGGGGAGTTCTACCGGCGCGTGGCCGACGGCCTCGACATACCGATCATGTTGCAGGACGCCCCGATGAGCGGCACACCGCTGTCCGCGGCCTTTCTGGCGCAGCTCGCGCACGACGTGCCGGCGGTGTGCTATTTCAAGATCGAGGTGGCGCAATCGGCCGGCAAGCTGCGCGAACTGATCCGCCTGGGCGGCGATGCCATCGAGGGACCGTGGGACGGTGAAGAGGCCATCACGCTGTTCGCCGACCTGGAAGCCGGCGCGACCGGCAGCATCCTGGGCGCCGGCTATCCCGACGGCCTGCAGCCGATCATCCGCGACTACCTCGCAGGGAACCGCGAACAGGCGATGCGCGGCTACGAGCGATGGCTGCCCCTCATCAACTACGAGAACCGGCAGTGCGGCCTGCTGGCCAGCAAGGCGTTGATGAAGGCTGGCGGAATCATCCGCTGCGACCTGGCGCGGCACCCGATCCCCGCGCTGCATCCCGCGACCGAGGCCGGGTTGATCGAAATCGCTCGGAACCTCGACGCGATGGTTCTGCGCTGGGCGCGTTGACCCCGGAAGAAAGGTGCTGCTCATGGCTTCTCAGACCATCAAACAGGTTCGTGCCTACACCTTGCGTGGCGGCGGGGCCGACTACCACGACCAGTCCGACGGGCACTGGATCGACGACCACATCTCGACGCCGATGAGCAAGTACCCCGAATACCGCCAGAGCCGCCGCAGCTTCGGCATCAACGTGCTCGGCACGCTGGTGGTGGAAGTCGAGGCCAGCGACGGCACCGTGGGCTTCGCAGTCACGACCGGCGGCGAGCCGGGGGCCTTCATCGTGGAAAAGCACCTGGCGCGCTTCATCGAAGGGGCCCGGGTCACCGACGTCGAGAAGATCTGGGACCAGATGTACCAGTCGACCCTCTACTACGGCCGCAAGGGCATCGTGCTGAACACGCTCTCCGCGGTGGACCTGGCGCTGTGGGACCTGATGGGCAAGCTGCGCGAGGAGCCGGTGCACCAGCTGCTCGGCGGCGCCGTGCGCAACGAACTGCAGTTCTATGCCACCGGCGCGCGCCCGGACCTCGCGAAGCAGATGGGTTTCATCGGCGGCAAGCTGCCGCTGCAGCACGGCCCGGCCGAAGGCGAGGAAGGCCTGCGGCGCAATCTCGAGAAGCTGGCCCACATGCGCGAGCTGGTCGGCCCCGACTTCTGGCTGATGTACGACTGCTGGATGAGCCTGGACCTCAACTACGCCACGCGGCTGGCGCACGCCGCCGCTGATTTCAGGCTCAAGTGGATCGAAGAGGCGCTGCCGCCGGACGACTACTGGGGCTATGCGGCGCTGCGCAAGAACATGCCCGCCGGCATGATGGTCTCGACCGGCGAGCACGAGGCCACGCGCTGGGGCTTCCGCCTGCTCCTCGAGATGGGATGCTGCGACATCATCCAGCCCGACGTGAACTGGTGCGGCGGCCTGACGGAACTGGTCAAGATCTCTGCGCTGGCCGATGCGCACGGCGCGCTGGTGGTGCCGCACGGCTCGTCGGTCTACAGCTATCACTTCGTCATCACGCGGCACAACAGCCCGTTTGCCGAGTTCCTGATGATGGCGCCCAAGGCCGATGAAGTGGTGCCGATGTTCAACCCGCTGCTGCTGGACGAACCGATTCCGCAGCAGGGGCGGATGTCGGTGAACCAGCTCGACAAGCCGGGTTTCGGGGTGCGCCTGAACCCCGAATGCATGCTCGAGCGGCCCTACAGCCACTGAGGTGCGCAAGCGATGCCCGTGCGATCCTTCAGGCTCCAGCTGAACCCGGGCCAGGCGGCGGAATACCGGCGCCGCCACGACGCCCTCTGGCCCGAGCTGGCGGCATTGCTGCAGCAGGCGGGCATCGAGGACTACCGCATCTTTCTCGACGAGAAGGACGGCGCGCTCTACGGTGTCATGCGCTACCGGCGCGACGACCTGCTCGAAGCGTTGCCCCGTTCGCCCGTGATGCAGCGCTGGTGGGCCTACATGGCGGACATCATGCAAACCCATCCCGATCATTCTCCCGTCAGCGTCGAGCTGCTGCCGGTCTTCGCCTTCCCGCCCGAATCAGCCACCTGAAGGAGCGCTGCGCATGCTGCTAGCCAACAAGACCGTGATCGTGACCGGCGCCTCGCGCGGCATCGGCCGTGCCGTCGCGCTGGAATGCGCGCGCCAGGGAGCGCGCGTCATCATCGGGCACAGCGGCAGTGCCCAGGGCCGGACGGCCGCTTTCTCGCTGATGGAGGAAATCTCCGGCTTCGGCAGCCATGGCATCGAGGTAGGCAGCGATGCCGCCGATCCGGACACCGGCGCCAGGCTGGTCACGGCGGCGCTCGACGCCTTCGGGGGCGTGGACGTGTTCGTCAACAACGCCGGCATCTGCCCCTTCCATTCCTTTCTCGACATGCCCCGCGAAACCTACTTGCGCACGGTCGACACCAACCTGAACGGCGCCTACTTCGCGGTCCAGGCCGCCGCCAACCAGATGAAGAAACAAGGCAGCGGCGGCGCCATCATCGCCGTCAGTTCGATCAGCGCGCTGGTCGGGGGCGGCATGCAGACGCACTACACACCGACCAAGGCAGGGCTGCACTCGCTGATGCAGTCCTGCGCCATCGCGCTCGGACCCTACGGCATCCGCTGCAACACCGTGCTGCCGGGCACCATCGCCACCGACATCAACCAGGAAGACTTGGCCGATGAGGAAAAGCGCGCCTACATGATCCGGCGCACCACGCTGGGCCGGCTGGGCGCGCCCGAGGACATCGCCGGCCCGGTCGTCTTTCTGGCGTCGGACATGGCCCGCTATGTCACGGGCGCCGCGCTGCTGGTGGACGGCGGCATGTTCGTCAATCTTCAATGACCCCCGAACTCTGGCTGGAAACGCCCGGCGCGGGGTCGGGCACCTATACCGGGCCGATCGTCGATTCGCACATTCACCTGTTCGATCCCCGCCGCCCGCAAGGCATTCCGTGGCCTCCGAAATACGATGCGATCCATCGGCCCACGCTCCCTGCGGACTACTTCGCCGCGTCGGGGAAGCACTGCGTCACCGGTGCCATCGCCGTCGAAGCGAGTCCCTGGCAAGACGACAATTTCTGGCTGCTGGAAACGCTGCGCGTCGACGCCCGGATGCTCGGCTTCGTCGGCAACCTGGTGCCCGGTGCCGACGACTTTCGCCCCGCGCTGGAACGGCTGGCGGCCGAGCCCCTGTTCCTCGGAATCCGATGCGGCAACCTCTGGGATCGCGACCTGCGCGAAGGAGTCCGAAACCCCGCGTTCATTGACGACCTGCGCGCGCTGGCCGAGAGCGGCCGCAGCCTCGACAGCGCCAACCCCGATGCACGATTGATCGAGGCCCTGCTGGAGATCGCCCACCAGGTGCCGGCACTGAGGATCGTGGTCGACCACCTGCCCGGCGCCGTCATCCCGGTCTATCAGGAACAGACCTTCCTGCATAACCTGCGGACGCTGGCGGCGCATCCCGGGGTGTTCGCGAAGATCTCCCAGATTCCCGTGAACGCGAGCGATTCGGCACAGGCCCGCAACCGCCTGGACACCCTGTGGGAACTGTTCGGCGAAGACCGGTGCCTGTTTGGCAGCGACTGGCCCAACAGCCTGCACGAGGCCCCGTTTCCCGACATCCTGGGCTCGGCCCTGTGGTTCATGCGGGACAAATCCGAGCTGGCAAAGACGAAGTTCTTTTCGACGAACTCGGCTCGCGCCTACCGCTGAAACAGCATCCGGGATCGGCGCCGCCTGCCCCGGGCCAGGGCCGCCATGGGCGCTCCTCCTAAAATCGGACCATTCCCCTCAGATGCTGGGCCTCTGGTGTTCCTGCTTACGCGATTTGCGCTCCCTGCGCCTTCAAAAGATCACCGACAGCACGAGCTTTGCGACAGCTTGATGGAAATTGCTGCTGGAAGCTCTTCGCGAATGCACACGAAAGCACACGAGCCCTTCTAGTTTGTTGTTTTTCTTCGGGTTTCCGATTTATCCATCACTTCCGCGCGAGCCCGACCTGATGCACGACACGCAAGGCATGCAAGCCTTCCCCGATGCCAGCGCCCTGCGCGCGCCCCGCTCCCTGGACGAGCTGCTCCTGTACCGGCTTTCGCGCGCAGTGCGCACCGCCAGCGGCATGGCCACGCGCCTGGTCGAGGGCGGCTTCGGCATCACGCGCCGCGAGTGGGGAATGATCGGCACGCTCGCGCAGCACGGCGAGATGACCTCCTCGGCGCTGGCCGCGCATCTGCAGCTGGACCGCGTGCGCACCTCGCGCGGCCTGCGCAGCCTGGTCGAGAAGAAGCTGGTGTCGCGCCGGCAGGACGAGGAAGACCGGCGCGGTGTGCATGTGCGGCTGAGCCCCTCGGGCCGGCAGCTCTTCGAGCGGGTGTTTCCGCGCATCGCGGCCCTCAACACCGATCTGCTCGCCGGCATCGAGCCCGCGCAGCTCGACATCTTCCTGCAGTGCCTGCAGCATCTCGAACAGCGCGCGAGCGCTCTGAGCGCACAGGGCGTGGTGGCGGAGAAGGCCGACCGGCGCGCGGGCGGCACGCGCCACCGGTGGCCGGAGGCGGGCTGAATCCTGCGGATGCGGCCGCAGAACAGTCCGCGCGCTGGCACGCATCGTGCGAAACGATGGCAATGTCTTCTCTCTCCCTCGATCTTTTCCACCAGCGGCTTCGCCGGATGGCCGGCCACGCCCAGCCGCTGCGGGTGTTGCTCACGCTCGGCAGCCTGATGGCCATCGGCAGCCTCAGCGGGCACGCCGAAGCCATGACGCCGCTTTTCCTGGGTGCCATTGCAAGCGCCCTGGCCGAAACCGACGACAGCGGCCGGGGCCGGCTGCGCGCGCAGGCCGTCACGCTGCTGTGCTTCGCGGCGGCGGCCTTCGCGGTCGTGTCCTGGATCGACAACCCCGTGCTCTTCGTCCCGGGGCTGGCGCTGGCTGCGTTCTCGCTGACGATGCTGGGCGCGATCGAGCCCCGCTACAAGGCCGTCGGCTTCGCCACGCTCATTCTGGCGATCTACGCCATGCTGGGCATCGACGGCAGCGCGGCTGCCCCGGGCGGCGCTGGCCGGCTCCAGGAGGCCCTGCTGCTGCTGGCGGGCGCGGCATGGTATGGCGTGTTCTCGGTGGCATGGTGCACGCTCTTCCCCGCCCAGCCGGTGCAGGCGCAGCTGGCGGGGCTGTTCCGCGTGCTGGGCGACTATGTGTGTTTCAAGGCCTCGCTCTTCGAGCCGCTGCGCGGCATCGACATGGAGCGCAAGCGGCTGTCGCTCGCGCAGCTCAACACGCAAGTGGTGGCCGAGCTCAACGCCGCCAAGGAAGGCATCTTCCGGCGCATCGGCAGCACGCGCGCTCCCACGGGCCGCATCGTGCGCTACCGCGGCCTCTATCTGATTGCGCAGGACGTGCACGAGCGCGCCACCTCGTCGCACGACGACTACAACGCGCTGGCCGATGCCTTCTTCCACAGCGACCTGCTGTACCGCTGCCAGCGCGTGCTGACCCTGCAGGGCGAGGCCTGCAGGCGCCTTGCCCGATCCATCGAGCGGCGCGAACCCTTTGCCGCCGATCCGGCCAGCGGCCACGCGCTCGCGGAGCTGCAAAGCGCCATCGATCACGAGCGCGCGCAGCTGCGCGAACCGCGCCGGGCGGCACTGCTCGCGTCCGTCGAGGCCATGGCGTGGAACCTGGCGCAGCTCGAGCGGCAGCTCGCCGGCGCCACCGAACCGTCGGCCCGGGCCGGGCGCGCCGACATGGGGCTGTTCGACCGCTCGCCGCGCTCCGGGCGCGAGATGGTGGAACGCGTGCGGCACCAGTTCACGCCGCGTTCGGCGCTGTTCCGCCATGCGCTGCGGCTGGCGGTCGCGCTGGTGGCCGGCTACGGCGTGATGTTGCTGATCCATCCGGTGCGCGGCTACTGGATCCTGCTGACCACGCTGTTCGTCTGCCAGCAGGCCTGGGGCGACACGGTGTCGCGCGTCGGGCAGCGCATCGCCGGGACGGCGATCGGCGTGGTGGCGGGCTGGGCGCTGCTGGTGCTTTTTCCCCAGCCCTGGGCCCAATCGCTTTTGGCGGTGGCCGCGGGCGTGTTCTTCTTCGCCACGCGTGCGACGCGCTATCTGCTTGCGACCGCGGCCGTCACGGTGCTGGTGCTGATGTGCTTCAACCAGGTGGGCGACAGCGACGTGCTGATGGTGCCCCGGCTGATCGACACCGCCATCGGCAGCCTGATCGCCGCGCTGGCGATGGTCCTGGTGCTGCCCCACTGGCAGGCGCGGCGCTTCAGCGACCTGGCGGCAGCGGCGCTGCGCAACCACGCGCACTACCTGCGGCAGATCGCGAGCCAGTACCGCTCGGGCGCGCGCGACGACCTGGCCTACCGGCTCGCCAGGCGCAACGCCCACAACGCCGATGCGACGCTGTCCAGCGCCGTGTTCGAGATGTTCCGCGAACCCGGTTTCGTGCGGCCGCGCGCAGGCACGGCGCTGCGCTTCCTGATCCAGTCGCACACGCTGCTGAGCTACCTCTCGGCACTCGGCGCACACCGCGTGGCGCTGCATGCGCCACAGCAGCTGGATGCCCTGCGCATGGAAGCCGAGGGCACCGCGGCAGCGCTGGAGGCACTGGCGTCGTACATGGAGGGCGGCTTGCCGGAGGCTGGCGAAGCGAGCGCCGAACGCGTTGATCATGAGCCGCCGGAAGCAGCACCCCACAGGGGCGAGGCCGGCGATCACGCCGCGCGGCTTTTCCGCACCGAGCTTGCGCTGGTCCGTCAGCAGATCGAGGCGCTGCACGAACAGGCCGGCCGATGGCTGCAGCCGCAGCCGGACGGCGCGCCCCACTCGCCGTAGCCGAAGGCCGTGTCAGGCGCCCGGCTGCGGCTCCTCGAAATTCGACAGCAGCCGCGCCCGGCCGGCGAGCACGTGGCGCTCGGCCGCCGCGCGCGCACGCGAGCGGTTCGCCGCCGCAATTGCATCGAAGATGGCGCGATGCTCGATGTTCGAGCGGCGCATGTTGCCCGGCGCATTGAAGTACTTGCGCCGCACCAGGTGCAGCTCCTTCACGTAGTCGTCGTAGGCCTGGTAGGCGCGCCGGTTGTTCGAGAGTGTCAGGATCAGCGCATGGAACTGAAGGTTCAGCTCGTAGTAGAGCGTGCCGTCTTCGGCGTCGCAGGCCGCGTCCATGGCTGCGAGCAAAGCCTCGAACTGCTTCTTGTGCTCTTCGGTCAGATGCTCGCAGGCGCGCTCGGCCGCATAGCCGAACACCAGCGCGCGCATCTCGTAGATCTCGAGCATCTCGCGCAGCGAGAGCTGCCGCACGTACACGCCGCGGTTGGTCACGGCATTGACGATGCCCAGGCCCGCCAGCACCTTGATGGCCTCGCGGATCGGTCCGCGGCTGGTGCCCATGCGCAGCGCCAGGGCGGCCTCGTTGAGCCGCTCGCCCGGCTTGAACTCGCCGGTGTAGATCAGTTGCTTGAGCTCGTTGACGATGGCATCCGACAGGGCGGAACCTCGGGTGCTGGAAGATGGCGGGGGCATGGGGCAATCCTAACTTCAGACGGGCTCGGATCCCGCGCGCTCCGCGCTGCCCCGCCGGTCTCTAGTCGACCTTGACGTTCGCGCTCTTGACCAGCTTGACCCAGAACTTGCCGTCCTCCGCCAGGAAGCTGCTGAACTGCTCGGGCGATGCGGACACCGACACCTCGGTGCCGTCGCGCGCCAGCGAGGCCTTGACCGAGGGCTGCTGCATCGCGGCAATCGTTGCATCGTAGATCTTCTTCACGATGGGCGCCGGGGTGCCGGCCGGCACGAACATGCCGTACCAGAACTCGATGTGGTAGTCGGGCAGGCCTGCTTCCTTCATGCCGGGGAGGCCAGGCACCAGCGGCGAGCGCTCGCGCGTGCTCACGGCCAGCGCCAGCAGCTTGCCGCCGCTGGCCATGGGCAGCACCGAGGGCGAGGTACCGAAGGTCAGCTGCGTGTCGCCCGCCATCACCGACTGGATCGCCAGGCTGCCGCCGCGGTACGGGATGTGCGTCATCTCCGTGCCGGTCACCTGGCTGAACAGCGCGGCCCCGAGGTGCGGCGCCGAGCCGTTGCCCGAGGTCGAATAGTTGAGCTTGCCGGGGTTCTTCTTCGCCGCCGCGATGAGGTCGGCCACCGAGCGGATGCCGGTCGCGGGGTTGACCGCCAGCACCAGCGGCGAGGTGGTGATCCTGGTGACGGGCGCGAGGTCGCGCGCGGAGTACGACAGCCTGGAATTGAGCGCCGGGTTCACCGAGATGCTGCTCGGGCTCGCGATCAGCAGCGTGTAGCCGTCGGGCGGCGCCTTGGCCACGATGTCCGCGGCAATGCTCGATCCGTTGCCGGGCTTGTTGTCGATCACCACCGGCTGGCCGAGCGCCTTGGAAAAGGCATCGCCCATCGCGCGGGCCACGTAGTCGGCCGCGCCGCCCGGGGCGAAGCCGATCACGAGGCGGATCGGCTTGCTCGGATAGTCCGCGGGCTGCGCCCAAGCGGCGTGGCCGAACGCGCAGAGCCCCAATGCGAGGACGAGGTTCTTCGTTTGCATGCGCTTGTCTCCTTCTTTGTAGTTGTGGTGCGCCTTGCAGTCAGGCCGTTGCGGCCGGCATGCGCAGCGCGATCTTTCCGACATGGCCGGCGCTTTCCATCCGGTCCTTCGCTTCCTTCAGCTGCGCGAAGTCGAAAACCCGGTCGATGCGCGGCCTGACGCGGCCCGAGGCAATGTGCGGCAGCACGTCGGCCACGAAGCCCGGCACCGCGGCCGCGCGCTGCGCCTTGCTGCGCAGCTTGTTGGACACGCCGAACACGGTGAGCCGCTTCGCGTGCAGCGCCGCCAGGTCGAGCTCCGCCTTCACCACGCCGTCGACATAGCCCACGGTGGCGAGCCGGCCTTCGAAGGCCATGGCGCGGACGTTCTCGGCGAACACCGTGCCGCCGACGGTGTTGATGACAAGGTCGGCGCCGTGCTCCCGGGTCGCCTCCAGCACGGCGGCCGCGAAGTCGGGCGTGCGCGTGCGGATGGCGACGTCGAGCCCCAGGCTCTGCAGCAGCGCCAGCTTGTCGGCCGAGCCCGAGGTGCCGATCACCTTCGCGCCCAGCGCCTTGGCCAGCTGCAGCGAGGCCACGCCCACGCCCGAGGACACGCCGTTGATCAGCACCCACTCGCCGGCGCGCAGCCGCCCCTGCAGCACCAGCATGTCGTACGAGACCAGGAAAGTCAGCGCGACGCCAGCCGCTTCTTCCCACGACAGGTTGGACGGCATGGCCATTGCCTCGATCTCTTCCATCAGCGCGTATTCGGCGAAGGCGCCCGCGCAGCGGCCCATCACGCGGTCGCCCGGGCGAAAGCGCGTGACCTCGGCGCCGGTGGCCACCACCTCGCCGGCGCCCTCGCCGCCAATGGCTTTCCAGCTGCCGGCCGGGCCGTGCAGGCCGTGGCCCGAGACGAACTCGCCGCGGTTGAGCGCCGCCGCGTGCATGCGCACGAGCAACTGGTCCGCTCCCGGCTTCGGAACCTCCGCCTCGCGCATTTCGAGGAGGGTTGCCTCGCCGCTCATCTGCATCCAGTACGACTGCATGGTGTGTCTCCTGTTGTTCTCAGCGGCCCGTGAAGACCGGCTTGCGTTTCTGCATGAAGGCGGTGCGGCCTTCGGTGTAGTCGGCGCTCTCGAAGCAGCCGCGGATCAGCGAGGCGCACAGCGCCTGGTCGAGTTCCGGCGAGGGCTTGAGGATTTCGCGCGTGATCGCCTTGCCCGCCGCGATGGTGAGCGGCGCGTTATCGGCGATCGCGCCGGTGTATTCGGCCAGCAGCTGTTCCAGCGCGGCGGGCGCGCTCACGCGCGTCACCAGGCCGAGCGCCTTGGCCTCTGCGGCATCGATGCGCCGGGCGGTGAAGAACAGGTCCTTCGCGGCGCCGGGGCCGATCAGGTCGACCAGGTTCTTCATCGCGGAGTAGCGGTAGCCCAGGCCCAGGCGCGCTGCCGGAATGGAGAACACCGCATCCTCTGCGGCGATGCGGATGTCGCAGCTGATCGCCACGTTCACGCCGCCGCCGATGCAGTAGCCTCGGATGCAGGCGAGCGTGGGCTTGGGGAAGTCGTGGATGCTCATCAGCGCATCCTCGGCCATCGCCTCGTAGCGGGCGACGGCCTCGCGCGCGGCGCGCATGTCCTCGAACTGCGAGATGTCGGCGCCCGAGACGAAGGCCTTCTCGCCCGCACCCGAGAACACGGCCAGGCGCACGCGGTCGTCGTCCTGCGCCGTGCGAAGCAGCCGCGGCACCGCCTCCCACATGTCGACCGACAGCGCGTTGTGCCGCGCGGGGTTGTTGAAGCGGATGTGCAGCGTGCCGGCGTCGAGCCAGGCCTGCACGCGCTCGGTGCTGGATTCGTAGGTGGGTGGATTGGCCATGTTCATCAATAGACTCCGGTCGCTTTCATTCGGGCGAGGTCGTCCGGGCCGATGCCCAGTTCGCCAAGGACTTCCTCCGTGTGTTCTCCGCGCCGCGGCGCCGCGCGCGCGATGGTGCTGGGCGTGCGCTCGAGCTGCATCGGCTGGCCGACGAGCCGCTGCGGGCCGAGCCGCGGCGAGACCACGTGCTTGACCATGCCCAGGTGCTGGATCTGCGGCTCCTCGAACACTTCGCGCATGTCGCTGATCAGGCCGCAGGCCACGCCGCCTGCGTTGAACTGCTCGATCCAGTGGTTGCGGTCGTGGGCGGCCAGGCGCCGGTCGATCTCGGCGTTGAGCGCGTCGCGGTTGACCGAGCGCGAGGCCTTGTCGTGGTAGCGCGCGTCCTCGATCCATTCGGGCGCGCCGAGGATGTGGCAGAAGCGCTCCCAGATCTTGGAGCCGAAGACGGCAATATTGATGTAGCCGTCGCGCGCCTTGTAGACACCCGTCGGAATGCTGGTCGGATGGAAGTTGCCGGCCTGCGTGCCCACCTCGCCATCGATCAGGTAGCGCGAGGTCTGGAAATCCATCATGTAGACCATCGCCTCGAGCAGCGAGGTGTGCAGCCACTGGCCGCGGCCCGAGGCCTCGCGCTCCAGCAACGCGACCAGGATGCCCTGCGCCGCGAAGATGCCGGCGCACAGGTCGGCGATCGGAATGCCCACGCGCACGGGCCCGTCGCCCGGCAGGCCGGTGACCGACATCAGGCCACCCATGCCCTGCGCGATCTGGTCGAAGCCCGGGCGCCTGGCGAGCGGACCGCTCTGGCCAAAGCCCGAGATGCTGGCGTAGACCAGGCCGGGGTTGTCTTCAGCGAGCGTTTCGTAGTCGATGCCGAGGCGGAACTTGACGTCGGGCCGGAAGTTCTCGACCACCACGTCGGCATTCGCGATCAGGCGCTTGAGGGTGGCAACGCCCTCCTCCTCCTTCAGGTTGAGCGTGATCGAGCGCTTGTTGCGATGGGTGTACTGGTAGTCGGAACCGTCCTGCCCGCCCAGCGTGTCGTCGCCGCGCATGTGCTCGGGCATCTGCACCTGGATCACGTCGGCCCCCCAGTCGGCGAGCTGCCTGCAGGCGGTGGGGCCGGCGCGGACCTGGGTCAGGTCGACGACGCGAAATCTTTGCAGGGCGGAAGAGGCGGGCAAATGGGGCATGCGGACTCGATGAAAGGCCTTGAAGAGGCCTGATTGTTTTCATTGATCCAATAAGTGTCAACACTTTTATATAAACAGTGGACATTTACGGCTGCTGTCGTATACGATATTCCTGCAACCCAAAGGACCTTGCATGCTGCCCTGGCTCGCCGAACTCTCTGCCGACCACCTCTCGACCGTGCGCGACACGCCGCTCGCGAAGCTGGTGCGCGACGACATGCTGGCCATGATCCTGCGCGGCGAACTCAGGCCCGGCCAGCGCATCAACGAGCCCGACGTGGCCACCCGGCTCGGCGTTTCGCGGGTGCCGGTGCGCGAGGCCCTGCGCGAACTCGAAAGCACCGGCCTCGTGGTCGCGCGCAAGCACGCTGGCGTCTTCGTGCGCGAGCCCACCGGCGACGAGGTGCGCGAGCTCTACGAGATGCGCGGGCTGCTCGACGGCTTTGCCGGGCGCCGCGCGGCGCGGCTCGAGGCGCCGGCGCGCCTTGCGCTCGCCGACCGGCTCGATGCCTCCATCGACGCGATGAACGCCGCCTTTGCCGTGCACGACGTGCAGCGCTACTACCGCGAGAACCTGAACTTCCACTGGGCCATCGTCGAGGCGGCGGGCAACCACGCGCTGGCCGCGACCTACCGCACCGTGGTGCAGAAGCTGCACCTGTCGCGCCTGAAGAACCTGTCGCAGGACATGGGCATGCGGGCGTCGATCGCCGAGCACACGCGCATCGCGCGTGCGCTGCGCAAGGGCGACATCGCGCGCTGCGAAGACCTCATGGCGCGCCATGTGAGCGACGCCTACGACCGCCTGCAGAGCCGCCGCTGAAGGCGCGGCGCGACGCCCCTCGCTTAGACAAACCAACCAACCGGAGACAAGACATGCAACGCCGAACCTTCACCCTGGCGATTCCTTCCGCCCTGCTCGGGCTTCAAGGCCTCGCGCACGCGCAGGACTTTCCGAGCAAGCCGATCCGCTACATCGTGCCGGTGGCGGCCGGCGGCGGCAGCGACATGGTGGGCCGCACCGTCACCGAACGCTGGGGCAAGCTGCTCAACCAGACCTTCGTGGTCGACAACCAGGGCGGCGGCGGCGGCGTGATCGCATCGCAAAATACGGCGCGCGCGCCGGCCGACGGCTACACGCTGATGCAGGGCTACGTCGCCACGCACGGCACCAGCCCGGCCACGCGCCAGCTGCCCTACGACCCGGTGAAGGACTTCACGCCCATCGGCATGATCGGCGGCACGCCCAATGTGCTGGTCATCAACACCGACCTGCCGGCCAAGGACTTCAAGCAGTTCGTCGACTACGCGAAGAGCCAGGCGGGCAAGCTCAGCTACGGCTCGGCGGGCGCGGGCTCGCTCACGCACCTGACGATGGAACTGTTCAAGCAGCAGACCGACCTGCAGATGACCCACGTGCCCTACCGCGGCGTGGCACCGGCCTTCACCGACCTGATGGGCGGCCAGACCCAGGCCATGTTCCCCGGCCTGGCCGCGGCCATGCCGCACATCAAGTCGGGCCGCGCGCGGCCGCTGGCCGTCACCGGCAAGGCGCGCCATCCGCAGATCAAGGACGTGCCGACGCTCGAGGAGCTGGGCCTGAAGGGCTTCGACGCGATGCAGTGGTACGGCGTGGTCGGCCCGGCCGGCATGCCGGCGGCCGTGGTGAAGCTTCTGAACGACACCCTCAACACCGTGCTCAAGGCGCCCGACCTGAGCGAGAAGCTCGCGGTCGAGGCCGTCGAGCCCATGCCGATGAGCGCGCAGCAGTTCGGCGACTACATCAAGGCCGACCTCGCGCGCTGGACCCGGCTCGCGCGCGACCGCAAGATCGAACTCAACACCTGAAGCCCGTTTCCTTTTTTCTTAGCTACCCACCCGAGACTTCGCACACATGGCCCGCAACACCCAGGTCGCCGCCGACCACAACGCCCCTCCCATCACCCGCATCCTTGCCGAATACGTCGCAGGCCACGCCTCGCGCGGCTGGAGCGACGCGGTGGACCACGAGGCGCATCGCACCTTCCTCAACTGGCTGGGCTGCGCTGTCGGCGCCGCGCGGCACGAAGCCATGGAGGCTGCACTGGCCGCAGTGCAGGTGCTGCAGCCCGCACCGCAGGCCACGCTCCTCGGCCGCGCCGAGAAGGTCGACATCGCGAGCGCGGCGCTGCTCAACGGCATCACCTCGCACACCTTCGACTTCGACGACACCCACCTCAAGACCATCATCCATCCCGCCGGCCCGGTGGCCCCGGCCGTGCTCGCGCTGGCCGAGCACACCGGCGCGAGCGGCCGCGCCGTGCTCGATGCGCTGGTGCTGGGCATCGACGTGGCCTGCCGCCTGGGCAACACCGTCTACCCCGAGCACTACGACCGCGGCTGGCACATCACCGGCACCACGGGCATGTTCGGCGCGGCGGCGGGTTGCGCCCGGCTGCTCGGCCTCGATGCGGACCGCACGGCGATGGCGCTCGGCATTGCCGCGTCGCAGCCGGTCGGCCTGCGCGAGCAGTTCGGCACCATGACCAAGCCCTTCCATCCGGGCGGTGCGGCGCGTGCCGGCCTGATGGCCGCGCTGATGGCGCAGCACGGCTACACCGCGAGCCCGAGGGCGATCGAGGCGCCGCGCGGATGGGCGCAGGTGGTGTCCACCAAGTACGCCTGGAACGAAGTCACGGACGAGCTCGGCGAGCGCTTCGAGATCTCCTTCAACAGCTACAAGCCCTTTGCCTGCGGCATCGTCATTCACCCGAGCATCGACGCCTGCGTTCAACTGCGCGAGCGCGGCATCAGGCCGGAGCAGATCGAACGCATCGAACTCAAGGTGCATTCGCTGGTGCTCGAACTCACGGGCAAGAAGGAGCCGGCCGATGGCCTGCAAGGCAAGTTCAGCGTCTACCACGGGTGCGCGGCCGGCCTGCTGTTCGGCCGCGCGGCCGAGGAAGAATTCGCCGACGAGATCGTGAACCGGCCCGACGTGGTTGCGTTGCGCCGCAAGGTGATGGCCACGGTGGACGACGGCATCGACGAGGCCAGCGCCGACGTGACTGCCGTGCTGACCGACGGCCGCCGCGAGCATGTGTTCATCGAGCATGCCATCGGCTCGCTGCAGCGCCCCATGAGCGACGCCGACCTGGAGCGCAAGTTCCACGGGCTGTCCGACGGCATCCTGGGCGCGCAGCGCACCAGCGAGCTGCTGGCGGCCTGCTGGTCGCTCGGAACGGCCGCCGATGTTCGCGGCCTTGCGGCGCTGGCACGCCCCTGACAGTAGGAGTAGGAATGCCAGTCACCCAGCACCCCCTCCACAGATCCGTACGTGCGGAGCTACCGCATACGGCTCCTGCCTTGGGTCATGACGATCAGACGCTGGTTCGGGTACGGGTGGCAGATGTTCGCAACAGGCAGCCAATGCGCCATCAATCGATACATTCGACGCCACGTCAGGCCATGGCTCTGACTGCGGCGGCACAGCGTGCGATGCCACAGCCCGGCGACCTGGAAGCGGAATGTCCTCAGCCGCGCGCCGTTGCACGGCACGCCGAAGTAGCGCGCATGCCCGGCCACCACCGCCCGCAGGTACTGGCCCTGCTCCGGGATGGGTTGGTGCATGCGCCTTCTGAGTTCGAGCTTGACCACCTGCAGTTTGGCTCGCAGGCGTTTGGCACTGGTGAGCCGCAGGACCATGAAGTGGCCCTTCCTCGTCGTCCCGCAGCAATGCGTGAACCCCAGGAAGTCGAAGGTCTGCGGCTTGCCTTGTCCTCGGCGGCGTCGATTCTCCCGGGCGACGCGCCCGAACTCGATCAGCCGCGTCTTCTCGGGGTGCAGCTTCAGCCCGAATTGGCCCAGCCGCTCGGCCACCGCGCGCTGGAAGCGCTCGGCATCGTCGCGGAACTGGAACCCGGCTACCCAATCGTCGGCGTAACGCACGACGATCACGTCGCCTCGGGCATGGCGCCCCCTCCACTGCTTCACCCACAGGTCGAACGCATAGTGCAGGTAGATGTTGGCCAGCAGCGGACTGATGCTCCCACCCTGAACCGTACCCACCTCACTTTGCCTCAGCCTGCCTTCTTCCAGCACGCCCGCGTGCAGCCATTTCTTGATCAGCCGCACCACGCGCGTGTCCGCCACGCGGTGTTCGATGAACTTCACCAGCCAGTCCCTTTCGATTGTGTCGAAGAACTTGGCAATGTCCGCATCGAGAATCCAGCTCACTCGTCTGCTGTGCACACCTACCGCCACGGCATCCAGCGCGTTGTGCGCACTCTTGCCGGGCCTGAAGCCGTAGCTGAACCCGAGGAAGTCCTGCTCATAGATGGCGTTCAACACTTCGACCGTGGCGCGCTGGACGAGCTTGTCCTCCAGCGCCGGCACGCCCAGCGGGCGCTTGCTGCCGTCGGCCTTGTCGATGTACACCCGCTTCACAGGCTGGGGCCGGTAGCCCCCTCGGGCCAACCGTTCGGACAGATCCAGGAGGTTGCCCTCCAGGTCCTGCCCGTACGCCTGCCAGGTCTGGCCGTCCACCCCAGCGGCCGCGTCGCGCTTGAGCGCAAGGTAGGCCGCCTCAAGGCGTTCGACCGCGTAGATGTGGTGCAGCAGTCCAGTGAACCTCGCACCACGACGGCCCTTTGCCGTCTGTCGTATGCCATCGAGCGCGGTTCCCATGTCATAGACCCGCACCGATCTGCGGGACATGCGCGCCGCGATGGCATTTCCCTTGGCCTGCCGCCTTCCCTCCACCGCCTCCGCCGCCGCAGGAGCTTCCCCCGCAGCCTTGTTCGGCAGCTTCTTCGGTACTACGCAGCAGTCCGACTTCCCGCTCCTATCGCTCATCGTCGTACGCCCTTGGGCTTCACGATGCGCTCTGCACTCGACGCTTCCCAGCGCGTTGCAGAAGGACGCGGGATCTCCCGGTTTCCGTGCAAGGTGTTTCCGCGCGTGCGCGGGGTCTCTGACCGCGCGGGGTCCCATGCCACCTCGCCAAAGCGGCAGCATCGGTGTGGCCTTCGGCAATCTCCTACTGCCTCGGCACCCCGGACCACCCGCAGCTCTCGCCGCGGGGCATGTATTACGCGGCTCGATACCCGGCCCGCGCGTACCCCTGTCAACGCTTCGCCCACACCCTCACGAATGTGCACGCATGACTCGGGGCCGCCGTAGCTGGCTAAGCCTTCAACGTATGACTCTTTCATTCACAACACCTCGCCGGCTTTGACCGGCGCACAGGAGACGCCCATGACGCAGCCCGGCTTTCTGCGCGCAATGCACCACACCATCAACCGCCGCGCCGTCTGCGCTGCGGGCGGGCTCTTGCTGGCGGGCTGCGCCGGCACCACGGCCAGCTCGCAGGCTGCCGCCGCGGCGCAGCTCGGCGCCACCGGCAAGCTGCGCGCGGCCATCAACTTCGGCAATCCGATTCTTGCCAAACGCGGTGCGGGCGACGCGCCGCAGGGCGTCTCGGTGGACCTCGCGCGCGAGGCGGCACGCCGCCTCGGCCTGCCCATCGAACTGGTGCAGTTCAACTCCGCCGGCAACGTGGTGGAAGCCGTCAAGGCCCGGCAGGTCGACATGGCCTTCGTCGCGATCGACCCGGTGCGCGCCGCGGACATGGAATACACCGCGCCCTACGTGATCATCGAAGGCGCCTACCTGGTGCGCAGCGCCTCGCCGCTGCAGCGCAACGCCGACGTCGACCGCGCCGGCAACCGCGTGGTGGTGGGCCGCGGCAGCGCCTACGACCTGTACCTGACGCGCGAGCTGAAGGCCGCCACGCTGGTGCGCGCACCGACCTCGCCCGAGGTCACGAACCAGTTCCTCGCCCAGAACCTCGAGGTGGCCGCCGGGGTGAGGCAGCAGCTCGAAGCCGATGCCACGCGCGTGGGCGGCGTGCGCCTGCTGCCGGGGCGCTTCATGGTGATCGAGCAGGCCGTGGGCGTGCCCAAGGGACGCACTGCGGCGCAGGCCTGGCTCAGCGGTTTCATCGAGGAAATGAAGGCCTCGGGGTTCGTGGCCGATGCGCTGAGGCGCCACGGCGTCGAGGGCGCAGCCGTGGCGCCCCGCGGCTCCGGCGGCTGAGCGAACCGCTCAGCGCAGGTCGAACAGCGCGGCCGCGTTGCCCCAGGCAATGCGCCGCGCTACGTCGGGGGGCAGGTCGCCAAGCCAGGTGCGGTAGCCGCGCATGATCTCGTCATAGGCGCTCCAGCGCTGGTTCACCCAGGTGTCGGAGCCGATCATGAAACGCTCCGGGTACTTGAGGATCAACGCACGCCACTCGGGACAGAGCCTGCCGCCCTCGCAGGTCAGGCCCGGGCGGTACGAGAGTTCGCCCATCAGCAGCGGATAGCGTTCCAGCAGCGCCTGCACCCGCTCGATGGGCGCGCCGCCGATGCCGGTGTGGGCCCAGATCAGGCGAAGGTCCCGGCCCTTCGACGGCGCGTTGGCCATCAACAAATCGATCGCCACGTCGTCGACATGCGCGAGCACCGCGAGCTTCTGGCGCTCCGCCAGCGCGATCAGCTTCTTCGCCACCGGGCCGTTGGCATTGGCGCTGTCGTACAGGTGGAACTCGCCGAGCCCGCGGTAGGGCCCGCTCGCGGTACCGCGCGCCAGCTCGGCCTGCACCATCTCGTGGATGCTCTCGTCGCGGAACCAGTTGCTGTAGTCGTCGCGGTTGCGGTACAGACGCACGAAGGGCACCACCGTCACGCCCGCAGCGCGGGTCTCGCGCGCCGCGGCCAGCGTTTGCGTGCCGGCGTTGGGCCGCGAGTTGGCAATGATGGCCGTCACGTTGTTGCGCTGCATGCGCGCGAGCGCCTCAGCGGGCGGATAGGGTCCGGTGCTGCCGTCCCAGGCTTCCTGGTTGTAGTGCAGGTGCGTGTCGAATAGCGGGCCGGCATAAGGCGGCGGGCTCTGGGCGGCTTGGCCACGGGCCTGGGGCACCATGGCAAGGCAAGTGGACAGGACAAGGGCCGCAAGGGGCGCGATGGCTCTCATGTGTGTCGTGAGGGTGGAACCCCGCTTATTTTGAACCTGCCGAACCGAGCGGCGAGGGGAAGCAAACGGCCTGAACCCGGTTCACTTTTGCAACGCGGTTTCGTGATTTCCAGCACGCGAGCCCTTCGAGGCCGGTGCTAGTATGTGTATCAATTGTATAAATCAGCAAAGAAGATGGCTTTTTTGCTCGGGCATGGAAGGACGAGAAGACACCATGAAGCGCTCGAAAGACGTCATGTTCGCGAGATTGGCTGATTTCAAGGTCGATCCGGATAAGCTCCGCGCCCACTTCCTGGACCATGTCAAGCAGCAGCCGGCCGTGCCCTACCGGGACAACCGGGTCGACTACATCGGCTGGGCCGTCACCAGCCGCGACGGCACCTTGGCGGACGGCATCCGGCGCATCGCCACGGCGCAGGCCGCCGCTCCCAGCCGGGGAGTCACGCCCACCGAGGTGTGCACGGGCTACCTCGCCGAGGTCATGGAGAGCCTGCACCATCGCGGCATCGAGCACTTCCGGGCCCGCATCATGCAGCTCGAGAGCGAAGGCGAAGAGATGCCGCTGCACACCGATGCGCTCAGGGAAACATGGCGGCTGCACATCCCCATCATCACGAATTCCAATTGCTTCTTCGAGTGGCAGCGTGCCGATGGCAGTATCGAGAGCGTGCACCTGCCCGCCGACGGTTCTGCATGGCTGGTGCGGGTGGACCTGAACCATCGCGCGGTCAATCGCAGCAACGAGCCTTCCAATCGCGTCCATCTGTTGATGGGCCTGAGCCCGGGCCCCGACTTCTCGATGCTCGCCGAGCCCCGGCTGCCCGTGCTGCAGGAAGCGCCTGCCGCTGCAGAGCGGACCGCATGACCGGCGCCTCCGCCGGAACGCGCCGATCCGCCGAAGCGTGAAATGGACAGCTTCAACGAATGGCGCTGCGTCGCGGACATGGACGCGGAACTGCAAGCCTTCAGCAAGTCGGACCAGCTGGAACTGAGCCTGTATCGCTTGCGCCGTGCCCTGGACGCTGGGCATGACTTCGCGAAAGACATTCTTTCGAGATACCACGACGGCCTGATCCTCTCGGGCAACGCCAGCGCTGCGCTGGAATTGAGATCCAGCGGGCGATGGAAGGACGCATTCGAGAAGAGGGACTCCGAAGCGATCGACATCGCATCCACGCAACTGATCGTGGGGCAGATCGGTCACTTTGCGCGAAAGCTGGAGGAAACGATCGATGCATCTCCCCTCGGCTTCGCCACCTACCTGGCAGGCCTCAAACGGCACCATGGCGCAACCTACACGAGTGCCGCGGACGTTGCCAGACCGCTGATTGAAAACAAGGCCTTCAAGAACACGCGGGACAAGACCGCCCTGATGCTGGCGATCGAGGGGTTTCGAGCTTACGGGGAAGACATCGGCAAGGAAACGCTGGTCGATTTCCTCGAACGGTACAACCATGAAGTCCTGTGCAAATTCTTCCAGACCGTCCTTCCGAAAAATGTAGAGATCTTCAGAAGCTTCGTCCTGGAGATGCTGCAGGATGAAAAAGGAGTGCGTTGCCTGAACGAGGCGGCCATATGCCGCCTCCTGATCCTGGGCTATGCATTGCTGGACCACGCCGTCTATGACCGCGTGCTCAACCAGGTACACGATCTTTACCCGGCGCCCGCCCTCGGCCATGCCGGGCCGGCGCAGTCCAGCGCAAGAATCGCGCGCGCCTTTTGCGTCGACGCCAGGCGCCCGGTCACGGTTTCAAGAAAGCACCTGAATATTGCCGTTTGCGTTTCGGGCCAGTTGAGGGGATACGCCAAGGCTTTCGAGACCTGGAAAAACCTCCACCTACACGAGCATCGCGTCAAATATTTTGTGCACACCTGGGAGGACACCGGCTGGCGGCTTCCCGATCCGATCTCGGGCAACGGTGTCGACAGGATATTCAAGTACACGCCATTTGCCGCGGCCTACAAGCAGGCGGGATTCCTGTACGGCATGGAAGCCCTGAAGAAATCCTATCCAAACTTCTTCTCGCTGCTGGCCGTTTCCTCGACCGTGAGCGAATCGGACATCCGGGCGGTCTACGGGACCGACGCGAAGGTCGTGATCGAAAGCCATCAACGGCCTGAATTCGAGAACGACGCCAACAACCAGCGCAAGATGTTCTACAAGATCCGGGAGGCGCACCGCCTGATGGAAGAGGATGGGGAGGCCTATGACCTGGTGCTCAGGATCCGGCCGGACCGCGCCTTCCGGGGTGGAGAGCGCAAGCCCGACTGGATGAAGATGGCCGAGGAATGCCGCAAGCAGCGCCTGATCTACTTCAACAACCTGATGATCACGAAGACCCTCTATGCAGGGGATCAATTTGCCATCGGATCCGCCGACTCCATGCGCTGCTACGCCAATACCCTTGCGCTTCAGACACAGGCCGCCGAGGAAGGATGGTTCGGATTTCCAAGGCGCCTGCGGTCTCATTGCTCCCTGGCGCATGCCCTGCTCTTCCAGGGCGTCCGGCGCGAGCCGCTGCAAGACATCCACCCGACCGAAGCCATGCCGGCGGCATCGTACGGCCGGGCGGAACTCAAAAGAATGTTGAGTGCCGACTTGCCTTCAGGGCCCCTGAGCGAGATGGACAAGTTGCTCTGGAATTCCCTGAACTGAAGAGTTGTCCGTTGATCGAGCCTCGCCTGGCGAGCCATGCAGGATATGCAACAGGAGCAGCAATGCCGGCCAAGAAATCGCCATGGAAGCAACTGATCGCAGGCGGAGCGATCGCGTGTGTACTGAGCTCCACTTCCGCAGTTTTGGCGCAGGACCTGCAAGAGGCACCCGCATGCAGAGCCTCGAAGAATCCGCACAGGCTGAAACTGGAGCAGAAGTTCGAGTTCAACGGCATCCGGGTTTTCTACACGCAGTCAGGGCCGCACGCGCTGTACACCGACGTGGATCTGAATCGCAACGGCGTGCCCGACATCGTCGAGGACGCGGCATTGCACCTGGACACGGTCCGCCAGATATTCAACCGGAACGGCTTTCGCGACCCGCTGCGCAGCACCAGGTTTCGGCGCGCCGAATCCATCGACATCGACTTCCTGGACTTCGGCACCTACAGCGAGGAGAACGCGAAGAAAAGAGGGCTGTCTTTCTCCGGCGTGGTCCGCTATCCCGGCAGCCGCAACCGCGATGGCAGATGCTCGATCTCCATCGGCATCAATTCCACAATGCGCGGAAATCATGAGCGGGTGAAGGACTACCTCATCCCGCATGAGCTGTTCCACCTGTACCAGTACGGCTACACCATGTTCCGCGCGAGCTGGTTCCTCGAAGGCATGGCGAAATGGGCGGAATGGGTCACTCTGGCGGAGAACGAGCGCAATCGCGAAATGTGGAGCACCCCGCTTCCTTCCTCGCAGAAGGAGCTCAGCGAACGGGTTTTCCTCAACCCGAATCCCTATGACGTGAGGCATTTCTGGAACCGATTGGCCGAACTCGCCAAGAGCCAGGACGCGCCGATGATCATCCCCGCAGAATTGCGCAGCAGAAGGTTTGCCGATGGAACACCGGTGATCCGGGACGAGGTCTGGCGCGGACATTCCCTGATGCTGAAGATTCTTCAGGAACTCGATGAAGACGACGACAAGGTCACGCGGGAAAAGAACCGGCAGCCGAATCAATGGACCAATGAAGACCAGCGCTCCGTCGCGAACAACCCGATCCTGATGCGGGCCGTTCAGCGCGCCGTGGGCTCCTTCCGGATCTCCACGCCAGAGGTCGTTCGGTTTCTGGCCCTCGATCCTGCATCTCCGGGCTGAAGATGCCGTTGACCGCAAAGCCATATTCCGAGAACAGAGGCAAATGAATTGAAGCGATTGATCTTCGATCTGGACCATACCTTGTGCATCGCGGAGGCAAAGGACTACGCAAACGCCCGCCCGCGGCTGGAGATGATCGATCGGCTCCGCAACTATCAGGCGATGGGGTTTTCCATCGCGATATACACCAGCCGCAACGTCAACAGCTTTGCCGGCAACATCGGAAAGATCAATGCCCACACCTTGCCGATCATCATCGAGTGGCTGGGCCGCCATGACGTGCCCTACGACGAGATCCATGTGGGCAAACCCTGGTGCGGCGAAGAAGGGTTCTATGTGGATGACCGCGCCATCCGTCCTTCGGAGTTCCTGAAATACAGCCAGGAAGAAATCGCCCGATTGCTGGAGCATGAGAAGTGATCATCATCACTTCCGCCGCCTACGTCGATTCCGAACTGCAATCGGAATTCGGCCGCCTGCCGCCGGCCTTTCTGCCCGTTGGCAACCGCCGCCTGTTCCTGCGGCAGCTCTCGGTATTGCACACGCACTTTCCGGCCGAGAGCATCTATCTCTCATTGCCCGAGAGCTACACCATCGCGCACCGCGATGCGCGCGCGCTGGAGGCCCAGGCGATCCAGGTGCTGCGGGTGCCCGACGGCCTCACCCTGGCCGATTCGCTGCTTTTCTCGATCAACACCGTCGGCACCTACGACGAGGGGCTTCGCATCCTCCTTGGCGACACGCTGATCCTCGACCTTCCGGCCGCCTGGGACTGCCTTTGCGTGGCCGAGTCGGCCGACGACTACGACTGGCACGTCGACCAGGGTTCGGGCGCCGGTGCGCGGGTCTGGTGCGGCTACTTTGCGTTTCAATCGGTCAGCCGGCTGGCAAAGTGCCTGGTCGCCGCGCGCGGATCGTTCGAGAAGGCCGTGTCCGCCTATGACGAGGCCTGCTACCTGCAGCGTATCCACTCCGAGAAGTGGTCGGACTTCGGCCACGTCAACACCTTCTACCGCTCGCGGGCCCAGATCACCACGCAGCGCTCGTTCAACGACTTGATGATCGGAGACCGCCGCGTCCGCAAGACGGGCCGCCCCGCCGAAAAGATCAAGGCCGAGGCGCAGTGGTTCGACGCATTGCCTTCCCGCCTGCGCGTGTATGTGCCGCAATTGCTGAGCCACGGCCAGGTGGATTCGGACGGGTATGGCTACGAGCTCGAATACATGTGCATGGCGCCGCTCAACGAGCTGTATGTGCATGGCCGCAACTCCACGGCGTTCTGGTCCCGGGTGTTCAAGCACCTGGCCGACTGGCTCAGCGCCTGCCAGGCCGCCGTGCCCCTGACCGGGAGCGAGCGGCAATTGGTGGAGGAGGACAGCCGGGGAATGCTGGGGGAAAAGACCCGCGAGCGCATGCATGCCTATGCCGCGAGCAGCGGCTTGAGCCTTTCGGCCCCCACGCGCCTGAACGGGCGGCCGCTGCCGTCGTTGTCGGACATGCTGCAGCGCTGCGTCGAGGCCGCGGCGCGCGTGCCGCTGGTGCCAGGCGTGATGCACGGCGACCTGTGCTTCAGCAACATCCTGTTCGACACGCGCTCGGACTGCATCAAGGTGATCGACCCGCGCGGCCTCAACTTCCGAGGCGAACCCAGGCTGCTGGGCGACCTGCGCTACGACCTCGCGAAGATCGCGCATTCGGTGATCGGCCTGTACGACTACATCGTCGCGGATGCCTTCGATGTGGACGACGGCACGGGGCTGGATTTCAACCTGCGCATCCACGCCGACGAAGACGCCGCCGCGATCCAGAAGCTGTTTGCCGGCCTGCCCCTGCTGAACGGCATGACGGCGCGCCATGTGGCGCCGGTCACCGTGATGCTGTTCCTGTCCATGCTGCCGCTGCACCAGGACAACCCGCGCCGCCAGCGCGCCATGCTTGCCAATGCATTGCGCCTGTTCGAGCAAATGGAGCACTGAAAGATGTTTGTCATTCCCATGATGGGCAAGAGCCGCCGCTTCACGGAGGCCGGCTATGCGTTGCCCAAATACCGCCTGCCGCTGCACGGCCATACGGTTTTCTTTCACGTCGTGAAGTCGTTCGAGCACTACTTCCAGGACGACCTTTTTCTTTTCGTGGTGCGGCGCGATCACGAGATTGCGGAGTACCTGAGGCAGGAGCTGAAGAACCTGGGCGTCAAGGAATTTCGCATCGTCGAATTGGAAGGAGACACCCTCGGCCAGGCCGACTCCGTCTACCGCGGGCTGCAGCAGCTTCGGTCCGACGAGCCCGTGTACATCTTCAACATCGACACCATCAGGCCGGGGTTCAGAAAATCCGAGCTGGCCGCCGATGCGCTCGGTTACCTGGAGGTATTCGAAGGCGACGGCGATCACTGGTCGTTCGTGGAGCCCGGCCCCGGCCATGCGGTGCTCCGGACGACCGAGAAGGAGCGCATCTCCAACCTGTGCAGCGACGGCCTCTATCACTTTGCCGATGCTCGCATCTTCAACGAAGCCTATGAGCACCAGCTGGCCAACAAGCTCGTGAATCGCGGCGAATATTACGTCGCACCCTGCTACAACCTGCTGATCCAGAACGGCGGACGCGTTGCCTACGAACTGATCGACCGAAGCGAGATCGTCTTTTGCGGAACCCCGCAGGAATATGAAGAAGCTGCCGCCAAGAAATGGCCATGAAGCCGCCGTTCGAAACGGCGAAAGGAACGCGCCATGACCCTGGGTGAACTGCTGGCCTCGGCCAAGCCGGCGCTTGCCGCCACATGGGCCGAGTGCATGGAGGCTTCCGCTGCGGGCGTTCTTTTCATGTCGGTGTGCCACGGAAAAGAGCGCGCCCACGTCGTGACGGTCCGCGGCAAGAACTTCGACGAGGTGTGGCGCCGCGGCGCGCAGCTGCTGCAGGCGTGGCTGCGCAAGCAGGACAGCGCCCCCATCTGGCTGCGCGTGGACGTGGTGCATACCGTGCACGCCATGACCTGGCAGGCGCTGAAGCAGGCGTTCGCGACGACCAAGCGCAATTACTTTCGCCATGGCATCGCATTCGACGCCGAGCTGTCGGTGGCCATGCTCGAGGAAGAGATCGGCGCGCATGCCGTGCTCTACGACGGCAATTTTTCCGAAGCGACGCCCAACGCCGTCAACCTCGCGCTGTATGGCAAGCACCGCCACGGGCGCGAACTCCATTGGCCCACCGAGGCGCAGCAGCCGGTCTGGATCTTCGACACGCGGGCCGTGTTCATCGACGGCAAGGGCCTTCACGCCATCGAACACCAGGGGCGCAACCGCGGCTACCGGCACCTGCCGGCGTGGGATGCCGCCCGGGTACGCGACATCGCCGCAACCAGCACCGCCTACCTGGCGCGCCAGGTGAAGACGTCAGGCGCGTATCACTACGGCTGGTTTCCCTGCTTCGACCGCGCCATTCCCACCTACAACGCGCTGCGCCACGCGAGCTCGACCTATGCGCTGCTCGAAGGCTGGGAGCTCACGCGCCAGCCCGAACACAAGGCCGCCATCGAGCGGGCCCTGGCGCACCTGACCGGCAAGCTGATCCAGCGCATCACCCTGCCGGGCGGCGAGCAAGCGGCCTTCCTCGTCGACATCGACGACGAGATCAAGCTGGGCGGCAATGCCGTGTGCCTGCTGGCCATGGTCAAGTACACCGAGCTCACCGGCGACACGCAGTACCTGCCGCTGCTGGAGCAGCTGGCGCTGGGCATCGTTCACATGCAGGACCCGGCAACGGGCCGCTTCGTCCACGTGCTCAACCATCCCGGCCTCGGCGTCAAGGAAGAGAACCGCATCATCTACTACGATGGCGAAGCCGCCTTCGGCCTGATGCGCCTGTACGGACTGACCCGCGACCCGCGCTGGCTGCGAGCGGTCGAGAAGGCGTTCGAGTATTTCATCGCGGCCCGGCATTGGGAAGCCCATGACCACTGGCTGAGCTACTGCGTCAACGAGCTCACGCTCTACCGGCCCGAGGAGCGCTACCTGCGCTTCGGCCTGGACAACGTGCGCGGCCACCTCGACTTCGTGCTCGACCGCATCACCACCTTTCCGACGCTGCTCGAGCTGATGATGGCGGCGCAGAAGATGATCGTTCGCCTGCAGGCCGATGCCGCACATGCGCACCTGCTGGAAGGCTTCGACATCGAGAAGTTCTACCGTGCACTGGAGCAGCGTGCGCGCTACCTGCTGACGGGGCACTTCTGGCCGGAGCTCGCGATGTTCTTCAGGAACCCCTCACGCATCGTGGGCAGTTCGTTCATCCGCCACCACAGCTTCCGCGTGCGCATCGACGACGTGGAGCATTACCTGTCGGGCTATGTGGCGTACTGGAAGTACCTGGAAGGCGGCGGCCGGCCGGCCGAGCTGCAGGCCATGCGGGAAGACGCTGTGCCGGCAAAGTGATGCGGAGCCTACGCCCGCAGGCTCGGTGAGCGGCGATGCTGCGTGCCGGTTTCGTAGCTGTGCGCAAGGGCGAGGAGTTCGGCTTCGCTCCAGAGCTTTCCCACGAAGATCAGGCCGAACGGTGAACCGGAGCCGTAGTAGCCCGCAGGTACGGTGACACCCGGCACGCCGGCGATGTTGATTTCGCCGACCGTCGTTTCCTGGATGGTGTGCCCCCGCCCGGCCAGCGGCAACTCCTCGCGCATCTGCGGGAAGACCAGCGCGTCGAGCTGGTGCCGCTCGAAAACTTCTTCGATGATCCGAAGGTACGCTTCCTTCAGCGCAATGAACTCGGAGAGATCCGGCGGGACCGTGGGTGATTGCAGCGAGGCGACGAACTGCGGCAGCGTATGCATGAAGTCGAGCACACCGCCCCGGTCGAAGGCCGACTGTTTCGCCGTGGCAGCGGCAAATTCACTGAAACTCTTCAGCGCCGCATCGGGCCCCAGGCGCTGGAGGTACTTGTGCAGGTCGTACGGAACCGACTCCATGCCGCGCGCATCGAAATTCGGCAGCGGCGCGGTCGGCTTGCGCAGCGCTGCAAAGCCGGAACCGTGGAATGGATCGTTCACCAGGACCGCACCCAGCTCCGTCAATTCCCTCTGCGCGCGTTCGTAGAGTCTTTCGGTTTCCGGCGCGAGCGGCTGGTCGCGCCAGCCCTTGCCGAAGAGGCCGAGGCGCGCCCCCTTGAGCGCGTGGGCGCTCAGCTTCGACGTGTAGCCGAGCCGGGGCTTCTTTCCCACCCCGGCGAGCGTCTTCGGATCCTCGGCCGTGTAGCCCGCCAATACGTCGAGACACAGCGCGGCATCGCGAACGCATCGCGCGATCGGGCCCACGACATCGCGATTGCCGGACAAAGGCATCACCCCTGCATTCGGCACCAGCCCGATCGTCGGCTTGATGCCGACCAGGTCCTGCGCCGAGGCCGGATTCTGGATCGAACCGCCCGTTTCCTCGGCCAGGCCCAACACCGCCATGCCTGCGCTGACTGCGGCGGCGGTTCCGGCGCTGCTGCCGCCGGGCACCCGGTCCGGCACCACGACGTTCAACGTGGGGCCCGCCCAGCTGTCGTCGGCATGCGTCCCCGTATGACTCAGCACGGGCACATTTGTCTTGCCCAGGATGACCGCACCCGCGGCTCGCATGCGTGCGACCACGGGCGAATCGGTCGCCGGCATGAGATCGACGCCCCCCGTCTTGCTGTAGAGCAGCGACCACCCCGCCGTGGTCGGGAACCCCACCATGTCCATGGGATCCTTGACGACGACCGGCACACCCGCAAGAGGTCCCAGCAGTTCGCCAGCCAGGCGCCGCCGGTCGATGGCGCGCGCATCCTCGATGGCCTCTTCGTTGATGAAGATGATCGCGTTGTAGCGCGTGTTGAACGCCTCGATCTGCTTCATGCAGTCTGCGGCGAGGCTTTCCGCGGTGAACGCGCCGGTTCGAAAACCGTCCTGGACCTGCGCCACGGTCAAGGCGCCGAGGTCCAGCGCCGCCGCAACTTCCGCGGCCGTGGTCTTGATACCCGATTCGAGATTGCTCATTCTTGAACTCCTGGTGAAATGAAGTGTTGAAGCGCTGCCCCTGCGAGGGAGCAGTTCAGAAGGTCATGTGCCTGTCCACGACTTCGTTCGTCAGCCGGTCGATCGGACCGCTCTCGACGATCGATCCCTTCTCGAACATGGCGAAATGGCTCGCCACGCGGCGGGCGAAATCGATGTTCTGCTCCACCAGCACCATGGTCATGCCGAATTCGCGGTTCAGGCGGATGATGGCGGATTCGATCTCTTCGACCACGGAAGGCTGGATGCCCTCGTTCGGTTCGTCGAGCAGCATGACCTTGGGATGGGCTGCGAGCGCCCGCGCCAGCGCGAGCTGCTGCTGCTGGCCGCCCGACAACACGCCGCCGGGCCGATGCAGGTTGGCCGCGAGGTACGGGAACAGCTTCAGCGCCAGCGGCGGGATCGCGCGTGGCCCGCGGCCTGCGAACGCGCCCATCAGGATGTTCTGCCGCACGCTGAAATCCGCAATGATCTCGCGTCCCTGCGGCACATAGGCAATGCCGCTGCGGGCGCGCAGGTGGGTCGGCAGGCCGTCGATGCGCACGCCCTCGAGTTCGATCGCACCTGTGGAGCGGACCATGCTGCCCATCAGGGTGCGAAGCAAGGTGGTCTTGCCCATTCCGTTGCGCCCGAGGATCGCCGTGACCTTGCCTGCCGGTATGGTCAGATCCACATCCTGCAGGGCGTGGCTGCGCCCGTAGAAGCCGTTGACGTTCGATAGTTTCAGCATGGCGAAGCAATTCCGTGAGAGCCGAGGTAGGCCTGCCGCACACGGGGGTCGCGCTCGATCTCCGCGACACTGCCTTCGGCCAGCACGCGGCCGAGATGAAGCACCGTGATGCGCTCTGCGATGTCCCGCACGAATGCCATGTCGTGCTCGACCACCAGGATGGTGTGGCGGCCGCGCAGCGCCTTCAGGATCTGTGCCGTCTTGCGCGTTTCCGCCTGCGTCATGCCGGCCGTCGGCTCGTCGAGCAGGATCACCTTGGGGCGCTGCGCGATCAGCAATCCCAGTTCCAGCCACTGCGTGTGGCCATGGCTCAGGTCCGCCGCCTGCCGCTGCTGCACGCTCTCGAGACCGGTCAGCGCGAGGATCTCGTCGACCCGGGTCTCGTCCTGCCTGTCGAAGCCCCAGCGCAGGTTGCGAACGATCGATGGCTCCCTGGTTGCCGCGACGCACAAGTTCTGCCGCACGCTCAGTTCCCTGAAAACGCTGGGTATCTGGAACTTGCGCCCGATCCCGGCGCGCGCCACGCGGTATTCAGGCCAGTTGGTCACGTCGGCGCCGTACAGCTCGACGCGCCCTTCGGAGCTTCGCGTCTTTCCCGAAACGAGGTCCATCAGGGTGGTCTTGCCCGCGCCGTTGGCACCGAGCAGCACACGCAGCTCGCCTTCGGCGACCTGCAGCGACACGCCGTCCACCGCCTTGAAGCCGCCGAAGTTGACGCCCAGCGATCTCAGTTCAAGTGCCATCGCGCTCATCGGGCATTCCCGAGTTCGCGTGGCGCGGGCCGGCTGCTCCAGCGCGCGAGCATGTCGTGCACCCAGCCACCGATTCCCTTCGGCAGATAGAGCACCACCAGCACGAAGGTCAGCCCCACGATCACGCGCCAGGCTTCCACCAGCGACTGCGTTTCGCTGGCCGTTGCCTCGAGCATGTTGATCAGGATGGCGCCCACGCACGCGCCGAGCAGCGACGCGCGCCCGCCGACCGCGGCCCACACCACCATGGTGATCGAGAACGCCAGGTCCATGAAGGTCGGCGACGCAAACTCGGCCACCACCACGTAGAGCATGCCGGCCAGTGCCGCGATGCCCGCCGACAGCGCGAAGAAGAAAGTCTGGTAGTGCGCCACGTCGAAACCGAGGTAGCGCGCGCGCTGCGGATCGCCCGACGTCGCCCTCAGGATCAACCCCGCGCGCGTGGCCAGCAGCAGCCGCGCACCGACCAGCACCACCGCCAGCACGCCGGCGATCAAGTAGTAGGTCGACGTGCCGTAGGGATCGAACTCCAGCGCGCCGGCGCGCAGCCAGGCCAGGTCGGACAATCCGTTGAAGCCGTTGGTCAGCGGCTGGGCATCCACCAGCAGCAGCCGCACCAGCAACACCAGCGCGAGCGTGATGATCGACACGAACACACCCGCGATGCGCTTGCGGAAAACCACCGCGCCCAGCACGAACGCGACCAACACCGGCAGCACCACGCCCATCAGGATGCCGAACCACTGGTAGCGGAACGGCAGCCAGAGAAACGAGCCCTGGTTGATGCAGCACAGGTCGACGACCGCTCCCGGTTCGGCATTCGACAGCATGAAGTCGGGCACAGGTCCCTGGCCGCCATGCTGAAGACTCGACGGACTCGCCATCTTCAGCGACATGGCCAGCATGTAGGCCCCCAGGCCGAAGAACAGGCCCTGCCCCAGGTTGAGAATGCCGGCGTAGCCCCAGCACATCGCAACGGCGATGCCGAGCATGCCGTACACCAGGTACTTCGCGAGCCGGTTGAGCCAGAACCCGTCGAGCACCAGCGGCGCGGCGGCCACCAGGACGAGAAAGATCGCATAGGCGGCGAAGGTCGCACGCCGGTCCAGTTGGGAAACCATGTCTTACCGTCCCTTGAACGAGAACAGGCCCTGCGGGCGGACGACGATCAGAAGGATCACGAGACCGAACACCGCCGCGCGCGCCACGATGTCGTTGGTGACGGCGGCGACGACGCCGTTGACCTCGCCCAGGCCGATGGCGGTCACGACGGCGCCGAGCAGGCTGCCCACGCCGCCCGCCACCACCACGAGAAAGCTGTCGACGACCAACGCCGTCCCCATGTCGGGCGACACGGTCTTGAAGCCCGCGACCAGCACGCCCGTGATGCCCGCCAGCCCGGCGCCGAAGGCGAAGGTCAGGGCGTTCACGCGTTCGACGTCGATGCCGCACGCCGCGGCCATGCGCGGATTGCGGATGATCGCGCGAACCTGCATGCCGATGCGGGTGCGGTAGAGCAACAGCCAGGTGGCCAGCGTCAGCACGATCGTGCTCGCGACGATGAATGCGCGGTAGGCATTGATCGATGTGCCGGCGATCTGGAATGCACCCTGCAGTTCCGTGGGAACGGGCATGTTCTGGAGTCCCGGCCCGAGGCCTTCGATGTGGATGCCGAAGAACGCCAGTCCGCCTTCGAGCCGCACGAACTGCTGCACCAGGATGGCCACGCCCCACGTCGCGAGCAGGGTGTCGCCCAGCCGTCCGTAGAGGCGGCGCACCACGCAGCGCTCGATCAGGAACCCCAGCAGCGCCGTGAGCACGAAGGCGATGGGAATGGCCGCGTACAGGCCCCATCCGAGCCAGATCTGCGTCATGACCGCGGCGTAGGCGCCCACCATGATCATCTCGCCATGGGCCATGTTCACGACCCCCATGGCGCCGTAGATGATGACGAGGCCGAGCGCGGCCAGCAGAAGGATCGAGCCCACGCTCAGGCCGATCAGAAGTACATCCAGCATGTCGGAAATTCCTTGCACGGCGCGGCCCCCGGCGCACGCCGGTGCGCGCGACGAGATGGGCCGCAGGGGCTTCAGATCTTGGCGGTGACTGCGCCCTTGCGCGTGCAGATCAGGTTGCTGTCGGTCTCGCCGTACGCCGAGTAGGGCAGCGGTCGCAGCGGCTGCGGGTTCGCGTCGACCACCTTGCTCTGGCCGTCGGCCTGCCACTGCCCGATGCGCGGGGTGACCCATGCGTGCAGGCTGTCGGGATCGATGCGCACCCTGCCGCCGGGCGCATCGAAGGTCTGCCCGCCGATGTTGGCGCGAATCGCATCGGCCGTCGTGGCCTTGCCGGCCTCGACGGCTTGCTTCCACAGGAACACCTGGAAGTAGGCGGCCTCGAGCGAGTGGTACGTGACGGCCTTGGGATCGTTCACGAACTTGCGGTAGCGCTCGATGAAGGACTTGTTGGCGGGCGTGTCGATCGACATGAAGTACGGCACCGAGGTGTAGCTGCCCGCCGCATATTCGGCGCCCATGGCGGCGATCTCGATCTCGCTGGTCACGGTGGCGCAGATCGGCACCGCGGCCTGCGACATGCCCTGGTTCTTGTACTCGCGGTAGAAGGCCACCAGCGAATCACCGACGACGTTCGACAGGACCACGTCGGCACCGGACTCCTTGATCTTGCGCACCATCGTCGCCCATTCGGAATGCCCGAGTTCGAGGTATTCGTCGGCCACCCACTTCGCGCCCGACTCCTCGATCAGCTTCTTGCTGACCTTGGCCATTTCGCGCGGGTAGACGTAGTTGGAACCGACGATGAAGAACTTCTTCTTGCCGAGCTTCTGAGCGATCCAGGGAATGTAGTTTCCAAGCTGCTGGTTGGCGACGGCGCCGCTGTAGACGACGTTCTTCGAGCATTCGTAGCCCTCGTAGTGCGTCTGGTAGAAAAGCATCGCATTGCGCCGCTCGAAGACCGGCAGCACGGCCTTGCGGCTGGCCGAGGTATGGCAGCCGAACACCGTCTCGATGCGGTCGCGCGTCACCAGCTTCGACGCCTTCTCGTTGAAGGTCTTGGGGTCGGAGGCCCCGTCCTCCAGCACGACTTCCACCGTGCGGCCCATCACGCCGCCCGCGGCATTGATCTCCGCCACCGCCATGCGCACCGCGTTGGCGAGCATCTTCTCCACGATGGAGAGCCCACCGGTCTGGGAGTACAGGGCACCGACCTTGATGGTGTCGGCAGCGAAAGCGGATCGCATCCACGCGGGAGATGCGAGCGCGGCGGCCGATGCGGCCGAGGAAACCAGGAGGCGGCGACGTGAAGTAGTCAGCATGGCGGAACCTTAAGACGTGGGGCAGCACTGCATGGCTGCCGAATGGTTGATGAACCGTGTCAAAGCGATACCAGCCGACGGCACTGTCGGGTGCGGGCAAAAAAAAACCCACTCCGCAGCGATGGACTGCGGTGTGGGCTTCATTGCCAGCATCCAGAAGAACACACATGGTTCCCTGGAAGAACCGCACCAGCGCCTGATGATCAAGGGTGGTGCAGCCACTGCGCCAACGGATTCCGCCGACACAGTGCATTCATCGTATCCGGTTAATTTGCGGCTTGCAACAGTGTTTCCATGTTGATGATCGAACTCGCGATCTGCTCCATCGAGAGCCGCTTCGACATCGCTTGCGCACGGATGGCCTGGTAGGCCTCGACCTCGCTGATGCCCTTCGACGCCATGAGGATCGTCTTGGCGCGGCTCATCGCCTGGTCGCTCGTGATCTTTCTGCGCAGCTTGCGGTTCTCCTTCAACAGCGCCTGGCGCTCCATCCAGTTGCTTCGCGCCGCGACCAGGTTGGCGAGCAAGCCGAACGGCTTGATGGGTTTCTGCACGACGGCAAAGGCACCGCTTTCGAGAACGAGTTGAAGCGTCGTCGGGTCCTCGTAGTTCAAGATCGCAATGACCGTCGGCTCGGGCTTGGGCAAGGACCTGAGCAGTGCCTCGATCGCATGCCGGGCCTCGCCCTCGATGAGCAGAAACAGGACATCGGCATTCGACACCAGACTCACCGGCACCGGCCAGACGACACTGACCATGCACCCGACCCGGCGCAGATGGCTGACCAGGGCATCCCCCTCTTCATCGGGCGGATGCACAACGACGACCTTCAGTTCAGGCAGTTCGCGCAGCAGGGATATCGCCATGGGGCCTCCGGTCAGGCCGAGCGGCCCGCAAGCGGATCGAACCGGCTCTCATACATGTAGGGGTCGGGCTTGACCCGGATGCCTGGATCGTCCACCACCTGGAACGTGCCGCTGGCATCGACCCTGGCGACGCGCGGCCAGAGATAGGTGTGATGGTTCTCCTGATCGATCCTCACCCTGCCCTGCGGCGCATCGAACTCGTGTTCGTGCAGGTGAGGCAGCATCATGTCCAGCCGGTCGTCGCCTGCGCGTTCCAGCGTCTGCGCATAGAGCTTCACCTGGAAGTAGGCGGCCTCGGCGCAGGCCGTGATCGGCAGGTCGGGGCCGAACCGCTTGCGGTAGGCCGCCACGAACCTCAGGTTCGCGGGACTCTGCAGCGTCGAGAAGTACGGTGCCGCCGTGATGCTGCCCTCCGCCACGCCTTCGGCCATCTGGGCGATCTCCGCTTCCTGTGTGGACTGGCTCGCAATGGGATGGGTGCGCTGGTCGAAACCGGCTTCGCGGTACGCACCGTAGAAGTGGGCGATGCCATCGCCCACGACGGTTGAATAGACCACATCGGGCTTGGCCGCCTTGATCCGCCGGATCACCTTTGCCATGTCGATGTCCGCCACGCGCAGCGGCACGTACATCTCGTCGAGCACCTCGCCGCCCGCCTGGCGGAACAGGTCCGCGATGATCCGGTTCGACTCGTAGGGGTAGACGTAGTCCGATCCGACCAGGAAGAGCCGCTTGCCGAAATGCTGCGTCAGATAGCGCACCAGTTGCACCGAGTTCTGATTGGGCGCCGCGCCGGTGTAGACGCAGTTCGGCGAATACTCGAAGCCTTCATAGAGCGTCGGGTAGAACAGCAGCGCGCGATGGGCCTCGACCACCGGGAGCACCGCCTTGCGCGTGCTGGACATGTAGCCCCCGAAGATGACCGCCACGCCGTCCTTGTCACACAACTGCTTTGCCAGTTCGCGGTACCGCTTGGGACGGGACGCCGGGTCGTAGATCACCGGTTCGATCGGCCGTCCGAGCACGCCACCGCTCTCGTTGATCTCCTCGATCGCCAGCAGGGTGGCCGCCTGCTGCGTCCGCTCCACCGCCGCGGTGACCCCCGTGGTGGAGAACAGGACGCCGACTCGCCAGGTTCGCGCTGTGAATGTGCTCACGATGGGTCTTTCAAAAGAAAAAAAGCTCCCAACGGTCACGCGTGGACCGTTGGGAGCTTCACTGCTCCGAGTTTCATTGGACGATGCGCCGCATCGCCGATGCGACGCACTTTACCAGTACTGCGCGAAGAACGACCGCGGCCCGTCTCGCGTTGCCTCGGCCTGATCGCATCCGCGGCAAGCACGGCGGCACCGCACTCAGCCTTCATTTCGCGAACCGCCTCCGATACTCCACGAGGCTCACGCCGAGACGCCGGCCGAATGCGCGCCTGAAGCCGTCCACGTTGGCATAGCCCACCTCGCCCGCCAGGCGCTTGGCCGGCAGCTGCGACTCCTCGGCCAGGCGGCGGGCAGCATCGATGCGGGCGTTCTCGACGAACTCGGCCGGCGTGGTGCCGGTCTCGCTTCGAAAGAGCCGCGCGAAGCTGCGCTCGCTCATGCCCGCGCGCGCGGCCAGCGCCGGCACGGACAGGTCGTCCTTCAGGTGCGAAAGCACATGGTCCTGCACCTGCCGCATGCCCGAGCGCTCGGAAGTCTGGGCCGCCAGGTGGGCGCTGAACTGGCTCTGGCCGCCCGGGCGCTTGAGGAACATCACCAGCTCGCGCGCGACGCGCAGCGCGAGTTCGCGACCGTGGTCCTCCTCCACCATGGCGAGCGCCAGGTCCATGCCCGCGGTCACCCCGGCCGAGGTGAAGAGCTTGCCGTCCTTCACGTAGATCGCGTCCGGTTCGACACATGCCAGCGGGTAGGCCGTGGCCAGGCGCGCAGTGGAGTTCCAGTGGGTCGCCACGCGCTTGCCGTCCAGCAGCCCGGCGGACGCGAGCACGAAGGCGCCGCTGCACACCGAGCCGTAGCGGCGCACCGTGCGCGATTGGCGCCTGAGCCAGTTGTGCAGCACCGCATCGCCGACCATGTCATCCATGCCGGGGCTGCCGGCCACGAGCAAGGTGTCGATCGGCCCGCGATGCGTGCCCACCGTGGCATCGACCGCCAACCGCACCCCGCTGCTGCTCTTGAGCAACCCTGTCTCGGTACCGATCACCTGCACCTGGTAGGCGCGCGGCTGCCCGAGCTGGCGGGCCGCCTCGGCGAACACGTCGGCAGGGCCGGCGACGTCGAGCAGCTGGACACGGGGAAACGCAAGGATCGCGACACGCATGGCGGTGAAGGCTCGATGATTGGCGGAAAACGTCGTGCCGCGGCGCCCACGGCGCAGGCAGTTTGGCAGAAACTATCCATACCAGCAAATTCAGCCGACAAGGCCATCATGCAGAACGAGTCATTGAATCCGCCCTTTCCGGTGTTCCACCCCTCCAGCGAGGCTTCGCTGCGCAACCTGCCCGTCAACCTGTTTGGTTCCGTCATGGGGCTTTCGGGGCTCGCCCTGGCCTGGCGGCTGGCACATGGCAGCCTGGGCGCGCCGGCCGTCATTGGCGAGGTCATCGGCGCCTTTGCGCTCGGCGTCTTCGCGCTGCTGGCGCTGGGCTATGCGACGAAGCTGGCCAGGCATCCGCAAGCTGTGCATGCGGAATTCCATCACCCGGTGACCGGCAACTTCTTCGGCACCATCGTCATCTCGATGCTGCTGCTGTCGGCCGTGATCGCGCCCTACAGCGCATCCGCCGCGCACGCGCTGTGGACCCTGGGCGCGATCGCGACCTTCGTGCTCGGCTTCGTGGTGGTCTCGCGCCTGCTCAGAGGGCAGGTGGATGCGTCGCATGCAGTGCCGGCCTGGCTGATTCCTGGCGTCGCCACGCTGGACATCGCAGTGACCGCCGGGCACGACCCGTCCATGGCCTGGGCCGCGGAGCTCAACTTGCTGGCGATGGCCGTGGGCGCGGTGCTCGCACTGGTGCTGTTCGTGCTCATCGTCGGCCGGCTGGTGCACCAGGCGCCGCTCGCGCCGGCGATGACGCCCTCGCTGATGATCCTCGTGGGGCCCTTCGCGGTCGGGTTCCTCGCCTACACGAACATCACGGGCAGCATCGACCGCTTTGCCGCGCTGCTCTTCTACTTCGCGCTCTTCATGTTCGCGGTGCTTGCGCCGAAGGTGTTCCGGCCCGGCGTGAAGTTCTCCCCGGCGTGGTGGGCGATCGGCTTTCCGATGGCCGCACTGGCCAATGCGGCGCTGAAGTACGCGCAACTGCGCGGGAGCGCGCCGCTCTGGGTCGTCGCAGTCCTGCTGCTCGGGATGCTGACCGTGGCGCTGGGGGTGCTCACCGTGCGTACCCTGCGCATCGCGTTCAACGGAAAGCTGTTCACATGAGCCGGGGCTTTCCTGGCGCACAGCCGCGACGAAGGCAGCGGCCGCCCGCTAATCCAGCGGCTCGAACCCCGGCGCCTGTTCCATTTCGGAAGGCTTGTAGATCTTGTGCTGCGCCGCGGTGCCGATTGCATCGGCGACCACCAGCAGCCGCCAGAGCGGCTCGCGTGCCGAGCATGCGCGTTCTTCGCCCGTGAGCCGGAAACTGGGCACCCCCGTGGATGTGCCCTTCACCACCACCCTGAGAAGCTTGGCCCCCTTCGCGTTCGACACTTCGAGGTCGTAGCCGAGTTTCTGGCTGCTGACGTCCTCGGCGTTGTAGCCGTAGCCCTTGAAGTGGCGCATCACGTAGTCCATGGCCGCGGCCTGGACCTCTTCCCGCGAGGCCGACCGCTCGGCAGCCGCCACGCCCGGATCGCCGGCAGCGTCCGGCACGCTGCCTCGCGCCTTGGCCGCCTGTATTTCCGCTTCGCCCGGCACCCAGCCGCGCGGACCGCGGACCAGGACCGCGAGTTGCTGATCGGAATCCCAGGTTGCGACATGCCATTCGGCATCGTCACGCACCCGGGTGGAGACCTTCGCGCTCTTGTTGCTCTCCAGCTCGGCAATGGCCACCCGGTTGGTCTGCAGCACGGCACGAAAGCCCTGGCCTGCATCGACGGTGCGCTTGAGCAGCGCACGGCGGTCCTTGGCGCGCTGGATCTGCTGGGGGCTCCGCACGCCGCCGCCGACACGGTGCTGCGTGTCCAGCGACTCGAGGCAGAACCAGCGCCCGTCGGCGCCGATGTTCACGAATTCGGCCCAGATGGTGGCAATGACGTTGTCGCCCGTCGCGAGCCAGGCGTGATCGAACGGCTTTTCCCGCGCATCGAAGACACCCATCTTCGCGACGATCTCGACCGGCGTGAGCCGTGGTCCTGAAAGCCGCATCTCATCGATGACGGCGAGCACTTTGGGGTCGACTTCCTTGTCCATTCAGCGGGGTCTCTGGCGAGTTGGGGGGTGGGAGTATGCCGCATCGGATCCGGACCGGTGCCGCGCCGGGGAACTCAGGCCACCGGCAGTTGCAAATCCTCGGAGCTTTTGAGCAATTGCACCGCCAGATGCCGAACCATTGTCGCCACGAGCCGGGCACCCTGGGACAGGGGACGGTGCCTGACAAGACTCAATGCAATGGTGCGCCTCATGCCGGGCTTCACGACCCGCACCGCCGCCAGCGTGCCTGCGAGAAGCTCCTCTCGGATGGCAGTGACGGGCAAGAGGGTGAATGCATGGCCGCTCATGGCCACGTCCTTCATGGCCGTCAATGTATCCACCTCCATCAGCACATCGATGGCAATGCCGCGCTTGCGTGCGAGCATGTCCACGGTCGTGCGCAGGCCGTTGGGCGTGGAAGGCAGAACGAAGGGAATGCCTGCCAGGTCGCCGAAGGCGACCGTCTCGCCTTGAAGCCGGAGACTGCCGGGCCTGCCGACAAGAAAGGTCTCGACCTTGCCGAGCACGTCCTCCCCACGCAGCGCCAGCGAGCCATAGCGGTTGACCACGATCATGTCCAGGCGGCCGGAGGCAAGCTGCTCGTCGAGGCTGCCGCTGAAACCTTCCGTCGCGTGCAGACGCAGCGCCGGCGCCTTCTCGCGCACTTCGGCCAGCAGCATCGGCAGCAGCTGGCGCGACAGCGACGGCAGCACGCCGACATGCACCGTGCCGGTTAGCACGCCGGCCGCCTCGCTCGCCGCAGCGTCGAGCTGGCGCATCTGTTCGACGATCTGCTTGACCTCGGGGTACATCCGGCGCCCGAAGTCCGACAGCGTCATGCCGCGCCCCGTACGGTCGAACAGCCGTCGCCCCCACTGCGCTTCGAGCATGGCGATCTGCCGGCTCACGAGCGACTGGGCCGTGTCCGACGCAATGGCCGCCCGCGAGAGCGACTGCATGTCGGCCACCAGCAGGAAGGTGGAGAGCTGCTTTAACTTCATGGATTCACTTTAATGGAAACCTGATATCGACATATTCCTCTTTCTTGAAATCACACAGAAGCCTAACCTCGCATGGCACCTCACAAGAAAAGGAGACAACCTTGAAGTTCATGCATTCGCTCGCCGCCGCGCTCGCTTCCTGCCTGCTGGTCGCCCCCCTGGTTCACGCGCAGGCACCCGCCTACCCCAGGCAGCCCGTCACGCTCGTCGTCCCCTTCCCCGCCGGCGGACCGACCGACGCGATGGCGCGCGTGCTGGCACAGAAGCTGGGCGACCGGCTCGGCCAGCAGGTGATCATCGACAACCGCGGTGGCGCCGGCGGCGGCATCGCCGCGGAACTGGTGGCACGCGCCCCCGCCGACGGGCACACGCTCTTCTTCGGCACCACCGGCACGATGGCGATCAACCCTAGCCTCTACACCAAGCTGCGCTATGACCCGGTGAAGGACTTCGCACCGGTCAGCCTGATGGCCACCACGATGAACGTGCTGGTCGTCAGCCCACAGATTCCAGCGAAGAACCTGGCCGATCTGGTGGCGCTCGCCAAGGCCAAGCCCGGCGAACTGACCTATGGCTCCGCCGGCAACGGCAGCTCGAACCATCTCTCGGGCGAGCTGTTCCGCACCTCGGCGGCCATCCAGATCAATCACATTCCCTACAAGGGCTCCGCGCCCGCGTTGGTCGATCTGCTGGGCGGTCGCCTGTCGATGATGTTCGACACCATCGCCCAGCAGACCCAGAACATCGCTGCAAACAAAGTGCAGGCGCTGGCTGTGACCGGTCCGAAGCGCTCGCCGCTGCTGCCCAACGTACCGACCGCGCAGGAAGCCGGCCTCAAGGGCTTTGACGTGACGATCTGGTACGGGGTGCTGGCGCCAAGGGGTACGCCCGCGCCGGTGGTCGAGCGGCTGCAGCGCGAGATGGCCGCCGTGATGGCCACCGACGAGATGAAGAAACGCATGGAAGCCGACGGCGCCGAAGCCCGCACTACCACCCCCGCCGAATTCGCCGCGCTCATCAAGAGCGACACCGCCAAGTGGGCACCGGTGGTGAAGAACTCCGGCGCCAGCCTCGACTGAAAAACCCATGGCCTCTCTTCTCGATCCCCGCCTGCAGCGCGCTTTTGCGCCGCAACGCATCGCCGTCGTCGGCGCCACCGAAGACCGCAACAAGGTCGGCGGCCGGCCGCTGCACTACCTGCAGCGCTTCGGCTTCCAGGGCGCGGTGTACCCGATCAATCCCAAGCGCGCGACTGTCCAGGGCCTGGCGGCCTACCCTTCATTGGACGCGGTGCCCGAAACGCCCGACGTTGCGATCGTCGCGGTCGGACAGGACGCGGTGGCCGGTGTCATCGACCAGTGCGCCGCGCGCGGTGTCGGCAGCGCCATCGTCATGAGCTCGGGCTTCGGCGAAACCGGCAGTGACGGCGTCGCACGGCAGCAAGCGCTGGTGGCGCAGGCACGGCGCCTGGGCATCCGATTGATCGGGCCGAACGCGCAGGGCGTCGCCAACTTCAGCACCGGTGCGGTGATGAACTTCAGCACCATGTTCATGGAAGTCGCACCCCAGGACGGGCCGGTCGCCATCGTCAGCCAGAGCGGCGCCGCCAGCGTCATGCCCTACGCCATGTTGCGCGAACGCGGCGTGGGCGTGCGCTATCTCGTGGCCTCGGGCAACGACGCCGACGCTACGGTGTGCGAACTGGCCCTGGCCGCGGCAGCCGACCCGGCGATCCGCGTTGTCCTGATGTACATCGAATCGCTGAACGACCCCGCCATGCTGGCCGAGGTGGCGCGCCTCGCCGCGGCGCGCGGCGCGGCGGTGGTGGCGCTCAAGTCGGGCCGCAGCGCGCACGGCGCGAAGGCCGCCGCGTCGCACACCGGCGCCATCGTGAACGACGACGTGGTGGTGGATGCCTTCTTCGAGCGCCATGGCATCTGGCGTGCACAGGATGTGCACGGCCTGATCAATGCCGTCGAACTCTACCTCGCGTCCCCGCCTCGGCCGGCCGAGCGCCTGGTCGTGATGAGCCACAGCGGCGCCGTCGGCGTGCTGTGCGCAGATGCAGCCGAATCGCTCGGCCTGCCGCTGGCGGAACTGGGCGAACCGGTCGTGAAGGCGTTGGCCGGCATCATGCCGAGCTTCGCGACGGCGCAGAACCCCGTCGATCTCACCGCATCGCTCATGACGCGGGGAGGGATGTACGCCGACACGCTGGGCGCACTCGCGGCCGACCCGCAGGCCGACATGTTCCTCGTCGGCGTGCCGGTGGCCGGCGAAGGCTACGACCTGCCCGGCATGGCGCGCGACACGGCGCGCTTTGCTGCCACGCGCGGCAAACCGACGGCGGTGTCTGCACCGCAGGCCTCGGTGCGGCAGTCCTTTCGCGACGCCGGCGTGCCGGTGTTCGTCCACGAGACGGACGCGGTCGATGCGCTGCACCAGTGGAGCCGGCACGGCACGTTGCAGCAGCAGGCCGCGGCGCGCACGGCCGCAGCATCGGCCGTATCGCGCATGCCAGCGCTACCGGCCGGCGATGCGCCGCTGCTGAGCGAAGCCGACAGCCTTGCGCTGCTGGCCGGCGCTGGCATTCCGACCGCGCCGTACCGCCTGTGCCGCAACCTCGACGAGGCCGTGGCCGCGTGGCAGGCGCTCGGACCGCACGTGGTGGTCAAGGCCTGTTCGGCGCAGATTCCGCACAAGTCGGAACATGGCTTGGTGTTCCTCGACGTGCAGACCGCGCAACAGGCCGCCGAAGCCTGGACCGCATGCGCAGAGCGCGTTGCCGCGATGGGCGTTCCGCTCGACGGCGTGATCGTGGCGCAGCGGGTGCGCGGCCGCCGCGAGTTCGCACTCGGTGTGCGGCAAGACCCGCTCTTCGGCACTGTCGTGATGGTGAGCGACGGAGGCAAGTACGTCGAGGCGCTGCGCGACTTCGTCGTGCTGCTCCATCCGTTCTCGGAAGCCGACGTGATCGCCAAGCTGCGGACACTGCGCATCGCACCGATCCTCGCCGGCGTGCGCGGCGAGGCGCCGGTCGACCTCGACGTGGTGGCGCGCACCGCCGTGGCGCTGGGCGCCCTGGCGGCCGCGCATCCGCAGGCCATTGCATCGATCGACCTCAACCCGTTGATCGTCGGCGACGCCGGCCAGGGTGGCTGGGCCGTCGACGCGGTGATCGAGCGCCAGGAAAGCACCCATGCCAACCCATGACCCGGTGCTGATCGATCGGCTGGATGACATCGCCGTGGTCCGGCTCGACCGGCCCGCCGCGATGAACGCGGTGGACGCTGCGCTGCGCGCGGCCCTCACGGCGCAGCTCGGCGCACTCGACGCCGATCCGGCGGTGCACGCCATCGTGCTCACCGGCAGCGGCGAACGCGCCTTCTGCGGCGGCCAGGATCTGGACGAATCGGCCACCATCGACACCAGCACACTGGCCGGCTGGCTCCATCGGCAGCATGCGATGTACCAGGCGGTGCGCGACGTGACCAAGCCGCTCGTTGCAGCGCTCAACGGCACGGCCGTCGGCGCCGGCTTCCAGATGGCGCTGATGTGCGACCTGCGGGTCGCGCATCCCACGCTGCGCATGGGCCAGCCGGAAGTCAAGGCCGGGCTCGCAAGCATCGTCGGCTCCTACCTGATGTCGCTGCAGATCGGCCATTCGCTGAACCAGCAGCTGTCGCTGACCGGCGAGCTCATCACCGGCGAGCGTGCGCACGCGCTCGGGCTGGTCAATGACCTGGTCGCGGCCGACCAGGTCTTGCCGCGCGCGCTGGAGCGCGCGCGTGCCCTGGCCGCCCTGCCCGGCGCCGCGCTGCGCACCACCAAGCAGCGCTTCCGCGAACGCACGCAGGCAGGTTTCGAGGAAGCCTGCAGTGCAGGCATCCGCTACCAGCTCGAGTGCTATGCCACCGGCGAGCCGCAACGCGCGATGCGCGAATTCCTCGCCCGGCGCAGCACACCCGACACGTCGAACACATCCAAGGACTGATCCGCATGGCCAAACACACCCAGCTTTTCATCGACGGCGCGATGGTGCCTGCCGGCGGCGCCCACGACCTGCCCGTGACCGACAGCTTCACCGAAGAAACCTTCGCCACCTACCGCACCGCGTCGGCACTCGACGTCGACACCGCCGTGGCGGCCGCCCGCCGCGCCTTCCAGGGCTGGGCAGCCACTCCACCCCCGGTGCGCATCGCGGCCGTGCGCCGCATCGCCGCAGCCCTGCGCGACCAGGCCGAGGCGCTGGCCGACGCCATCTCGCGCGAGGTGGGCATGCCGCGCAAGCTGGCCGCCCGCATCCAGGTGGGCGCGCCCATTGCCGCCTGGGACATGTACGCGGACCTGGCCACCGACTTCGGATGGGAGTCGCGCATTGGCCATTCGCTGGTGCAACAGGTGCCCAGCGGCATCGTTGCCTGCATCACGCCATGGAACTACCCGCTGCACCAGATCACCGGCAAGGTCGCGCCCGCGCTGCTGGCCGGCTGCACGGTGGTGCTCAAGCCCTCCGAGCTGGCACCGACCAGCGCCTTCCTGCTGGCCGATGCCGTCCGGCAGGCCGGGCTTCCGTCAGGCGTATTCAACCTCGTTCACGGCAACGGGGCCGAGGTCGGCGAGGCGCTGGTGCGGCACCCCGACGTGGACATGGTGTCCTTCACGGGCTCGACGCGCGCGGGGCGCCACATCGCGGCCGTCGCCGGCGGCGACATCAAGCGCATGGCGCTCGAGCTCGGGGGCAAATCGGCGTCGCTCGTGCTGCCCGGGGCGGACCTCGCCGCGGCCGTCAAGGCCACGTTGGCCGGCTGCATGCTGAACTCGGGCCAGACCTGTTCGGCGACGACACGCCTGCTGGTGCCTCGCGCCTCGCTCGAAGCCGCCGAGGGCATCGCACAGGCACTGCTCGCCGGCTACCGCATGGGCGACCCCTCCGATGGCGCGACGCGGCTTGGCCCGCTGATCTCGAAGGCGCAGCAGCAGAAGGTGCAGGGCCTGATCGACGGCGCGATTGCAGCCGGCGCACGGCGCGTCGGCGTCGCGGCCGACCTGCCCGCGCATGGCTTTTTCGTGCCGCCCACCGTCCTCGCTGGCGTGACGCCCGACATGGCGGTGGCGCAAGAGGAAGTCTTCGGCCCCGTGCTGGTGCTGTTGGCCTACGACGGCCTCGAAGACGGCATTGCGCTGGCCAACGGCACCGACTACGGCCTGGCCGGCGCCGTATGGGGCCCGCCCACACCGCATACCCTGGCCGCCGCACGCCGCCTGCGTGCCGGCCAGGTCGATATCAACGGCGCGCCCTTCAACCCGGCCGCGCCCTTCGGCGGCTTCAAGAAATCGGGCATCGGCCGCGAGAACGGACGCTTCGGCATCGAGGAGTTCCTCGAACCGGTGTCGATCCAGCTGCCCGCCGCCTTCCTCGAAACCACCGCTCACTGATTCGCACCCCATGACCTACGAACAACTGCTCTATACCGTCGACGGCCCCCTGGCGACGATCACCCTGAACCGGCCCGAGCGCATGAACGCCCTCACCAAGGTGCTCGAGGCCGAACTGCGCACTGCCATCGAACAGGCCGGCCGCGATGTCGAGGTGCGCGCCATCGTGCTGACCGGTGCGGGCCGCGCATTCTGCGCCGGCATGGACATGGAAGAACTCGAAGTCCTGCCTCCGGAAGACATCCAGGCCGAACAATGGATGCGCCCGTACGACATGAACCGGCGCGCCGACTACCAGACGCGCTACTCCTACTTCCCCGCTGCATCCAAGCCCATCATCAGCGCCATCAACGGTGCAGCAGCAGGACTCGGCCTCGTGATGGCGCTCTACAGCGACTTCCGCATCGCATCGGAGAAGGCCGTTGTCGCCACCGCCTTCGCCAAGCGCGGCCTGATCGCCGAGCACGGCATCGCCTGGATGCTGCCGCGCATCGTCGGCCATACGCATGCCACCGACCTCCTGCTGACTTCTCGCAAGATCGATGCGCAGGAAGCACTGGGAATGGGACTGGTCAACCGCGTGGTACCGGCCGACGAACTCATGGCAACAGTGCAGGCATTGGCGCACAGCCTGTCGACCGAGGTGTCGCCGCGCTCGGTCGGCGTGATGAAGCGCCAACTCTGGGAAGCGCCTTACCAGTCGCTCGGCGAGGCGATCACGCTGGCCAACGCCGAGATGGTCGAAAGCCTGCGCAGCGAGGACTTCGCCGAGGGCGTGGCGCACTTCGTCGAAAGACGGCCAGCGCAGTTCTCAGGTCGCTGACTTGTGGGCCGCGTGGATGCCTTGGCGGCCATTCGGCGCTAGCTTCTCGCCGGCCTCTTCTTCACGCCCTTGCGTACCGGCCGTTGCCGCAAGTTCGAGCTCGAGCCCCGCAACGGCCGGGCCGGGCCCACGTCGTGCTGGCTCGACCGCAACTTGAAATCGCAGGTCTTCACGGCCAGCTCGACGTTGCGTGCCAGCGCGGGACCGGAATTGTCGCTCCGATAGACCGCGCTGTAGACCAGCGGTGGCGGCATGGGGTCGCTCTTGACGATATTCGCCTCGCCGCCCGCCAACGAGAGCACGTCGCAAGCGCGCGCGGCGCTTGAGCACATCGAGCACGGCACGCGCCAACTGCAGCGAGGCCCCCGCCTGGCTTCGCGCGTCGAACGCTGCACCCACCTTCGCCATCCGCTGCATCCCGCGGATTCACCAACTCGCACATCAGCTGCCGCTGGCAGCGCTCGAACGGCCGTATGGAGGGCAGACCTGCTTCGACGCTGCCGGTGCGCCAGACATCCGGTGCCGCAGCGGATGGGCGATTCGAGCGTCGGATCACGGGCGGAAGGGGCAGTCGGCGATCCCTGAATCCGGGCGTTCGACACCGAGGCGCGGCCGCTTCAGAACGCCAGGCGAGGCGCGTCTTTCCGCAACAGCGCGCACGCGGCCGGCGGCGCCCAGGTCTCGGCCAGTGCCCGGGACATCGCATCCAGCAGCTGCTGGACATCGTTGGCGGCGTCCGCATGCAAGGCCTCCACCACGATGAGGACACGGGAGGTTTCATCGCGCACGGCGGAACGCGCGCTCTGGCGATGGGTCCAGCGCCGGGCGTGCGCGCAGCCTGCTGCATCCGCAAAGACGACTTCGCCGCGGTCGGGCGTTTCCGTTTCGCCCGAGAACGCGAGGTAGCTTTCGGTGCCCTCCGCGCACCGCACTTGCAGCCCCTCGGCAACCTGCGACAGGTCGAACACCGCGATCGGAATCGCAAAGGCCAGCGACAGCGCGTTGCAAAGATCGACCAGCGGATGGATCGGCGGCAGCGCGCCTTCTTTCCTGAACCGGCGCAGCAGCGATTCGGAGGCGCACCGGTACTGCGTGGGCTTGAGGCCCATGCGCGCGAAAGTGCGGCGCCAGGCCTGGATCTCCGGAAGATCGGCTTCCGAGCCGACGGTTTCGAGTCGTGCGCGCGCCACGCCGTGGTAGTGCGCCACCTGCGCCTGCACGGAGGCGTTCCCGTGGATGCCCTGGGCCAGAAGGACGCCGGGCACCAGCTCGGGATGGCGCTGCCAGATTTCCGGTGAATGAGAGAAGAAAAAAGAGTGCATGGCCCAGTGTGTCGCGGGCGCGGCGGCGTGTCTTGAACGCTATTGCAGCCGTGCGGGCTGCGCCCAGGCGCGCTGCCATGCGCCGGGCGTGAAGCCGAAGTGCAGTGCGAACGCCCGCGTCATGTGGCTCTGGTCCGCAAAGCCGACCGCCATGGCCGCGTCCGCCAGTGCTGCGCCGCGCCGGATGAGGCCGCGCGCCACTTCCGCGCGCTGCTGGAGCAGCCACGCGAACGGCGTGACGCCATGGACCGCCTTGAAGCGCCGCAGCAGCTGGTATTTGCTCAGCCCCGAAGACGCCGCGAGCTGGGCCAGGCTGGGCGGCTGCGCAAGGCAATCCGCGAGCATGTCGCGCGCCCGCGAGACGTCGGCCGATGCCGCATGCATGGGCAGTCCTTGTGCACCGTGGTGCGATGCGAGCACGGTGCAGGTCTGCACGAGCAGTTCCTCGCATCGCAGTGCATCCGCCAGTGCCCGCTGCGGTACGGCAGAACGCGCCTCCAGCAGCCGCAAGAGTTCGCCGAGCAGGCGCCGCAGCCGGTCGTCCTTGATGACGGGGCGGATCAGGGCCATGTCGTTCGCCGCGCCCGTTGCAGCCGCATCCACGGCCCATCGAAGCACAGCGGGTTCGAGATACAGCATGCGCCAGCGCCGATACGGCCCGCCGAGCGGCCGCCCGTCATGCACCTCGCCCGGATTCGTCGCGATGAGGTGGCCGGCATGGGCGTCGACCTCGCCGCACCCGCTGGCCGAGCGCTGGGCGCCTTCGTCGATGACGCCGATGCCGAAGGTGGCATGCCAATGCCTGCCGTAGCGGCGTTGGCTCGAGATGCGGGTGCCATGCACGCCCTCCCAGGGAGAGCCGAAGACGCGGCAGTCGTGGTGCGGGTTCTTCATCGCGCGGAGTATGCATGGGCATGATGTCCGTCGCTCCTTCTCCTCTTCTGCAAGCCGCATTGCGTACTCTGCCGCCAGTCGCCGCTCACACTCGAGGTTCGACCGTGGCGATTGCATGCTCGTCACAAGGTTGGCCTTGTCCCAAGCGCGAGCCGCGGCATGCGCCTTGGGAGACATCCATTTTGATGCTAGAATGCATCGCTTCTGATGACGGGAATTTGCCATGAGAACTACTGTCACCATTGAAGACGCTCTCTACGAGGAAGCGCTCGCAGTTGCGGACCCCAGCATGGACAAAGCGGACCTCTTCAGGGAAGCGATCAAAACCTTCGTGAGGGTGCAAGCGGCCAAGCGACTTGCAGCCCTCGGGGGGCGTGCGCCCAAGATGCCCGATGTGCCCCGCCGCCGCGGAGGCACGAGTTCGTGAACCCTGTCCTGGTCGACACCTCGGTCTGGGTTGACCACTTTCGCGCCCGCAATGCCGCCTTGGAGCAATTGCTCGAACTGGATAAGGTATTGATGCATCCGATGGTTCTGGGGGAACTTGCGTGCGGCACTCCGCCTTCGCGCACGCAGACGCTTGGCTATCTCCAGCACCTGCGGCAGATGCAGCAGGCGAACTTGCGGGAGGTGCTCGTCCTGATTGAGACGGAACGCCTGTTTGGAGTGGGGTGCGGGCTCGTCGACCTGACTCTGCTGGCATCCACGCTCATGACACCAGGGGCCGAGTTGTGGACCTTGGACAGGTGCCTGGGCGACTTGGCACAGCGATTTGCAGTGGCCCACCGCCCGGTCGGGCCTTGAGCCTACGCTCGCACATGTCGCCTTTTACCATCCGCAGCAAGATGCGCCGAACGTTGGCACAGCCGCGTGCCGGCAGGGTCTCGCCGCTGCCGACAAACCGCCCTTGCTGTCCAGCACAACCAAACCAGCCGCGGCGCGCCCTGCGCTCGACCCGCGATCACTGCGACACGACCGCAATCCCCTTGAACTGGCCCGCCTGCGCATTCTTCTCCGGTCGGGGATAACGCTGCGGCGCGAAGCGGTGCAGCAGCTCCGCCTCGCGCTCGGTGGCGAGCGCAAGGTTGGCCAGCTTCACATGACCGAAGCCGCGAACCGAGAGCGGCAGCGCCGCGATCTGCGCGGCGAGTTGCTGGTTCGCCGGTGAAAGCTCGGCGACCAGCTCACCGAGCCGATGGTCGAACTGGATGATCATCGCGCGCTCCGTCCGGCGCTCCTGCGTGTAGCCGAACAGGTCGAACTTCGTGCCGCGCAGCCGCTTGCCGTGGGCCAGCCACTTCATCACTGGCAACATCCATGCGCCCAGGCGGATCTTGGCGGGCGTGCGACCGTGCCCGGCGCGCGAGAGCAGCGGCGGGGCCATGTGGAACTCGAGCTGGAGGTCGCCTTCGAACTGGTCCTTGAGCTTCTGCAGGAATGCGCCGTCGGTGTAGAGGCGCGCGACCTCGTACTCGTCCTTGTAGCTCATGAGCTTCAGGAGGCTGCGCGCCGCGTTGCGCGTGAAGGGCAGGCGCGTGTCGCCGCCCGGCAGCGCGGACTCGGCCGCCTGCAGCATGCGCACCCGCTTTTCGAAGCGCTGCGCCCACGCGGCGTTCTGATAGCCGGTGAGATGCCGGCGCGCATCGGCGAGCAGCGCATCCAGCGGGCGCTCTTCGGCTTGCTGCGCCTGCACTTGCATCGGCGCAGCACGCAGTTGCTCCAGTGCCGCGGGATCGCCCGCCGCAAGCCGGCCCAGCGAGAACGCCGACTGGTTGGCCGCCACGGCCACGCCGTTGAGCTCGATCGCATGCATCAGCGCCTCCAGGCTCAGCGGCACCAGGCCGCGCTGCCACGCATAGCCGGTCGCGACGATGTTCGCGGCCAGCGTGTCGCCGAGGAACTCCTCGGCCAGGCTCTGCGCGTCGAAGGTCTCGACCTGTGCCTCCCCCGCGACGAAGCGCATCTTCTCGAGCAGCAGGTCCACGTGCAGCTCGGCATCAGGGTTGCGCAGCGACTCGGCCACCGGAATCTCGTGGATGTTCGCGAGCACCCGCGTGCGCCCGTGCCGCACGGTCTGCAGCGCGTCGGCCGAGGCGCCCACCACCACGTCGCACGCCAGGATGGCGTCGGCCTGCTGCGTGTCGATGCGCACCTGGTTCAGCCGCTCGGGTGCATCGGCCAGCCGCACGAAGCTCAGCACCGAGCCGCCCTTCTGCGCGAAGCCCATGAAATCGAGCACGCTGGCCGACTTGCCTTCGAGGTGCGCGGCCATCGCGATGACCGCGCCGACCGTCACCACGCCGGTGCCGCCCACGCCGGTCACCAGCAGGTCGTAGGGACCGGTCCACGCGTGCGGCGCGGGATGCGCCAGCGCGGCCACGCGGTGCAGGAAGGCGTCGCGCCCCGCGGCCAGCGCCCCGCTCTTGCGGCGCAGCTTGCCGCCCGTCACGCCCACGAAGCTGGGGCAGAAGCCCTTGGCGCAGGAATAGTCCTTGTTGCAGCTGGTCTGGTCGATCTTGCGCTTGCGGCCCATCGGCGTCTCGTGCGGGAGCACGGCCACGCAGTTGCTCTGCACGGTGCAGTCGCCGCAGCCTTCGCACACGGCCTCGTTGATGTAGAGGCGCCGGGGCGGATCGGCCAGTTCGCCCTTCTTGCGTCGGCGGCGCTTCTCGGCAGCGCAGGTCTGCTCGTAGATGAGCACGGTCACGCCGGGCAGTTCGCGCAGGCGCCGCTGAACGTCGTCGAGCGCGGCGCGGTCGTGGAATTCGGTGCCTTTCGGAAAGCGGTCCTTTATGTCGTCGTACTTGCTGATTTCGTCGCTGACGACGACAACCTGGCGCACCCCTTCCGATTCGACCTGCCGCGCGATGGCATCCACGCTGATGACGCCATCGACCGGCTGGCCGCCGGTCATCGCGACCGCGTCGTTGAACAGGATCTTGTAGGTGAGCGTGGCCTTGGCCGCGACGGCCTGGCGGATCGCGAGGTAGCCCGAGTGGTAGTAGGTGCCGTCGCCCAGGTTCTGGAACACGTGCGGCGTCTTGGTGAACATCGCGTGCGAGATCCAGTCGACGCCCTCGCCGCCCATCTGGATGAGGCCCGCGGTGCTGCGGTCCATCCAGTTGGCCATGAAATGGCAGCCAATGCCCGCGCGCGCCGTCGAGCCTTCGGGCACCTTGGTGCTGGTGTTGTGCGGGCAGCCGGCGCAGAAGTACGGCAGGCGCTTGACGGCGTCGCTCGCGTTGCCCAGCAGCTCGGGCGGGGTGAAGTCGCGCACATGCTGCAGGTGGTCGCCCAGGTCATGGTTGTCGGGAAAGTGCACGGCCAGCCAGTGCGCGACCAGCTCGATGAGGCGCGAGGGGCGCAGCTCGCCGAGCGCGGACACCAGCGGCTGGCCTTCGCGGTCGTGCTTGCCCACGAGCACGGGGCGCGCGTCGGCGGGTGCGTTGTAGAAGATGTCGCGCAGTTGCGTCTCGACCACCGCGCCCTTCTCTTCCACGACGAGGATCTCGTCGAGCCCCTGCGCGAAGGCCTTCAGGCGCGTCTGCTCGACCGGAAAGCTCAGCCCCACCTTGTAGAGCCGCACACCGGCGCGCGCGAGCTGCGCGGGCGTGAGCTCGAGGCGCCGCAGCACCTCCATCAGGTCGTGGTGCGCCTTGCCGCAGGTGACGATGCCCACCTTGGCGTGCGGGCTCACAATGACGTGGCGGTCGATGCTGTTGCGCCGCGTGAACGCGGCCACGGCCGCGAGCTTGTCCTCCAGCCGCGACTCGATGCGCAGCGACGGCAGGTCGGGCCAGCGGTAGTGCAGGCCGTCCGCCGGCGGGCGGTGGCCGGTGGCGGCGCGCACGGCATCGGCGTCTTCCCAGGCGGCCACGCGCACGTTCACCGCGTCGAGATCCACCGTGCCGGCACTCTCGACGATTTCGGACAGCGCCGCCATGCCGACCCATGCGCCCGAATAGCGCGACAGCTCGTAGCCGTACAGGCCGAACTCCAGGTACTCGGCCACGCTGGCGGGCTGCATCACGGGCATGCGCCAGGCCATGAAGGCGTGGTCGCTCTGGTGCGGCATCGACGACGACACGCAGCCGTGGTCGTCGCCCGCCACCACCAGCACGCCGCCGTGGGGCGACGAGCCGTACGCATTGCCGTGCTTGAGCGCGTCACCCGCGCGGTCCACGCCCGGCCCCTTGCCGTACCACATGGCATACACGCCGTCGACGGTGCGCTCGGGGTCGGACTCCACACGCTGCGTGCCGAGCACCTGCGTGGCCGCGAGCTCCTCGTTCACCGCGGGCACGAAGCGGATGCCCGTTTCCTTGAAACGTTCGCCGGCCTTCCAGATGGCCTGGTCGACCATGCCCAGCGGCGAGCCGCGGTAGCCGCTGACGAAGCCCTGCGTGTGCAGGCCGCGGGCCGCGTCGCGCTGCTTCTGCATCGCCAGGATGCGGATCAGCGCCTGCGTGCCGGTGATGAAGACGGCGCCGGCATCGGCCCAGAGGTTGTCGGAAAGCTGGTAGCCGGGCCGCTGGAGTGCGGTCGTCTTGTGGGGGGCGTTCATGCCCGGAATTGTTCTGCCGCACCCCGAGTAAGTGTTTCTTCAATACACTCGCGCAGACCCTTGTTTGAAGAAGAATCCTCTCGGGAACCGCGATGAACGTTGATCCTATTTCTCTTGACGAGCATTGCCTCAAGATCCTTTCTGCGCTCCAGCACGACGGACGGCAAACCGTGCAGCAGATTTCCGAGGCCGTCGGGCTCTCGCCCACGCCCTGCTGGAAGCGCATCAAGGAGATGGAGGCCGCCGGCGTGATCCGCGGCTACACCACGCGGGTCGACCCCGAACTGGTGGGCCTGCACGTCTCGGCCGTGGCCGAGGTGAACCTCGACCGCCACAGCGAGGCGATGGTGCAGCGCTTCGAGGAGGTGGTGGCCGCGAGCCCGCAGATCATCCGCTGCGTGTCGGCCACCGGGCCCGCGGACTACATCCTCCACGTGACCGTGCCGGACATGAAGCACTACGAGCGCTTCCTGCACGAGGTGCTGTTCAGCCTGCCCGGCGTGACGCATGTGCGCTCGAGCATCGTGCTGCGCGAGATCAAGTCGGAGGTGGCGCTGCCGCTGGGCCACCTGCTCGGCGCGAAGACGGGCGCGGCGGCTTCGCGGCGCTAGACGGCGTGTGCGCCCGACAGCCCGCCGGGGCCGCCATGCACCACCGGCGGTCGACGCAAGCATCCTGTCGCGCGTCGGCGCCCACGTGGTGCTGGAGAAGGCCCCGGCGGCCGCGTCGACGCCCGTCCCGCGGCGGCTGGTCTTGCGCAAGGATGCCGTGGTCCTCTGGATGACCCCGGGTTCTCCCGCGCGCTAGACCGGCGCCGTGCGGCCGGCGAGCGCAGAGTCCGCTGCGCATCGCCCCCCGTGGGCTTTGGCGGCGGACCATCGGAACTCGCGCTTGCACGGGATCGCGGGTCCTCACGCCGAGTCGCGCCTTCCGACGGCGCCGCCCCAGCGGCAGGCCCTCGCCGCTCGCCTTCCCTTCCAAGAGCCCGGGGCACGGACCGGAACACCGCGGAAATGCGAGCGACCGGACATGCGGGCGGTGAGCGCGCTGCATGCACAGGCGCTGCCGGCCTGCGCAACTAGCACATTGCGCAGTGGCGACATCCGCCTGATTCTTCAACGATGCACAGCCCCGCTTTCCGCCGAGGAGCCTCCCATGCACACGCTGTTGATCGACAACTACGACTCGTTCACCTACAACCTCTACCAGTACCTGGCGGCCTGCAACGGCGAGCCCCCGATCGTGCTGCGCAACAACGAGATGCACTGGGACGAGGTCGAGCGCATGCACTTCGACAACATCGTGATCTCGCCGGGCCCCGGACGTCCGCAGCGGCGCGCCGACCTCGGCATCTCGGCGGACGCGCTGCAGCGTTCCCGCAAGCCCGTGCTCGGCGTCTGCCTGGGCCACCAGGCCATCGCCCACCACTGCGGCGCCCGTGTCGACCTGGCGGTGCGACCGATGCACGGACGCCTGGACCGTGTCTCGCACGCGCAGCGCGATCTCTTCGCCGGCATCCCGGACCGCTTCGAGGCGGTGCGCTACCACTCGCTCGCAGTCACGCAGCTGCCCTCAACCCTGGAGCCGCTCGCCTGGACGTCCGACGGCACATTGATGGGACTGCGCCACGTCTCCCTGCCCTGGTGGGGGGTGCAGTTCCATCCGGAGTCGATCTGCACCGAATTCGGCGCACGGCTGCTGCGCAACTTCAGGGACCTGACGCTGGAGTGGCTCGCACAGGCGCCCCGGCGCGAGGCACGGGATCGCTTCGGCCCCCCGCTGCGCTTCGAAGGCCCGCAGGCGTTGTCGCTGCATGCGGAGTGCATCGACACCACAGCCGATGCCGAGGCCGTGTTCATGGGAACGTTCGCGCAGCGCGACTGCGTTTTCTGGCTGGACAGCAGCCTCGCCGAGCCCGGGCGGGCGCGCTTCTCCTTCATGGGCGACGCGAGCGGCCCGCGCGCCCAGGTGCTGAACTACCGCACCGCCCCGCGCGAACTGATGGTGCGCCGGGGCGACGTCGTCCAGGTGCGCGACGAGAGCATCTTCGACTACCTGCGCGACCACCTGCCGGGCCAGCCGCCTGCAGGTCCCCCGCTTCCCTTCGACTTCGCCTGTGGCTTCGTGGGCTACTTCGGCTATGAACTCAAGCGGGAGCTGGACGGCACGCATGCCCACGACGCGGACACCCCGGACGCGATGTGGATCCTCGCCGACCGCTTCCTCGCCTTCGACCACGCCGAGCAGCAGGTCTGGATCGTCTGCCTGGATGAGGCCGTGCCGTCCAATGAGAATCGTCGCTGGATGCAGACCATGCGCGCGCGGCTGGCAGGCGCACAGGCGACCGCGCCGGACGACAGCGCGGCCGCGGCCCGCGATCTGCAGCCACTGGCCTGGCGGATCGACCTGGCGATCTACCGGGAGCTGATCCTGCGCTGCCAGCACGAGATCCTGCAGGGCGAGACCTACGAGGTCTGCCTCACGAACCAACTGGTCGGCGAAGGACGCATCCGTCCGCTGGAGATCTACCGGATCCTGCGCAGGCACAACCCTGCCCCCTATGCGGCCTACCTGCGCTTCGGCGGCTATGCCGTGCTGTGCGCCTCGCCCGAACTCTTCCTGCGCATCTCCAGCGCCGGCGATGTGGAATCGAAGCCCATCAAGGGCACCGCGGCGCGCGGCGCGACGCCGGCCGAAGACGAGGCGATCGCGGACGCCATGGTCGCCGACGAGAAGACCCGCGCGGAGAACCTGATGATCGTCGACCTGCTGCGCAACGACCTCAACCGGGTCTGCGAGATCGACAGCGTTCACGTGCCGAGCCTGTTCGCGGTCGAGACCTATGCCACCGTGCACCAGCTGGTCAGCACGATCCGGGGGCGGCTGCGCGCGGACCTCGGAGCGGTCGATTGCATCCGCGCCGCGTTCCCCGGCGGCTCCATGACGGGTGCGCCCAAGGTGCGCACGATGAAGATCCTGGACGAACTCGAGGCGGCGGCCCGCGGCATCTACTCGGGCAGCATCGGCTATCTGTCGCTCAACGGCGCGGCGCAGCTCAACATCGTGATCCGCACCCTGGTGTCGGCCAACGGTCGCGTCTCCATCGGCGCCGGTGGCGCCATCGTCGCCATGTCCGATCCGGACGCCGAGGTCGAGGAGATCGTTCTGAAGGCGCAGGCGCTGTGGGACGTCCTCAGGCGTTGCGGCGCACCGCTCGGTCCGCGGCCGGGGACGGCGCCGGATGCCGGCGCCGCGGGCGATCCCGGCGTTCCGCCGCTCCCCGAGCCGCCGTCGGCGCCCGCGATCCCGCAGGCCACCCCCGCGCCGTCCCCGCCCGCGTCCGGCAATGGCTAGCGCACAGGCCAACCGCCGCGGAATCCTGCTCATGCTGGTGGCCATGGGCTGCTACGTGCTCAACGATGTTTTCGTGAAGCTGGCAGCGCAGAGCCTCCCGCCCGGGCAGGTCCTGGCCGTGCGCGGCGCCTTCGCCACCCTCTTTGTCCTGGCCCTCGCCCGCGGGACACGCGCCGGCTGGCGCACGGCACTGCGGCCGATCGTCGGCGTGCGATGCGGGCTCGAGATCACGACCGCCCTCAGTTCCGTCGTCGCCCTGTCGCTCGCGCCGCTCGCCACGGTCAGCACGCTCATGATGACCGCGCCGCTGATGATTGCCGCCACTGCGATGGCGCTGCGATGGGAGCCTTGGCATGGGGGCCGACTGCTCGCCACCGCGGCGGGATTCGCCGGCGTCCTGCTGGTGATCCAGCCGTCCGCGCGGTCCGAGGTCCCTGCAGCCGGCCTCGCCTGCGCGTTGTTGTGTGCCGCCTCGCTCGCCGCGCGCGACCTGGTGACGCGGCGCATTCCCGCCACGGTCCCGTCGTCGATCATCGCCGTGGCGACCACGCTCGCCGTATGCCTGGCAGGCCTGCTGCTGGATCTCGTGGAACGCTGGGCGCCGCCCACGCGCCACGAGCTCGGCATGCTCGCTGCGGCGGCGGGTTGCGCGGCACTGGGCAACTACGCGCTCATCGTGGCCTGCCGCGGTGTCGATCTCTCGGTCGTCACGCCCTTTCGCTACAGCCTGATCGTCTGGGCGCTGCTGTTGGGATACGCGATCTGGGGCGACATGCCGCGCCCCGAAGCCGCCGCCGGCGTGGTCCTGATTGTCGCGGCCGGTGCCTTCACCATCTGGGCGGCGCGCCGTCCGTGAGCGAACCGCCGGGTCCCCCGCCTGCGGCGGGACGGCCCCGACAACCGATCTGCCCCACGACAGCAGTCTGCGAGGGCGACCGCCCCAAAAACGAAGGCCTCGAACCGCCAGCCCTATCAACTCTGACAGTGTCCCTGGTGTGCGTCATCAGGCTGTAATGCGGCCTCATTCAGCGAGGTGACCTCATGGAGATCATTGCGGGAACGATCGATTCTTTCTCGGCGGACGTGCTGTTCGACATGGCACGCTACCGGCACGAGGTTTTCGTCGAGAAGCTGGGCTGGAAACTCCATACGCGCGGCCGGCTGGAACTCGACGAATTCGACCGGAAGGACACCATCTATCTGATCGCACGCAATCCGGACGGCGAGATCGTCGGCACGAGCCGCCTGTTGCCCACGCACCGGCCCTATCTTCTGGCCAGCGTCTTCCCGCAGCTGCTCGGCGACACGCCGGCGCCGTGCTCGCCCGACATCTGGGAACTGTCGCGATTCGCCGCCGGCGACGGCACGCGGCTGGGCGGGGATCCGCATGGATGGTCGCTCGCGCTGGACATGCTGAGCGCCGCGATGCGGACCGTCGCCAAGGAGGGCGGACGACGGCTCATCAGCGCCTCGCCTCTGGGCATCGAGCGCATCCTGCGTCGCACGGGCCTGTCCGCGCACCGTGCAGCACCGCCAGTGCGGGTCGACGGCCAGCTTCTGTTCGCCTGCCTCATCGACGTGGACAAGAACTGGTGTCCGCACCGGGACCGCCACGCCGACGGGATCGGCCGAGTCGCCCGCCGGCCTGCGGGCGAAGGGGCCGCTGCCATCCGTTCAGTTCAGGAGCCCGAGGCGTGAAGCGAACGCTGCGGCCGAGCTCTTGGTGGCGGCACCGAATCTCGCCATTGCATTCCTCAGATGGAAATCGACCGTGGGCTTCGAGATGCAGAGGATGGCCGCGATTTCGTCGCTCGTCTTGCCGTCGCCCGTCCAGCGCAGCACCTCCACCTGCCGCTTCGTCAGCGGTTCAATCCCCGCGAGCGGGCCGCCCAGGAGGCGGCAGAACGCGCGGTGGGCGTTATTCACCAGCCACTGGAGCGAGCGGTCCTTGGCGCGCATCTCCGCAGCCGTCAGCGGTTCGCCCGAGCGGGCAAGCGACAGCATGCCGACCCGCGCGTCGGGCTCGAAGACCGATTGCGCCCAGCCGACGCGCAGGCCGAAAGAGCGCGCCTCGTCCCACATCTGCGGCGCGTCCCGGAAGACTTCGTTGCTCCAGACCACGGGCGCCCCGCTGTGCACGCCGTGGGCGACGGTGGGATCCACCTGGAGATATCCCGCACTGATGTACCGGCGGCTCCATCGCTCATCGTAGGTGCTGAAAATCAAAGTTTTCGGCCGGGTGAAGGGCACGAGGGTGCGCAGCCCGTAGGCGCAGTGCTCGAAGCCGAGGCGCCTGGCGGCCACGCTGACCTGCGCGAGCACCTGGGATGGTTCGCTGGCCTCGTTCAACCGACCGAGAACATCTTGGGTCCACTCGTTCATAGGTGCACTTCCTGCGTCGTCGGCACCCCCACCTTTTTCGCGGGCGCGGTCCACGCTCCCGCGGCGCAGCCCGGCAGGCGGCCCAGCCGCCTGAACCGACCCGCGCTGCGCCGGCCTGCGGCGTGCGCGTAGCGGTCGTTCAGCGCGTGATGGAGGCAAGGGTGCGACAGTTTAGGAGCGCCTTGCGGAGTCCGGAGGCAAAATTCACCACCATTTCTGCCAATTTCGCGAGCCTGCCTTCGCGCACTGGCGCGGTGCGGCCCAGGGTCGAGAGATTGCGGATCGATCCCCCTACGTTGGCTTCTCACGATGCACAAGGTTTGGCTCCTGCTGCTTCCCGGCTTCCTTCTTCTCGACGTCATCCGCATGCTCGCGGTCTTCAAGGCCGCCAATGCCTCCTTTCGCCGGACGCGCAACAAGCTCGCCGGCTACGATGTGCGGCTGGCCTCCGCCGCGGGCGGCCAAACCCTGAGTTCAAGCGGTGTGGCACTGTCGACGGGTGCATTGCCGCACCGGCTCGTCGGGCGGGCGAGCACGCTCTTCATCAGCGGCGAACCCGTTCCGGGCGCGGCCGAGGCGGCAGGCGTGCAGCGCCTGCGCGAATGGCTCTCCAGGAACCGACGGCGTCTGAACCGCTGCGCCGTGCTGGGCGCGCAGGCATTGCTGCCGCCTGCGCCGGAGACCCGCGTCGTGCGACGACAGGGGCGTGCCGCGCCGCCGGCGCTGCGCTCTGGCGGGCAGGGACCGGACCTGTTCGCGGCCGGCATGAGAACGCGCAGCTGGCGCGTCATCGAACCGGGCCAGGGCGCCGATCTGGCGCTGTCCTGGATCGAGGAGGACCGGGGCGCCGCGTTTGTCGAGACACTTGCTTCCCGCCTGCCCGGACCGCGCAGCCGTCGCTGCGGCATGCTGCGCCGTCGCCGCTTGCCGCCCGCGTCCGACGCGCGGATCGGCGTGCTGCACCAGTGGATCGCGGCACATCTGCAAGAGAAGCTGAGCGTCGCCCGATTGGCACAGGAGGTCCACATGTCCACGCGCTCCTTCGCGCGCTTCTACGAACGCGCGACGGGTCTCTCGCCCGGGCGTGGCGTTCAGCAGATCCGCCTCGACGCCGCCCGTCGCCTGCTCGAGACGAGCACGCGCCCCCTCAAGGCCATCGCCGCGCAGTGCGGCTACGGATCACAGGAGGTGATGCGAAGAGCCTTCGTTCGCGACCTGCAGATGACGCCGCGCGAATACCGGCGCCGCCACACGGCGATGAAAGCTGCCGGCGCGGCCTAGCAGGACCCTGTCCCGCCACCGGGTGTCGAGTCGCGCCGGCCAACGCCGGCATTGCTATTCCTCCGTGGCCCAGCACACCAGCCGCAAGTCCGCCAACGGCAGCATGGCGCGCGTGCCATCGCCGAAGCGGACTTCGCCGACGTTGCCGTCCTTCGCCTTGATGCGCAAGGACCCGCGCCGTCCTCCATGCTCGACCACCAGCACCGTACGGCCGCCGCTGATGATCCTCGGGATCCCGTTTCCGGGCGGCGGCGCCGCCGAGCCGCCGACGGGCTCGGGCGATTGCGGGCGGCTCCTGGTCTGGACACGTCCGATCGGGCCGCCCCGCGCGATCAGTTCCTGGAGTTCCTGCGGGCGATCTCGCGCGACGGCCACCAACTGGTAGAGCACCCGCACATCCGCGCCGAGCCGCCCTTCCTCCACCGCTTGCCGCAACTGCCGCGGTGCGTCGCTGAGCCGCGCGGCCTCGGTGATGAAGGAGCGCGGTTTGCCCAACCTGCGCGCGATCTCGGCGCGCGAATGGCCTTCCCCTTCCCGCTCGGCGATGAAGGCCGCCAGATCGAACGGCGACATGTCGTCACGGTGCAGGTTCTCCGCCGCCTGCGCGAAGGGATCGACCCGCGGGTCCACGAACGCCGGAACGCAGGACAGGCCGGCCCGGCGCGCCGCGCGCACCCTGCGCTCGCCGCGGTTGACGATGTACCGGTGCGCGTGCTCTGGATGGCAGCGCAGGGACACCGGCTCCAGCACGCCATGCTCGCGGATCGATTCGGCGAGTTCCTCGATGCGTTCGCCCCGCATGCGACGGCGCGGCTGGCCGGGGTCGAAGTCGATGCGTTCGAGCGCCACCTGCGCCGGTGCGCCTGGGCCCGCAGGGGCGGCTTCGACCGTGAGCAGATCGGCCGCCCTGAACTGCGACAGCGCACTCAGGTCCAGGCCGTCGGGCGCCCTCATGCCTGCGTATCCGCCGGCATCGACGCCTTCGAGCCGTCGATGCGTTGCTGCAGCAACTCGAACACCCGCATCACCTCGAGGCTCGCCTCGCGTGCCGCGCTCTTGGGCAGCCGCCACACGGGCACCCCCGCGGCCAGCGCCTCGGGAATGGCCGAACGGGTCGATATCCGCGCCGGTATCACGAACTCCCGAAAGTTCAAGGCCAGCTCCTGCATCGCGGCCTTCTGCCGCAGCGAATGCGGATTGAACCGGTTCAGCACGATGGCCGCCATCCGCAGTTGCGGGTTGTAGCGCCGCCTGACCCCGAAGACGGTCCGGAGCATGTCGGCGACGCCGTCGATGCTGTACTCCTCCAGCTCGATCGGACAGGCCACCGCATGGCCGGCAATCAGCGCCGCGCTCATACGCAAGCCCAGCGCCGGGGGCGTGTCGATCACGACCGCGTCGAAATCCTGCGCCAGGCGCCTCACATTCCCGCGGAACAAGGGAATCACGAGGTCCGCCCTCGCGAGTTCGACGTCGGCCAGCTTTCTGCTGCCCGCCGCCAGCGCAATGGTCTGCTCGCGCGGCGGGGCGATCAGGCCCAGATCCGGACCGAACAGTTCCACCGCTTCGGTGATCACCGAGGACCGGTTCAGCGATTTCGAGCTGTTCGCCTGCGCGTCCAGATCGATCACGCAGACCGACCGGCGTCGCACATCGGCCAGCCAGCATGCGTACAGCACCGCCAGCGTGGACTTGCCGACGCCGCCCTTCTGGTTGCCGAAGATGACCACGTTGCCCATGACTTGCTCCTCAGGCCTCGGCGCGGGAC